>NZ_JBFUKH010000002.1:0-512019 GCF_056400965.1 Asticcacaulis sp. P4_H10 | reverse complement strand
ACGACAGCTCCGACATCGTCAGGAAAGTCCCCAAAGACCTTGGCGCTATCAGTTTCAGGAACAGGCAATGGCGCGTACCGAAAGCCTTCAGAGGAGAACACGTCGCTGTAAGGCCTACCGGACAGAACACCTATGACATCTGCTTCGGAGCGAAACGCATCGCGACTATTGACCTCACATCAACATAGGCTCACCAAATGTGTAACCTATGTCTCCGAACATGTGTCACCCATGTCTCCGGTCCGTATAGCGGGGAGGGGGTACCATCTGCGGAGCAGATGGTGGGCGGGGCTTATAGCAGAAGTCGCAGGCTAAGCGCTTGACGTATTACAACCGCATCCACGTCACTGTTTAGCAGAAAGAGGCCCCGCCCACCGCAGCAAGCTGCGGTCCCCTTCCCCATAAATGGGGAGGGCGAAGTGCGTTCAGATAACCCGGAAGACCTACTCCGCCGTCAGCGAGCGGAACAGGCTGGCTTCGAAGTCGATGAGGATGTCGGCGTATTCGACGCTTTCCAGCTGGCGCGACTGTGTCTTGTACAGACGCGCCATGCGGAACTTCCAGAACGACACGATGTGGTTGAGGATGCCCAGCTTCTCACCCAGGTCGAAAAACAGATTCGACCCGCGCATCAGGAACTGGCGAAATGGCTCAGGATTCCGCTCAACGGCCAGAGCGATATAGACCTCGTCATAGCTTTCAAGCACACGCCCGGCTTCGTGGATCGTTTTGACGATGGCCTTGGCGATGCGCGGACGGGCGCGGCGCAGATAGTTGCGCACCATGTCTTCGTGCGTCGGCACCGGCTTGTAAGTCGACAGACCGTTCAGCACCTCGCGTATGGCGTCTTGCAGTTCGACGTAGCCCCACTTGTAATAGAGGAAGCCGCGCCAGCACATGATGCCGGCGGAAAACTGCTCGTCGGTCATGCCGAGCGTTTCCTTCAGCGGCCACAGTTCACGATCGAGCTGGTCGGACAGGATCTTGCTGCCGAGGCGTGACGCGCCCTGGCCGCCTTCGCCCCCAAGCGCTGCGGCAACGAGATTTTCGATCTCATGCGCCGTAAACTTGGCCATGCTTTGCAGGTCGTTCGGCGAAATCTGGAAATACTTCGGCGATGCCCTGACATTCATCGCCAGCAGGTGTTCGCGCAACAGGAAGGGGTCGAGGGACGGCAGCCGGTCCATGCAGCGCAGGATCTCGACGTCACGACTGCGCGACAGGTCGGTTATGCCGAGATAGGTCTTCATCAGCTGTTCGAAATGCGCCTGGCGGAAGTAGAAGGCGCGGCCGCCCAGTGTCAGGTCATAGGCATCGAAGGGCAGGATGATTTTGGTCACGGTCTGGCGGCTGCCGGCAAACAGGTGCCGTTCGTCAACACGCAGATTGTGCTTGAGGATGATGGCGCGGTTCAGAGACGAATTTTCGAACAGCGGGTTTTCGTTGTAATCTTCGTCATCGCGAAAGGCGCGATAGACGCGCGACAGGTTGAGCACGCGATCCGACGACCCGCCAAAGGTCAGGTGCGCCAGATTCCGCATCTCGCGCGAGGTGCGGAACTGGCTCTCAGCCAGCCTGGCCATGACGGGGGCTTCAACAAACACGAATACTCATCCTTTCCGGTCCAGCGATATGCCAAAAAGTGTGCGGCGGTTTTTGGCTGGATATCGCGACAAAAAAATAAACCGGTTACGCTTCTTCTTCACGGCTGCCGATCATGCTCAGCGAGTCCTCGAAATCCATCAGGATGTCGCTGTATTCCGTCGGCGTCAGGCGCTGATTAATCATCGCCTGGCCCATGCGGTACTGCCAGAATGAGCCGATATGACTTAAGATTCCGATATTCTCGCCAAGCTCAAAAAACAGGCCCGGCCCGTCGAGCAGGAAGCGGCGGAATGGGCCGGCATTTTCGCCCTGGACGAGGGCGTGGTAGGCCTGGTCGTAGACGTTCAGCGTCCGTCCGACGCCCTGGACGGCATCGACGATCTTGCGCGCCAGTCTGGGGCGGACCTCGCGGAGGTATTCCTTCAATGCCTCGTCGGCCGAACCGACAGGCTGGTAGCTGGCCAGGCCCTCCAGGACCTTCCGCATTTCTTCCTGCAGTTCCAGGTGGCGCCACTTGAAGTACAGGAAGCCTCGCCACGAGAAGATGCCGTCGGAGAACTCCTCCTCGTTCATACGCAGGACGCGGCGCAGCGGCGACAACTCCTTGTCAAGCTCGTCGGCCAGGATCTTGCCGGTCAGCTTGACCCCGGCCTCGCCTGACAAACCGTCGCCGAAGGCGGTGACGACCAGGCGCTCGATCTCGGCATTGGCGAAACCGACCATGCGCTGGACGTCGAAGGGCGAGATCTTGAGGTAGCAGGCGCCGGGTTTGAAGCCGTTGCGGCCCAGGTGTTCGCGCACCAGGAAGGGATCAAGCGATGGCAGTTGGTCCATCAGACGCAATAGCTGCACATCGGCATTGGACATAACGTCGTCGATGTTGAAATAGGCGCGGCAGAAGGCGTCGAAACCTGTCTGGTTGACGAAGATCGAACGGCCGCCCAGTTTGAGGTCCAGCGGGTCGAAGGGCAGGATGATCTTGGTCGCGGTACGCTTGGAACGGGCGAACAGGTCGCGTTCGTTGGCACGCAGTGTGTGCTTGACCAGGATGCACTTGTTGAGTTGCGAGTCACGGAAGAAGGGCCGGAGCTGGTATTCTTTTTCGCGCGCCGACTGGAGATAGACCTGCGACAGGTTGAGGACACGGCTGGTCGAAGCGGTCTCACCCAGATTGGCGAGATTGCGGACATCGCGATTATTGGCCTGGTTGCCTGCGGCTTTCGAATCCGCCGGCGATGAGAAGGCATGCGCGTTCATGCGAGCAATTTCCTGTTCTGGCGCCGCCGGGCGACAAGGTTTTCAAGGCGCTGGACAATTGCCGCGGCCTGGCTTTCCTGATCGAACGGCACGGTATTGAGCTGCATCAGGGCGTCGAGATGGGCATCCAGGATTTTTTGATCCGCGTGGTCGCCGGCCATGGCGATATAGGTGTTGAGTGATCGTGTTGCCTGTTCGATGAGGTTCAGGCGGAAATTGTGGGCCCGGCGTTCGGCGACAAGCAGCTTTTCGACCATGTGGGTCATGGTAGCCCGGTCCAGGCCACCACGCGCGCTCATCATGGCGCGGACCGCGTTCAGTTCGACCGTCAATGATTCGCGGAACATGTTGCGCGAATGGGTCTCGGCAGTCTGTTCGACGTCTTCGTTACGGCGAAGCAAGCCTGGATAGGACTCGGCCCGACGCCGGCGGCGGTCGGGACCGGTATAGTCCAGCGTGGCGACGAAACGGCGCTTCTGCGTCAGGGCCGAGGCCAGCGCCTTGAGCAGCGAGCCGGTTGAAAACGGCTTGATGACAAATTCATTGATGCCGGCATTGCGCGCCGTCGTGACGTCGCGCGCCCTTTGCCGGGCGGTGATCATGATGATCGGCACTTCGGGATTGGCGAAGCGCGGGTCGGGTGCGTGGGCGGCGGCACGGATTTCGCGCACCAGCTCGACACCTGTCTTGCCGGGCAGGCCCCAGTCGAGCAAAAGCACATCCGGATCGTGTCCCTGCATCTGCTCTATCGCCTCTTCGGCGTCGCGGGCAAAGGTCAGGTTTTCAAAGCCGGCGCCGCGCAGCAGTTCCAGGATCAGCCGGCGCGAGGCATCATGATCCTCGACCACGAGAACGGCGGCGCGTGCGCAATCAATCTTGCGCAGCAACCGTTGGGTCTGGGAATGCGATGTCTTCATCGTGAGGTAAATGGCTCGAATGCGGCGCTCCGATACCGGAACAACGCCTGCGAAAATAACAGCCACACCTTAATTTCAGGTTGACCAAGGTCCTGATTTTTATGGTTAAATTTGCGTAAATCCGGAGCAGGTTCGAAAAAGTGGAAACCGGTTTTCGCGCCAGGCATGTGACCAATAGAGACCCTGACATCAACCCACGCTTAACCGCTCTGTGGTAAACAGGCGAAATGTACCGTCGCGCGCTCCTCGCCTCCTCGCTCTGCCTGTTGTTCACCGCCTCGTCGGCCCTGGCCAATGCGCCCAAGAAAAAGGGCGGCGGGCCGGGCTTTACCCAATTCCCGATGATGAGCGTGTTCACGCGCGGCAACGGCCACCGCCACGGCACGTTGAGCCTCGATATGGGCCTCTATTCCAATGATGCCAAGATGGTCGACCGGATCAAGCTGTACATGCCGCGCCTCAAAGACGCCTATGTCAGCCGGCTGCAGTCCTATGCCGGCGGCCTGACGGCCTCCAGCCTGGTCGATGCCGACTATCTGGCGACGCAACTCCAGACCATCACCGACCAGGTCCTGGGCCAGTCAGGGGCCAAGGTGCTGATGGGCTCTATCCTGCTTAACTAACCACGGCGTTGATCCATGCAATGGCGCGTATTTTTGCATTGCACAAGAAAATGATTATCGGCATAGTCTGTTTACCATGATAAGCGGCCGTTAGAGCGATATGGCGAAAAGTGTCAGCGGTTTTCGCCATAGATATCGCGACAAAACAAAAGCCGATTAACAAAGGAATCAAAGGGATGAGTGACGCGCCAGAACCGGGTTCGACACCCGGCGCAGGTCCTTTCGAAAGCGGTTTGCGCATGATGGGGGCGCAGCAGCAGTTGGCGGCGCGCAGCCTGATCAATCTCATCGAAATGATTTCGACGACCTCACGACGCTACGCCGAGGATACACAGGCGTTCACGCGCGATGCCTATGAATTGATGAAGGAGGCGTCCGAAACGCGTGACCCGGCCGCCCTGTCCGAGCTACAGCAGAAATGGACGAAGACCTGCCTGAAGTATGGCCAGGACCAGACCAAGGCGACCATGACCTTCGTCCAGAATTGCGGCAAGCAGGCGCTCAATTCCGCTGCACCGGCCGGCGGCGAGCCGAAAAAGGACTGACATTATGGAACTCAAGGGTAAGACGGCACTGGTCACAGGTTCGACCAGCGGCATCGGGCTGGCTATCGCCAGGGCGATGGCGGCGCAGGGCGCCAACATCATGCTCAACGGCCTGGGCGATGCGGCCGAGATCGAAAAGGTGCGGTCTGAGCTGGCGGCATCGGCGGGGGTCAAGGTGCTGTTCGACGGCGCCGACCTGACGAAGCCAGACGCCATCAAGACGCTGATTTTCAATACCCAGGACCAGCTGGGCGGCGTCGACGTCCTGGTCAACAATGCCGGCATCCAGCACGTCTCGCCAATCGAAACCTTCCCGCCGGAAAAGTGGGACATGATCATTGCGCTCAACCTGACCGCATCCTTCCACACCACACGGCTGGTGTTTGATGAAATGAAGGCCAGGAAGTGGGGCCGGATTATCAATATCGCTTCCGCGCACGCGCTGGTCGCCTCGCCGTTCAAGTCGGCCTATGTCGCCGCCAAGCACGGCCTTTTGGGTTTCACCAAGACGATCGCGCTGGAAGGCGCCGAGTTCGGCATTACCTGCAACGCCATCTGCCCGGGCTATGTGAAAACGCCGCTGGTTGAAAAGCAGATCCCCGACACCGCCAAGGCACGCGGCATCACCGAAGAACAGGTCATCCGCGACGTGCTTCTGGCTGCCCAGCCGACCAAGCAGTTCGTCACGGCCGAACAGGTCGCGGCCCTGGCTGTCTTTTTGTGCCAGGACGCCGGCAGCCAGATCAATGGCGCCCCACTCAGCATGGATGGCGGCTGGGTAGCGCAGTAGTCGTTAGATAAACTCACAGGGGCCAAGCGGCCCCGGCAGTCGTCTGCCGCCCTCGCGGAGGCGTTCGCGTCTGGCGAAATGCCGTGAGCGGAACAAAGCTCACTTATCGAAATTTTATCAAAACGGCGTGCCTGACTTACCGCTTCACAACGCCGGGTCAGTCATAAGTTTCACTTCTTTGTGAAGAAGGAAATCTCCCGTGCGCAAGACCTCCATCAAGCTGACCATCCTGGCTGCCCTGGCCGCCTCCCTGACTGTCGCCGCCTGCACCAAGACGGAAGACACCCATACCACCACCGAGACCACGACCGAAACGACCTCGGTCGTCGCGGACCCGATGGCCGCTGATCCGATGGCTTCGGCCGCGGCTTCGGAAGCCAGCCCGGCCGCTGCTGAAACGACGACGACCACGACGACCACGTCGGCGGCTGCCGTACACTAATACGGGTAGGAAATGCCCAGGCCTTGAGGACTGTGTGAGAGGCAGTTCTTACGGACACTGGCAAAACGGGCCTGGCAGGGAGAGCTGCTAGGCCCGTTTTAATGTGCGCATACTTAGAGAGATTTACTCGACCTCTGCCACCACCTTGGCCAGGTTTTCGCGGGCGGCATCGGCCGCGCGCTGGCGTTCCCACATCGAGTGGTAGATGCCATTCAGCGCCATCAGTTCGTGGTGTTTGCCGCGCTCGGCCACCACGCCTTCCTTCAGCACAATGATCTCATCGGCGCCGACGACCGTCGACAGGCGGTGGGCGATGACCAGAGTCGTGCGGTTCTTGGATACGTCGTCCAGCGAGGCCTGGATTTCGCGCTCTGTGTGCGTATCGAGCGCCGAGGTCGCCTCATCGAGGATCAGGATCGGCGGCGACTTCAGAAGCGTCCGCGCAATGGCGACGCGCTGCTTTTCACCACCCGACAGCTTGAGACCGCGTTCACCGACCTCGGTCTCATACCCCTTGGGCAGCGAGGCGATAAAGGCGGCGATCTGGGCGCGTTCGGCGGCGTCCTCGACTTCTTCGCGCGAGGCACCGAACTTGCCGTAGCCGATATTGTAGGCGACCGTGTCGTTGAACAGCACCGTGTCCTGCGGCACCATGCCAATGGCGTGGCGCAAGGAAGCTTGTGTCACCGTACGTATGTCCTGGCCGTCGATCTCGATCGAACCGCCCTTGACGTCGTAGAAGCGGAACAGTAGGCGCGAAATGGTCGACTTGCCGGCGCCCGAAGGCCCGACGATGGCGACCGTCTTGCCGGCCGGAACATCGAAGCTGACGCCCTTCAGGATTTCACGATCGGGATCGTAGGAGAAGTGCACGTTCTTGAACGACACAGCGGCCGCCGCCACCGATAATTCCTTCGCATCGGCTGCATCGACGACCTCCTTGGGCTCATCCAGCAGGGTGAACATGGCATCCATGTCGACCAGGCCCGTGGAGATTTCGCGATAGAGCGTACCAATGAAGTTCAGCGGAATGGCCAGCTGCATCATGAAGGCGTTGACCATGACGAAATGGCCGACCGTCTGGCGGCCATTGGCCACTTCCCAGGCCGACATCACCATGACGATGGCCATGCCGATCGAGAAGATCACCGCCTGGCCGATATTGAGCCAGGCCAGCGACGTATAGGTCTTGATCGCGGCCTTTTCGTACATGCCGGTGGCGCGGTTGTAGCGATCGGCTTCGAGCTGCTCATTACCGAAATATTTGACGGTCTCGAAGTTAAGCAGCGAATCGACCGCCTTCGACATCGCATCGGAATCGGCTTCGTTCATGTCCTTGCGGATGGAGATGCGCCAGTTCGACGCCATGATCGAGAACCATACGTAAATCACGACCGTCACGGCGACGACGATGACGTACAGGATGTTGAACTGCAGCCACAGGATAATGGCCGTCAGTATGAATTCGACCACGGTCGGGATGCCAACCATCATGGTCAGGCGAATGATGGTTTCGATGCCAGCCTTGCCGCGTTCAATGACGCGCGACAGGCCGCCGGTACGACGTTGCAGGTGGAAACGCAGCGACAGGTTATGCAGGTGGCCGAAGGCGCGGTTGGCCAGGCCGCGCACCGCGTGCTGGCCGACGGCGGCAAACAGGGCATCGCGGATATTGTTGAGAATCTGCGCCATCATCCGCGCCACGCCATAGGCGATGACCAGGACGATCGGGCCGGCCGCCAGCAAGCCCCAGAATTGAATGTCCTTGTTTTCGGTCAGAGCGTTGGTCGACCATTTGTAGGTATAGGGAATGGCGACCGTCAGCAGCTTGCCGAACAGCATGAACAGCAGTGCCCACACCACCTGCAGCCTCAGGTCGGCGCGGTCGCGCGGCCAGAGGTAGGGGTTGAGAAAGGCCAGGGTTTCCTGGAATTTTGGCTTGGGCTTGGGAAAATTAGCAGTCTGAGTGGCTTGAGACGCTGGCGGAGGACTCATAATGAAGCTTTCAAAGTGCGGCTCCCGCACTTATCGCGGCAAACCCATTATTTCGCCCTATATAGGCCGCACTTCCGCCTGCGCCAATCTTAAGCTTGCTTTATTTTTATGCGGGATCGCAGCCATTTATGTCGCACGCCGCGCCATCATTGCCGACGACGACCGGTGCTTCGGCGATGGCTGCCTGCAAGGCCTTGACGAAATTGTCTTTTCCCTGCGCGCCCGACACGGCGAACTTGCGATTGATGACGACAAAAGGCACGCCGCGTACACCGAAGGTCTGTGCCGTCCTTTGGTCCGCAGCCACGCGCGCCGCCAGTTCGGCCGAATCAAGGGCGGCCGTGGCGTCGTCGCGGTCCAGCCCCGCCTCGGCCGCCAGCTCGAGCAGCGTGACACGGTCGAAAACATTCCGGGTCTCTGTGAAATAGGCGCGGTAGAGCCGGTCGAGCACCTGCGGCTGCACGCCTTTGTCCCCCGCCAGGATCAGCAGCTTGTGCGCATCCAGCGTATCGCCGGTCAGCGTACCGGCGATATGGAACTCAAGCCCCTCGCCGGCCGCATTGGCTTCGACATTGCGCATGGTCGCTTCGGCCTGCTGTGGCGTCTGACCGTACTTCCTGGCGAACATCTCCTCGACGGGGGCCACGGCGTCGCCCGGCATCAGGCGGAAGGCGCGATGTTCGATCTGCGCCTCGACGCCGGCCTCCTTGAGCGCGGCCTCCAGCTGCGTCTTGCCGATATAGCAAAACGGACAGATGACATCCGACCAGATTTCGATATGCATGACGGTCTCCCAAAGTCGCGACGATCTGTATGTAGTGCGGTTACGGTTTGGGTCAAGCCCGCCAGCGACAGACAGCCGCCGCCTGCCCGTTGAATACACAGAACCAGAGGGGAACCCTTAAATGCCGATCCGTCATGCTTTCCTCGCCATCCTGGCGCTTGCATTCGTTGCCCCGGCTCATGCCGAAGCGTTCAAGCCCATCCGTGTCATGATGATCGGTGATTCGACCATGACCAATAAGTCTGGCTATGGCGAAGGCTTCTGTGCGCAGTTCAAGCCGGAAGTGACCTGCGTCAACCTGGCGCGCGGCGGCCGCAGCTCCAAGAGCTATCGCGTTGAAGGCCTGTGGGACACGGCGGTGGAGCAGATGCGCGACAATACGGCCTACAGCAAAACCTATGTCTGGATCGGTTTCGGTCACAATGACGGCTCCTCAAAGCCCGAACGTCACACCGACATCAAGGCCGAATTCCCGCTGAATATGCGCCGCTTCGGCGACGACATTACCGCCGCCGGCGCCGTGCCCGTCTATGTCACGCCGCTGACCCAGCGCTGGTTCAAGGATGGCAAGCTGCGCGCGGACCTCCTGCCGTGGTCGACCGCCATCAAGGTGGTGGCGCGCGACCGGGGCTATCAGGTTGTCGATTTTTATGCCGTCAGCCAGAAAGCCGTCCAGGAAATGGGCCTGCCGGCCGCCAACCGCTTAGCCGGCGATCCTATTCCGCAGAACATCCTCGACAGCGAAAACAGCGGCACCTCTGTCCCCGCCGTCTTCAGCGACGCCTCACAGGGCACCAAGTCCGACAAGCAGGCCTTTGACTATACCCATCTGGGCGCTGCCGGCTCTGCCTATTTCGGCAAGCTGGCCGTCGAGAGCTGGGCAGCGCAAAGCCCTGAGATCAGGCCCTACCTAAAATAGCCTGCTGCCATTTTCAGGCTTGCCTTGTGCTATGTTATACTATAACAACATCGGGCGGCGCGGTTAAATTCTCATCGCGCCCTCTTGCCAAGAGTTACGGTATAACATATTTGCAGTAGCCACAGGAAACGGCACAGATGACTCCTTCGAAAAGCAAGTGGCTGGATATTGCGTCCGTAGGGCTGTCGGCCCTTTGCGTCGCCCACTGCCTGCTGCTGCCGTTCCTGATCGCTGCCCTGCCTATGTTCGGCGCCGTCGCGCAGAATGACTGGGTACACAAGGCGTTGGTCCTGATGGCCGTCCCGATGAGCGCCCTGGCCGTGCAGCAGTCAAAAGCCTGGCTGAAGACTGATGTGACCCTGCCTATGGCCGGCGGTCTGTTCCTGCTGGCCTCTGCTGCCTTCGTGCCGGCCCTGCACGACTTTGAAACGCAGCTGAGCATCATCGGCGCCCTGCTGGTCGCGGCCGCCCATGCGATCAACTACAGCGCCCCGCGCTTCGATCACCGTCACACGGCTGATTGCGCCACCGACGCGTAAGCCTGAGGCTGCGGCAACAAGTCGCTTGACGGCATGCCCCAAGCCTTTAAGGAGAAGGCCCCGCTGCCTTTGAAATACGTCGTTTGGTCCGCATGATCCGTCACATCGTTATGTTTAGCTGTAAGGATCGCGCCGATCTCACCGCCATCCATAGCGGTCTGTCCGTCCTGACCCAGATCCCACACGCCAGGCTTCTGGAAGTGTCGCTGAACGAAAAAATCGACCAGTTGGCCAACGATATCGACGTCGTTGTCTATGGCGAGTTCGAGACGCTAGAAGATTTTCGTGCCTACAAGGCCCATCCGCTCTACGAAGAATCGATCCGTCGCGTCCGCCACCTGCGCGATGTCCGCGTCGCCGCCGACTATACGATCGGCAATGCCGCACGCGAGCCGATCGAGGCCTGATTGCATAACCGCTGACTTCCGTTAATCTCCCCCGAAAACACAATTCGGGAGGATGACATGCGTCTTGTATTCGCGCTCTGCGCACTGATGATGGCGCCACAGGCCATGGCGCAATCCGTTATTCCTTTGTGGGAAGCCGGCCAGCCCGGCTTCGAAGCCCGCCGCGATATCCCCGAACAGCATGCCCAGTGGTGGTGGCGCAGCATCAACAATCCGTCGCTGACGGTCTACGCAGCCGCCCCCGACAAGAATAGGGGCACAGCGGTTATCATCCTGCCCGGCGGTGGACACCGCGAACTGGTCTTCGGCGAGGAAGGCGTAAAGCCCGCCCAGCATCTGCAAGGCCTGGGCGTCACGGCCTTTGCGCTGAAATACGTCCTGGCGCGCGAAGAGGGTTCGCCCTACGCCATAGCCGACGCCAAGGCTGATGCCGTCCGCGCCATCCGCTATGTCCGCGCCCACGCCGCTGAATACGGCATCGACCCCAATCGTGTCGGTGTCATGGGATTTTCAGCGGGCGGTGAGTTGGTCTCCATGCTGGCCTTTGATCCTCAGGGCACCGAGGCATCGGCCACCGATCCGGTCGACCGCCAAGCTGCACGCCCCGATTTCCTGATCGAAATCTATCCCGGCCCGGCCGGCATCCCTTCACGCCTGTCGGCCGCGCCGCCGCCGGTCTTCATGCTGACGGCCTATGACGATCATATGGCGGTCGAAAGCACGGGCCGCATTCAGGCCCTCTATCAGTCATGGCCAAACGTATCCTTTGAGCGCCATATCGTTTCCGGCGACGGGCATGGTTTCAATATGGGCGACCGCTCAAAGCGTCAGGCGGTGCGCAACTGGCCGGACCGCCTGGCCGACTGGCTGCACGATCAGGGCTATCTGTCGAAGTAACGCCCCTTTTCCTCCGCGAAACGATAGGCCATAGTCCGCCCTTCCAGATTCCACCGGGGGAACGATGGCCGAACCGAAATTCTATGCCCTTGACGAGCTGCCCGTCCAGCAAAGCGGACCGCGCAAACAGCTGTTTGGCAACGACGACACCCTCCTGAATGCAGGGCTAGCCCTCGTCGTCCTGATGACCGTCTGGCGCTTCTATATCGGGCTGATCAGCCACGTCATCTGGGAAGAGAGCCATTTCGTCGTCTCGGGCGAATATTTCGACTTCGGCTATCCCGACATTCCGGCCGGTTTCCCCTGGCTGGCCAGAATCATCACATCGATCTTCGGCTGGCAGGTCTGGCCGCTGCGCATCGTCGCTTTGGCTATTGCGACTGCCATCCCGTTTGCCGTCTATTTCATGGCCCAGCCGCTGACGACGCGGCGCAACGCCATCTGGGCGGCGATCATCTCCCTGCTGCTGCCGCCGTCGGCCCTGAACGGCACGATCTTCTATCCCGAAGGCGCCTTGCAGCTTCTGCTGATCCTGATGCTTGGCTGCCTGGTGCGCGCCTTCGATGAGGACGCCACGACCGAGACTTCATTATACAAACGCCACAAGTGGTGGATCTGGGCGGGGGTATGCGCCGGACTGGGGCAACTGGTCCATTTCCGCTTCCTCATTCCCGGCCTGGCGGTGGTCACCTATATGCTGGCCGACAAGCGTGGCCGCACCTTCTGGACGCAGCCCGGCCCCTATATCACCGCGGCCCTGGCGGTCGTCGGCCTGGTGCCGGCCCTAATCTACAACGCCACACACGACTGGCCGGCCATCCAGTTCCACGTCGTCAACCGGCCGCGCTTTGATCCCGATATCGGCCGCATCATCAGCTTTCTGATGACGCAGTTCGGCATCACCACGCCGCTCTTCTTTATCGCCCTGGTCGCCGCCGGAAAGACGTCGCTGTTCCGGGATCGCGGGACGCCCGGCGCCATGCTGGGCTACCAGACGGCGATCATCTTCGTCTTCTATGTCTTTCAGACCCTGGTGAACAAGAAGGTCATGCCGCATTGGCCGTTCATGGCTTACCTGCCGCTGCTTCCTTACGTCCCTGGCGTGCTGATCGCCTTTGCCGATGCCGCCACCAGCAATATGGGCCGCAATGTCCGCGCGGTCCTGATCGCCACCGGGCCTTTGCTTGCCTTCGCCATCGGCATCGCCGCCAGCATCTATCAGTGGCAGTACCGTCATTCGGCGGAAATTCCTTACACCGAACGCCAGCACAACATCCTCAAGAACGAGAACTGGAGCCTGCTGGAGCCGGACCTGGCGGCCGCCACGGCCCGCGCCAAAGTGCGCTTCGGTCCTGATGTCGCCATCGCCACCTCGGGCCACATCAGCGCCGTCCACCTCGAATTCCCAGCCGACGGCCATAAAGGCCGCCACGTCTACGCCTTGGGCGATCCCTACGACATCGTCGCGCGCTTTGTCGTCGCCCGCCACGACTGGAAACTCGATCTGGAGTCCCTGCAACGCGACCGCGCCGGCAAGGGCGTCGTTATCGCCATGAACGAGCCTGACTACCTGCTGCATGTCCAGGAGGATATCGACGTCTATCGCCGGCTGTGTGCGACGTTCCAGGACATCGAGCCGTTCAAGCAGAGCGCCCTGCCACCCGGCCGGACATTGATCAGCCTCTATACGGCGCGCGTGCGGCCACAGCCTTTGGCGCAGGCCCCCTCTGGCCCCTGCCCGCTGATCCCCGCCCTCTACATCGCCAGTCCCGGCCGCGCCCGCTTCATAAAGGCTGGCGACGACCGTAACCACTATGGCATGGCGGCCGATCCGGCCGGACTTGCCAAGGTCGAGATACTGCTGGACGGCAAGACGGTCATTCCGGTGCGTTACGGGCTGAATACCAAGGAGTCCCCAACGCCGGACGTGCTGAACTACGATCCGAACTGGCCGAACCTGCAGTTCGACTACAAGTTCCCGCAAGGTGTGCTTGTCCCTGGGGAGCATACACTGGCCGTCCGCGGCACCCGGCCAGACGGCAGCCTGGCGAACGGCCCGGCAAGAACGATCTACGTGATTGAGAAGAAGTAAGCGGTCATAACACAGCAAAAAACGGCCTGTCCCAGTGGGGGCAGGCCGTTTTGTAAGCAGAAAGACGTGGGGCCACGGGTCGGCCCTTCGCATGGCTTCGGGCGTTCTTCGTGGAGATCGAGACATTTAGTCTCAATCTCATCCGGTTTGCTTTAAGAGCAAACCGGCACTCATCACCCCGTAAGTTAGAACTGTGTCGACAGGCTGAGCGAGACGCTTTGGCCGATCTTGTAGTTGTCGACGTACACGCGCTCCTTGCCTTCCTGATATTCCTTGTACTCCGTGCCCGTCAGGTTACGCGCTTCGAGCGAGAAGGTGACATCCTTGCCGAAGGACTTGAAGCCCTTGCGCCAGGTGAAGTCGAGCGTCGCGCCCGGATCCTGGATAAAGTCCGGTTCCGTGGTGCTGCCACGAACAGAGACGCGGTCGCTGACATATGTCAGCAGCAGCGTCGCCTGGGATTTGGCTTCGGCGTCTTCCCAGCCGAACTGCAGGTTGGCGACATGGTCCGACTGGCCCTGCAGACGCGCGCCGTCCTGAATGTAGACGGAAGCATCAACGGGCTGGAACAGAGTCAGGTTGAACGCAATGGTATCACCCGACTTCACCTTCACCTTCGATTGCGACAGAGTGTAGTTCGCCTGGAACAGCCAGCGCTTCGATTCGAAGAAGGCGCCGCTGAAAGGCGAGTCGAACAGGGTCTTGTAGTCGACTTCGACGCCATACAGTTCGGCCCGCGGTGCGTTGACGTAGGTTTGGGTCAGGAAGCTGCCGGCAAAGATGGATTCAACCGGGTTCTTCATATCCTTCGCAAATGCGCCGACCGTGATGTACTTGCCCGCGTCGAAATACCACTCGTAGCGTGCATCGAAATTGGTGATTTCAGTGTCACGCAAGGTCGGATTACCGATGAAGCTGCGGTTGCTTTCCGGATCGGTATAGGTCGGCAACGCCAATTCCCGGAACTGCGGGCGACCGATCGTCTGCGAAGCACCCAGACGCAGTTGCATGTCCTCGGCGAAGTTCCACGTTACCGTAGCGGACGGAAGGCTGTAATCCTTCTCGATTGCCGGGCTTTGCGTCAGGACGGTATTGGTGTTGTAAAGGTTACGCAGGACAACCTGCTCCTTGGCGTGTTCGAAACGCAGACCACCTGCAACACGGACCAGCGGAAGCACCGCCACGTCGGCCTTGAGGAAGGCGGCGTCAACGTCCAGTGTTGCTTCGTATGCAGGTCCTGTGTCCGGCGTCGTTTCTTGCAGGACAAGACGACCGGGCCCGATATTCACGTCGGAGAACAGGAAGTCGACGCGTTCGAACTGGGCCGGGTAGGGCAGATCACCGGTGAGGCGATAGCTGCGCTTCTGGTAGTCACGGGCGTCCTTATAGTTATACACACCACCGACAATCTTGCCGTCACGACCTTCGCCAAGGCTGAAATTGTAAGTCAGACTAGCCGTCAGGTTATCGACCTTGTCGCTGAGCGTGCTGAAGTTGGTGGTTGCAGGCGTATAACTGTTGGTCGGACCCCAATAGTAAAGGCCCTTGGTATTGCCGGTCGCCACTTCCTTGAGATAGTTGATCTCCTTCTCATAGGGCGCATCACGGCTGGTTTCCGCATGGCTGACCTGCCAGTCGAACTGGAACGCGTCCCCCATGGGATGACGACCGCTCAACTGGGTCAGAACAAGCTCACGTTCGTACCATCCAGTGGTGTCCTTGCGGACCTCATCGTTGTTTTCGTTGTTGCCTTCCAGGACGCGCGTCTGCTTGGTCGTGCGGTGGATGTAAAGGTTCGTCCACTTGACCGAATGCCCCTCACGCGTGAAGCCAAGGCCGAAGAGACCGTTGAGGGCAGCGTTGTTATTGGTCAGGTTGTAGTCGTAATGCTGATCAACCTCAAAGCCCGTGCCAGGATCCTGTCCGCGTTCGTTGATACCATTGCGCGACTGCCAGTTGTTCGAGAAGTCCACGACCCCGATAAAACCGAGACGGCCGCCCCACAGGTCATAGGCATCACCCGCGCTGGCATTGAAGCCGAAATTGGCCGGCAGGTCGTCCGTATACTGAATAAGATTGAGCGGCGCATTGGTGAAGCTTTGACCGATGGCCTGCAGTTGCTGTGGTGTGAAATTCGCCGAGTTGACCTGCTTGCCCGTGGCGTTTGCCGCCTTCAGTAGATCAGGAAGATCGCGTGTACCGTCATCGTAGCCGAGGACGTCGGTGTCGGAACCGTAGTGCGTGACACCCTTCTTGAAGGTCGTTTCGGAGTTGCCGCCCGTGCTGACGCCAACGCTGAGAAACCCTTCGCGCGGAACCGCGACGGTTTCCAGGTCAACCACGCCACCGCCAAACTCAGCAGGATAATCAGCGGAATAGGTCTTTTGAACTGCAACACGATTCAGGATCGAGGCCGGGAACAGATCGAGAGGAATAACGCGTTGCAGCGGCTCCGGAGAGGGCAGCGCGCCGCCGTTGAGCAGGGCCGACGAATAGCGCTCGCCCAGGCCGCGGACATAGACGAACTTGCCTTCAACGAGGCTCAAGCCGGTCACTCGGGTCAGAGCCAGAGCTGCGGAATCATCCCCGGTGCGAACCAGATCCTCGCGTGTGATGATTGAAGTGACTTCCGCCGTACGGCGCATCGTATTCGGGACGTGACGGCCACGAACGATGACTTCCTTTTGCTCTTCCTGAGGCACGGCTTCCGGAGCCGGCTCGGTGGCCTGAACTTCCGTTGCCTGAGCCGATGTGTCCTGCGCCATGGCAAATGACGGCGCCACCAGGGCCGTAGTCGCCATCAGCAAAACGCCGAGTGATATTTTTTGGGTCTTCATGGGTGTAACCTTTTGCTGACAGGAAATGAAGTTGGGCGGCGTATGAACGCCGCCCTATGCCTTATCAGCACTCGACGTCGAGGCCGCAGCTCCAGCCCTTCCACCAGGTGTCGGTGCTGTCCTTGACGGCGCCGATGTAGGTGGTCTTGACGAAGAAGCCCATATTGTTGTTGCCGAAGGTATTGAGCGCGGTAACGTCATAAGCGGTGACGGCCGTCTCGTTCGTCCCGTTGACGAAATCCGCCAGCGAGGTAACACCCGCCAGGGTCACGTTTGCACCCGCCTCAAAGACGCCTTTGATCTGGTCCGACGTAATCGCCGCGTCGCCCTTGTAGGACGTAGCGCAAGAGAAGAAGACCGACTTGAAGGCATTGGCGCCGCCAATCTGCGTCATGGTCGTCAGGGTGTTGGCGTTGTTGAACACCAGGCAAGCACCTGCTCCGCCGGTACGGGCGCTCGTCACGACCGAGTTGTACAGGCCGAGGCCGGTGCCGGTATCGAGCTTGATGCCGTCCTTGTTCGTGGACGAACGCATGATCAGGGTCGCGTTCGAGATTTTCGGGTAAATGTTGGCGCGGACCGTGTAGCCGGACGGCGGCGGGCACATGGAAGTAATACCGCCCGAGCCCGACTTGTTACAGGACATTTCGAACAGGAAGTCGCCGCCATTGTCGCGCTGCTTCGCGATCATGAACTGGACCGAACCGGAATAATTCAAGTCGGTGTCGAACTGTTCATCATCGTTTCCGGTCAGGACAAGGTGCTTCAGGTTGGCGGTGCCGCCAAAGGCTTCGATGCCGTCGTCCGAAGAGTTGTAGACGTTGATGTAGTCGAGGACCGTGCCGGCGCCCACGCCTGCGATGGTCAGGCCGTTGATTTCCTTATCCTGGGCAATAGCATAGCCCGAGTAACGGATCTGGACGTATTTCAGCGTGCCCGAAGAATCGTCTACCTTGTTGCCGCCGTAGTTCAGCGTCGCGACCGCTTCAAAAACACCTGTGCAGTCCTTATAAGCGTCAAGGGTCGCCGGCGGTGTATTGGTCGGGCAAAGGTTAGTCGGCGCGCGGCCGAGCAGGATGATACCGCCCCACTGGCCGATCGCGGCGCCAGCGCCTTCGACGTTCTGGCGGCTGGTGAAGACGATCGGCTGGGAAACCGTGCCGGTAGCCGAGATTTGCGATCCGCGGTTGACGGCGATGTAGTCGAGGCCCTGAGAGCCAAAAACGGTCACGCCCGGATCGACCGACAGCACGCCCTTCGTCGAAGCTTCGCCACCGGCCTGGTACAGCGGGTTAGCAGCATCCGCCCCCATGTCATAACCGACGTCGACACGACCGCTGATCGAGTAAACGACGCCCGGCAGCTTCGGCAGGTTGAGGTTGCCGACGATGCGGTTCGGCAGCTGGCAGTTACGCTTGTTGGCGATCACGCCCGCATTGGTGAAACCGGTCGGGCACGACGCGGCGGCGGTGTCGGACGACGACGAAGAGCTCGACGACGAGCTGGACGACGAAGACGAGAAACCGCCCCAGAAGGAGCCTTCGCCCGGCGAAGCGACGCCATCGGCGCCGCCGCACGACGCCAGGACGGCAGCCATGGCCGACATCGCGCCAACGCCCATCAGGGCCACGCGCAGTTTCTTCGATTTGATCATGTCCATATCTCCAACAATTACGGACAGGCGCGTCGAAGAGCGAACGGAACGCCCCCCTTCTCTCATTACGGCCTGGCACTGTTGGAGAAGCCTATTAGGCACGGCATGTGACAAAACGGCCAAATTTGTGTGACGCTTTTATGTAATTGGCCACCACATATGAGTCGTGTGGCTATTCAGTCACGCAGAAACCGCGGACAGAATAAAAATACTCGCCCCACAGGTGAGGCGAGTATAGAGTAAAGTCCCAATTGCACCTGTAAAGCGAAAGCTTAGCCGAATCGGCCGCCGATATATTCACCGGTTTTCGCCACTTTCGGCTTGACGAAGACTTCTTCGGTCGGGCCGAATTCGATCATCTTGCCCAGGAACATGAAGCCCGTGTAGTCCGACAGGCGCGCGGCCTGTTGCAGGTTGTGCGTCACGATAACGATCGTGTAGTCGCGCTTCAGCTCTTCGAGCGTGTCTTCCAGCTTGGCTGTCGAAACCGGGTCAAGCGCCGAGGCCGGCTCGTCGAGCAGCAGGACTTCGGGGTTAACGGCGATACCGCGCGCCACGCACAGGCGCTGCTGCTGGCCACCCGACAGGCCCAGGCCCGACTTGCTCAGCTTGTCCTTGACTTCGTCCCACAAGGCCGCTCGGCGCAGCGAGGTTTCGACCAGTTCGTCCATCTCGGACTTGGTCTTCGACTGATGCAGACGCACGCCATAGGCGACATTGTCGTAGATCGACATCGGGAACGGCGTCGGCTTCTGGAATACCATGCCGACGCGGGCGCGCAGGGAGGAAACATCGATCTTGGGGCCCAGGATGTTCTCGCCCTCAAGCAGGATCTCGCCTTCGGCGCGCTGGCCGGGATAGAGGTCGTAGATGCGGTTGATGGTGCGCAGCAGGGTCGACTTACCGCAGCCGGACGGACCGATCAGCGCGGTGATCGCATTGCGCTTGACCGGCAGGTCGACGCCGAACAGCGCCTGGTGCGTGCCGTAATAGAAGTCGAGCTTCTTGACCTCCATCACCAGGCTGTCGGCTGGCGGCGGCGTAATGACGCTCTTGAAGTCGGCGGAGGCGGTGTCGGTGCTCATGAAGGGCCTAGGAAACGAAAAATGGGGTCCAGATGAAAAGCTTTACTTGGTTTGTTCGCGCGCCATCCAGCGCCCGATGACATTGACGGCCAGAACGGCAGCCGCCACCAGAAGCGCGCCGGCCCAGGCCAGCTTGTTCCAGCTTTCGTAGGGGCTGAGCGCGAAGTTGTACATGACCACGGGCACGCTGCCCATGAAGTGGCCCATGTTGAAATCGAGATAGTTGTTGTTCAGCGAGGTAAACAGCAGCGGCGCCGTCTCGCCCGAGATGCGCGAGAAGCCGAGCAGGCCGCCGGTCAGAAGGCCGGCACCCGCCGCCTTCCAGATGATGCGGCGGATGGTGATGAATTGGGAGCCGCCCAGCGCCATGCCGGCCTCGCGCAGGGCATTGGGCTGAAGGTTCAGGATGTCTTCGGTCGTGCGTGTAACGATCGGCGTCGCCAGGATGGCCAGCGCTATGGCGCCCGCCCAGCCGGAATAGGTGCCGAGCGACAGTGGCCCCGGATAGACCAGGATCTGGTAGACGAACAACCCGACCAGGATAGACGGCGCCGACAGCAGAACGTCGTTCAGGAAGCGCACGGCGTGGCCATAGGGCGTATCGCCACCGATTTCGGCCAGCCAGGTGCCCGCCAGGATACCGACGCCGAGGGCGATCAGCATGCCGACGCCGCACATCATGATCGAGCCGAAAATGGCGTTACGCAAACCGCCGATCGAATCCGGCCCTGGCGTGTCCTGCGTAAAGACGGCCAGGTTCAGCCCGCCGATACCTTGTTTCAACAGCGAATAGAGGATCAGGCCGAGGGCGAACAGGGCTATCAGGGTCGCGATGCCGCAGACGACAACGAAGATCTGCGAGGCAATCTGACGGCGGGCGGCGCGTGCGGACATGTCGATCTCCTCAATAACGCTGCGACGACAGAAGCCAGCGCGCGATCGCCAGCACCGAGAAGGTGATCAGGAACAGCACGAGGCCCAGCGACATCAGCGCCGCCGTGTGCATGCCGGTGGCTTCGTTAAACTCGTTGGCGATAGTCGAGGCCAGGGTCGAGGACGAGTCGAACAAAGACTTGGGAAACAGGTGGGTGTTGCCGATGATGAAGGTCACGGCCATGGTTTCACCCAGCGCGCGGCCAAGGCCCAGCATGACGACGCCGACCATGCCCTTTTGGACATAGGGAATGATGACCGAGGTGACGACTTCGAACGGCGTGGCGCCGACACCGAAGGCCGCTTCACGGACCTGAGGCGGAATGGAGCGGAACAGTTCGCGGAAGACCGCCGCCATATAGGGGAGGATCATGATGGCAAGGATGACCGAGGCCGTAAACAGGTTGGCGCCGTTCGGGATACCGTAGAACATCGTGGCCCAGAAGCCGTCGGGATTGTCCGCAAACGCCATCATCAGCGGCGTCTGGACCGTACGCGCGAACCACGGCGCGAAGACGAACAGGCCCCACATGCCGTAGACAATCGACGGGATGCCAGCCAGCAGCTCAACCGCGATGGCGATCGGCTGGGCCAGGGCGCGTGGCGCGAACTGGGTGATGAAGACGGCGATCCCGATGGCGATGGGAAGAGCCATGGCCAGGGCCAGGAAGGCCGAAACAATGGTGCCGACGATGGGGCCGGCTGCACCATAGACATCCGTTACAGGATTCCAGTCGACCGAGGTGAAGAAACCCAGGCCGAACTTCGACAAGGCCGGCCAGCCGCCGATGACAAGCGACATGACGATACCGCCCAATGTCACCAGGAGAAGCGTTGCAGCCGAGAAGGCGACATAGCGAAAGATCGGATCGAAGGGATCAGTCTTATGAGTCGGCGCAGGCGTCATATAGATCTCGGTCGGCTCTCGGGTACAAAACGATGCCTCTACCATGAGGCAAGAATTATGACAGGCGTTTTACACGATTCGGGCGAGGCTGACCGCCCCGCCCATTCGTGGTATTCAGATCACGCTTTCAGGCCCTTACGAAGCCGGTGCGGTGTAGACCGGCTTGCCGCCTGACTTGATGGTTTCGGCCCACTGCTGGCGAACCATGGTCTTCACCGAGGCCGGCAGCGGAACGTAGTAGAGCTCCGAAGCCGTCGTGTCGCCCGATGCGAAGCCGTAGTCGAAGAACTTCAGGACGGCCGAACCCTTGGCCGCGTCCGCCTGGTCCTTGTAGATCAGGATGAAGGTGGCGCCGGTGATCGGCCAGGCATTAGCGCCCGACTGGTCAAGGATCAGCAGGTAGTTACCCGGCGCATTCTTCCAGTCGGCGCCTTCGGTGGCGGCGGCGAACGAGGCCGCGTCCGGCTTCGGCCAGCCGCCGTCCTTGGCCTGGACCAGGACCGAAGCGACATTGGCGGTCTTCATGGCGTAGGCGTACTCGACATAGCCGATCGACCCGATCGTCTGGCGGACCAGGGCGGCCACGCCGTCATTCTTGGCACCGCCGACGCCGGCCGGCCATTGCAGCGAATCGCTGGCGCCGACCTTGGACGACCACTCCGCGCTCTTGAGCGCCAGGTAGGACGAGAACAGGAAGGTGGTGCCCGAACCGTCCGAACGGTGGACGACGGTGATCGGCAGAGCAGGAAGCTTTACGCCCGGGTTCAGGGCGGCGACCGCCGGATCATTCCACTTGGTGATCTTGCCGAGATAGATGTCAGCCAGCAGGGCGCCGGACACCTTAAGCTGGCCCGAGGCAACGCCCGGCAGGTTGACGATCGGCACGACGCCGCCGATGACGGTCGGGAACTGATATAGGCCGGCTTCGTCCAGCTTGTCCTTGGTCAGCGGCTTGTCGGTCGCACCGAAATCGACGGTCTTGGCCTGGATCTGCTTGACGCCGCCGCCGGAGCCGATGGCCTGATAGTTGAGATTGTTGCCCGTGGTGGCCTTGTAGGTTTCAGACCACTTGGCATACAGCGGAGCCGGGAAGGTCGCGCCTGCACCGGAAATGCCGGCCGCATCGGCGGCAGGAGCGGCTGCCTTATCCTTGCCAGCTGGCGAACAGGCCGCGACCGCCGTCATCAGAACGGCCGCCAGGGCCATCGAAAGCAACTTCTTCATGTCCATCTCCTTAAGCCTGGGGCTGACCCGGCTACACATGAGCGAGCGTCTATCCGCTTTTTATGACACTATTGTTACAGTCGTCATGCCGGGCAGGGCTCACGGCGATATGGGACGGGCTATTTCCTCGGCGTTTGTCATGAAATTGTCAAGGACACGCGCCGCAATGCCCCTTTACAGGCGCGTGCATTTATATTGTCCTGAGGTGTAACCCGCCTGGGCGTTTGAACGTATATTATGACAGAGACCGGAGTCCTCACATGAATCGCCGCAATGTCCTGATATCCTTAAGCGCACTTGGCCTGGCCGGCACCGCCCGCGCCGAAGCCGTCAAACCCCTCGTGCTCACCGATGCTGAGTGGAAGAAGCGCCTGCCGCCAGCCGCCTACGCCGTGCTGCGCAAAGAGGCGACCGAACGTCCCTTTTCGTCGCCACTTAATGACGAAAAACGCAAGGGCACCTTTGCCTGCCTTGGCTGCGACCTGCCCCTGTTCAGCTCGGACGCCAAGTTCGACAGCGGCACCGGCTGGCCAAGCTTCTTCCGCGCCCTGCCCGGCAACGTAAAGACCAAGACGGATTACAAGCTAGTCTATCCACGCACTGAATATCACTGCGCCCGCTGCGGTGGCCACCACGGCCACCTGTTCGATGACGGGCCGAAACCGACCGGCATGCGCTACTGCAATAACGGCGTCGCCCTCAAATTCATCCCGGCATAGGACTGAGTGACATGCTGAAACGCACTTTTCTGATTGCCACCGCCGCGCTGGGCCTGGCGGCCATGGCGCCTGCCGCGCAGGCCGACACCGCCATCTTTGCCGGAGGCTGCTTCTGGAGCACGCAGAAGGCCTTCGACCACGTGCCGGGCGTGACGTCGACACGCGCGGGCTTCTATGGCGGCACGGTCAAGAACCCGGACTACATGCAGGTCGTGCGTGGCGGGACGGGCCACCTCGAATCGGTGGAGGTCAAGTACGACCCCAAGAAGGTCTCTTACGCCACCCTGCTCGACGCCTACTGGAAGCATACCGACCCGACGGACCCTAATGGCGTCATCTGCGACAAGGGCCCGGGCTATCACACAGCGATCTTCACCTTCAACGACGCGCAATACACCGAAGCGACCCAGGCCAAGGCCAATATCCAGGCAAGGCTGAAGAAGACAGTCGTGACGAAGATCGTCAAGGCATCGACCATCGCCCTGCCCTTCTACGCGGCCGAGGACTACCACCAGCATTACTGGCGTACGCACAAATCTGAATATGATCGCTATCACTTCGGCTGCGGCCGTGGTCCGGCGCTTAAGAAACTCTGGGGCGGATAAGCTGTAGCCTAGCTCCAGCTTTCAACTGTGCCTGAGCGGCGCGCGGCAACCGGATCCTTGGCCACGGCGATCTCCGCGCGCGGCTTGCCAAACAGATAGCCCTGGCCGTATTCGATGCCCAGCGCCTTGCACAGCTTGGCGGTTTCCTCGTCCTCGATCATCTCGGCGACGACGCTGCTCTTGAGCTCCTTGCACAGCACGGATACCGACCGGATCAAGGCGCGCTGACGGGGGTTTTCCTTGGCTTCGCGCAGGAAGGGGCCGTCGATCTTGACGAAGTCGACATCGAAGCGGCGCAAATAGGAATAGGCGGCGGCGCCCGCACCGAAGTCATCCAGACAGACACCAAAGCCCGACTGGCGCAGCCACTTCAGGAACTTGCCGGCAGCTTCCAGATCCTCGATAGCGCTCGACTCCGTCAGTTCGAACATCAGAAGCTTGGTTGTCATGCGGTAAGGCGCCAGCAACTGGCGAAGATCATTGCGGAACTGTTCGTCCTGGACCGACTGGCCCGACAGGTTGATGGCGATGCTGACGGTCTTGTGGATATTGATGGTCTCAATCGCCTTCTTGGCGACGGCTAGGTCGAAATCCTGCACCAGGCCCAGTTGTTCCGACATGCGGATGGTGTCGAACGGCGCACGGCCGTCCTTGAAACGCATCAGGGCTTCGTAATGGTGAACCTTGCGGGTCTCGAGATTGACCACCGGCTGGTAGAAAAGCGTAAAATTGTTGTCATCGATCAGGTTGCGGATCGAATCGAAGTGCTGGACCGTCTCGTCCATCGCATCCTTGAGGCTTGCCTCCAGCGAAGCTTTTGGCGGCTTGTTGTCCGGATGGCAGAAATTCGTCAGGGCATAGGTCAGGGCGCGGGCGATGCTGTCCTGATCGAGATTGCCGGTATTGAGCTCGAAGCTCATGACATTGGGACGAATATCTTCGTCGATACCGGCGGCGCTCATGACGCCACAGAGGTCGCGCGTCAGTGAGTCCGGCGTAGCGCTGTCACCCTTGACCGGCGCCACATAGCTGAATTCTTCGTCGGACAGGCGCGCTGCCCCATTGCCTGCCAGAGACTGGGCGCGCAGCACCGAGCCGATTTCGCCCAGCAGCAGATCCGACTTGTCCTTGGGCAGGCTGGCGACCACGCCCGACAGGCCCTTCAGACGAATCAGCTTCATTTCCTTCGGCGCGTGACCATCCGGATGATCCATGGCGCGGCTGGCCATTTGTTCGAAGTCTTCGCGGTCCAGCAGACCGGAGGCATCGCGTGGCTCATGCGTGACGACAACGGCGTCGGACAGGACGGTCAGGCTGATATAGATGGCGTTGTCGGTGTTGGGCAAATAGCAGGCGCCGAGATTGACCAGGATCGAGCGATCGTCGGGCTGGTCCAAACGGACGCTACACGGCTCGATACGGCCGACCTTGCGGGCGCGGTCAAGCAGGCGCCGGGCAAAGGACCGGTCGGACGCAGCGAAGATGTCGCAGATATTCCTGCCCTTCAGGTCACCAAGGTGGCTGAGCAGGGCCTGGGTTGCGCCAATCGTGCGGTGAATTCTGAAATCGGCGCCGGCTTCAATCAGCAGATCAGCTGCGGCAAGCGAGAATGCGATATAGCTGTCACGCTGACTTTTATAATCGTCGGCCAATATATAATCCCCCGTTCTGGGCACACCGGCCGTATTTTGACGGTCCGTGAGAACGAGGATACGCGCGAAGCCTTAAGAAATTGGTGCACCCGGATGAAATCAGACAGATGCAAAAACGCGCCCAGCCATAGCCAGACGCGCTTTCAAGCCGTTTGTAACTGCGGGATTTAACCGATATCGAGCTTCATGTCCTGCAGCAGGGCGCGCAGGTATTCGCGGTTGATGCGGTCTTCGTCGACGGTCGCCGCACGCTGGAGCGGCGCTGGGGCGCGCGGGGCATCGTGCATCGGATCGTTGCCGGGGACGCGGTTGACATTGCGGGCCATCGGGGCCGGCACGATGTCCGCGGTGCGGGCCTTGGCCGGCGCATCGACCCACTTGACCGGCAGTTCGAACCAGAAGTTCGAGCCTTCGCCGATGCGCGAGACGACGCCGATATGGCCGCCCAACAGATCGACAATGGCTTTCGCGATCGACAGACCGAGGCCGCCGCCGGAAACGCGGTTGCCGTTAATGTCTTCGACATTGCCGCCGAACAGGCTGAGCGCCTGCTCATCCGCCATGCCGATGCCGGTGTCGCGCACTGAGATGCGCAGCCACTGGGCGTTATCGACCATGACCTGCGAAGCGGTGACGTTGATCAGGCCGCCCTTGGTGAACTTGCAGGCATTCGACAGCAGGTTCTGCAGGATCTGACGCACGCGCATCGAGTCCATCTGGGCCCAGGAATTGTCGAAATCGACGAAGTGCGCATTCAGGCGGGTCTGGTTGACCTGGGCCTGAGCGCCGAACTGGTTGACCACGTCGCGGACCAGCGAGACGATGTTGGTCGCTTCTTCCGAGGTGTGGGCGTGGCTGGTTTCGCGAACCGTCGGCGTATCCAGCGTCGAGACTTCGAGCGTGTCCTTGACGACCGATTGCAGCGCCTTGGCCGACTTCATCAGGTTCTGCGTATAAGAGGCGATGTCCGGATTTTCGTGGCGCTGTTCGTTGATCAGGCGCGCATAGCCGAGGATATTGGTCAGCGGCGTCTTCAGCTCGTGGGTGATCTGCTCGAGGAAGGCGTTCTTGGCGTCGTTGATGTCTTCGGCGGCCAGGCGGGCGCGGATCAGTTCCTCGGCGTCATTGGCGCCTTCGCTGATGTCGCGGACGCAGGCGCACAGGCGCAGCGGCTTGCCGTCGTCGCCATATTCGACGCCGCCCTTCGTGCGGACGGTGCGGGTGACCTTGTCCTTGCGGCGCATGATCTCGACGGTAAAGTCGAAGTCTTCGCCATAGTTCACGGCGCGCTGGAAGCGGTCGATGATGACGGCACGGTCCTGCTCTTCATAGATGTCGAGCTGGGTGGCGACGCGCGGCTTGTAGGATTTGGGCGTCAGTCCATAGACGGCATAGAGGCCGCGCGACCAGGTGATGTCGCGCGTCTTCAGGTCGATCGACCAATAGCCGATGCCGGTCATTTCCTGGGCCAGGTCGAAGCGGCTCTGCTGCGACTTGATCTCGGTGGCCAGGGTGTTGCGCTCAAGCGTCTTTTGGGCGAGCGCGATCGTGGTGGCCGAATTGTTGGCGAACTGGCGGAACAGGTTCAGCTTGTTGCCGGTGAAGTCGTGGCGCGGCGTACGCTCGCACATCGCCAGGACACCGAGAACGACGCCGTCGGAGACCAGCGGAATGTCGGCATAGAAACGGATCTTCGGGCCGCTCAACACGGCGCTTTCCAGGAAGTAGCGCGCGTCGGCCGTGGCGTCCGAAAGGATAAGGCTTTCACCCGGGATCAGCTTGCGCTGGCAGAAGCTCAGGTCATCCAGCATGGCTTCGGAGGCGAAACCGATCGTACCCTTCACGACCAGCTGGCTGCCTTCGTAAAGCTTGATCATCGCCATCGGCGCTTCGAACAGGCCGACGGCCAGCTCGCAGATTGATTTCACGATACGGCCGAATTCGAGATCGCGGCCCGAACCTTGCGCCGGAGCAGCGTTTGCGGCGGTGTAAGACATATCTTCTGCGAGTTGCGACATGGGTAAACCTTTATGGATGATCCATAGTTAACCAAAAAGGTTTACCCATTTGTAAATGAAAACGCGCCGTTCTTAACCAATCTTACCGATATCGGATGGCTGAAACTCAAGCGTCCAGCCAGGCGGCGAGACTGTCCAGGGTCTGCAGCCCGTATTCGACCGCGCCGAAGCCGATAACCTTTTGGCGCCGTTCGCGCGTCGGGTGGAGCTGACGCATGGTCAGGACCGTCTTGCCGTCGGACTGCTCATCGAAGGTCACCGTGACTCGGAACCGTTCGGGGTCTTCGGGGTCGGGCGTGCCGTAGTCCATGACGATTCGCTCGTTCGGCACGATTTCCAAGAAGCGCATCAGGTTCGGGAAGCGCTGCGCCTTGCCTTCGAACACGCCGACCATGTCGAACCGCCACACCCCGCCCTCACGGATATCGGCCTCGTGGCTTTCGATGTTAAGGCCGGCCGGGCCGTACCATTCGACCAGGGCCTTCGGGTTCATCCAGGCGGCGAAGACCTTGCTGCGCGGGTGGTTCAGCAGCTTGACCAGTACGATTTCACGATCGAGCGACCAGTCATAGAGATTACCCCTGCCCTTCGCGTTACCCCCGTCCTTCTCGCTACCCATATCCTAGCCCTCTTCCGTTCTGTCGAGATAGTCTTCCAGCCGGTTCAGCCGGTCAGCCCAGCCCTGGCGCTCCGTCTGCATCCAGTCCGCGGCCTCATCGAAGCGCGACTTCATCAGCCGGCACCAGCGGCTGCGCCCGCGCTTTTCGCTGGCGATCAGGCCGCAATCCTCAAGCACCTTGAGATGCTGGGCGAAGGACGGCAGCGCCATGTCGAAGGGCTCGGCTAGGACGCTAACCGGCACCTCCCCCTCGGCCAGGCGCGACACTACGGCGCGGCGGGTCGGGTCACTGAGCGCGTGGAAAGCAAGATCCAGTGGGGTCGAATGATAGGGCATGCGATTTTTTAAAACGCGCCGGCACGCCGGTCAACAAAAATAAGGCACTTGCCTTAGTATTGAAGCTCAGATATGAAGGCAATCACCTTAGTATTGTCCTCAAGGAGGCCCCCATGGCAGTGCGTGTCGATCTCATGATTTCGCTGGACGGTTTTGCAACAACGACGGACCAGACGCCGGAAAAGCCGTTCGGCGAGGACTGGGGCCGCCTGACCAGCGCCTATGCCGCGACGAAGACCTTCCAGCAGCGTGTGTTCAAGGACACGAGCGGCAAGGGCACGACTGGCATGGACGACGCTTATGCCACGGCATATTTCGAAAATATCGGCGCGGAAATCATGGGTGCCGGCATGTTCGGCCTGCACAACTTCCCCAATGATCCCGACTGGAAGGGCTGGTGGGGCGATGAGCCGCCATTCGGCTGCCCGGTCTTCGTCCTGACGCACAAGGCCCGGCCATCGCTCGAAATGGCGGGCGACACCACCTTCCACTTCATCAATACGACGCCAGCAGACGCGCTTGAGCAGGCGACAAAGGCCGCCAATGGCAAGGATGTCCGTATCGGTGGCGGCCCAAGCGTCGTGCGCGAATATCTCAAGGCCGGGCTAGTCGACCAACTGCATGTCGCCATCACCCCGATCCTGCTCGGTCAGGGCATCAACCTGTGGGAAGACCTGCGCGGCCTTGAAGCCGGCTATACGGTCAGATCGGAAACGGCCGAGAGCGGCATCATCCACCTGACCTTTAAGCGTTAAGCCGCCTTATCCTTCGCGCCATAGTAGGTCATGAAGACGTCTATGGCGCGATCGATATGCTTGTTCAGATCAACGGGATCTATGCCCTGACAGATGCCCAGCAGCCGCTTGAAGTGGATATCGCCGAACAGCAGGCTCTTTAATATCTTGGTCGCCTCGGGAACATCCGGCGCGTCGATCTGGCCACGGTCGCGCGCCGTTTCCAGCAGCACCTGCAGGCTGGCACGGCCGTTCGCCTCCATGGCCTCGCTGAACAGCCTGGCCAGGCCCGGATTGCGGCGGTTTTCCTCGATCAGCAGCTGGATGGTGCGCGTGCCCCAGTCGGACATCACGACATTGATAAGCTGCAGCGACATTTCCTTCAGCGCCTTGCGCAGGTCGTCCGCGCCGATATGGGCCTGGAAAACACGGCCCATGGCTTCGCAGCGCTCAAGGATCATGGCGCCGAACAGCTCCTCCTTAGAGCTGAAATAGGCATAGAGCGTCGCCTTCGAGCCACCAAGCCGCGCCGAAATGGTTGCCATGGATGCGCCGGCGTAACCGAACTCATAAAACACATCGCGAGCCACCTGCAGGATACGCGCCCGGCGTTCATCACGAAAATTACTGGTTTGGGTGTCCATAAATAATCTGTACCATACTGTACGTTTTTTGTTGACTGTACGCATCATATAGCGCATACGGACTGAACTGTACAGTACGGTTCACTAAAGCGTGTTCCAAAATCTGACAGCCGCGAAATTCTTGTTCCCTGTAGGACGTCCCTGATGTTGCCCTCCCCCACAGCACATCGCTTTGAAAAAATAAGTGCTCTGGCGATCATAGTCGCCACCCTCGGCCTGGCCTCATGCGCTGCCGTGCCCACCGCAACCACCGAAACACCGATCGATGCCACACGCCTGGCCACCGCCGAAACCCTGAAGGGTGAGGCCGGTGCCTGGCCAGAAACGCAATGGTGGAAAGGCTTCAATGACCCGCAGCTCAACGCGCTGATTGACGAGGCCCTGGCCAATTCACCGGATATGAAAACGGCCCGCGCCCGCATCCAGAAGGCGACTGCGGTCTTCGATCAGGTCAAGGCCGTGCGTTCGCCGACGCTTACGCTCAACGGTTCAGTCGATGCCGCCAAGTCGTCCGTCAATATGGGCTTTCCGGATGAATTCAAGGCCTTCCTGCCCGACGGCTACTGGTACGCCGACCGCGTGACGCTCGACGCCAATTACGACCTCGACCTGTGGGGCAAGCATAAAGCCGCCTCGAAAGGCGCGCTCAGCCAGGCCCAGGCCGCCGGCCTCGACGCCGAAATGGCCCGCCAGAACCTGGCCGGTGCCGTCACCCGCGCCTATGTCGAACTGGATCGCCTTTATCAGGAGCGCGACGACCTGGTCGAAATCGGCCAGGGCGCCGACAAGCGCGTCGAACTGGTCCAGGCGCGCCTCGACCACAATCTCGATACGACAGACAACCTGCTCGACGCCCAGGACGACCAGGCCCAGGTCGCCCAGCGCCTGTCGGCGATCAATGGCGCCATCCGCATCCAGGGCAACCTGATCGCGGCCCTGACCGGCGCCGGTCCTGACCGCGCCCTGTCGCTGACCCGTCCCGCACTGGCGCCAGCCTCGGCCGACAGCCTGCCGTCGGACGTCCGTCTCAACCTGCTGGGCCGCCGCCCCGACATCCAGGCCGCCCGCCTGCGCGTCGAAGCCGCCGGCCAGCAGATCAAGTACTACAAGGCTGACTTCTATCCGAACGTGAAGCTGAACGCCTATTTCGGCTTGCAGGCCCTGGGCAAGGATGGTCTTGGTCTCGACGCTCTGACCGCCAAGGGTTCGGACATCGGCAGCATTGGTCCCGCCGTCAGCGTGCCGCTGTTCAAGGGCGGCCAGCTACGCGCGCAGTACCGCTCGGCCGAAGCCGACTACAACGACGCCGTCGCCACCTACGACAAGGTCCTGATCCAGGCCCTGCATGACGTCGCCGACGCCGCCGCCGGTACCCAATCGACCGCCGACCAGTTGCGCCAGGCGCACGCCCGCGTCGCTTCGGCCCAGGGCACGTACGACAACTCAAAGGCCCGACAGGCCCGCGGGCTCGACACGACTATCGATGTCCTGCGCGCCCACTCCACCTTGCTGCAGGCTGAGCTTGAGGAGAACAACCTCAAAGCCCAGGCCTATAACGACCGTATCCGCTTCATCGCCGCGCTGGGCGGCGGTTTCCAACCTTAGCGCCTGTTTCGATTTCATCGAAACACGCTCTAAATTTTTGTTTTGTCGCGCATCTTATCCGAAAACCGGTGACCACTTTTCGGGATGCGCTTATCCGCAAGGCACCTCCAATGGCCGATGATTCCTCCCCCAAGCTCGACAAGTCCACTGAGCAATCCGCCCCCACCGGCGCCCCTGTCGCCGCCGCCAAACCTGCGGGTAATCCGCGCCGCCGCCAGCTGTTCATGATCTTCGGCGGCGTCGTGGCACTGGCTGCTGCAGCCTTCGGCGTCTATCACATCATCGAAGGCGGCAAGTCGGTCGAAACCGACAACGCCTATGTCGAAGCCTCTTCCGCTGCCGTGACGCCGCTGGTGTCCGCGCCGGTCAAGGAAGCCAATATCAACGACACCAAGCTGGTGAAACAGGGCGACGTCCTGGTTGTCCTCGACGACAGCGACGCGCAACTGGCCCTCATCCAGGCCCAGGCCCAGCTCGATCAGGTCCGCCGCCAGGTCCAGGGCTACTATTCGACCGACGCAACGCTGGCTGCCCAGACCGCCGCCGCGCAGTCTCAGGTCGCCTCGGCCCAGGCCGCCTTTGACCAGGCCCAGCGCGCCTTTGAGGACCGCCGCAACCTGGCGACCATGGGCGCTGTTTCGGGTGAAGACCTGACCAACGCCAAGACCGCGCTCGATCGCGCCCTGGCCGCCCTGAACACCTCCAAGGCCCAGGCCACCGCCGCGCAAGGCCAGCGCGCCACCAATGCCGCGCTGATTTCCGGCGGCGATGTCGAAAGCAATCCGCAAGTCAAGCTGGCCCAGGCCCGTGTCGACCAGGCCCGCCTCGATCTCGACCGCACGGTTATCCGCGCGCCGATCTCGGGCGTCATCGCCAAGAACACGGTCGAGGTCGGCCAGCGCGTCCAGGTCGGCACGCCGCTCATGACCATCGTGCCGATCGACAACGCCTATGTGAACGCCAACTTCAAGGAAGTTCAGCTGAAGAAGGTCGCCATCGGCCAGCCGGTCGAACTGACCTCGGACCTCTACGGTTCGGCCGTCAAGTACCACGGCAAGGTCTCGGGCCTGTCGGGCGGCACGGGCTCGGCCTTTGCTATCATCCCGGCTCAGAACGCTACCGGCAACTGGATCAAGGTTGTCCAGCGCCTGCCGGTCCGCGTCGCGCTCGACCCGAAGGAACTGAAGGCGCACCCTTTGCGTGTCGGCATGAGCATGAAGGCCAAGATCGACATCAGCGGTACGCGCTAAGCGAGCCTGCCCCACCACTGCATCTCGCGCTGCGCGTTATGTAGTGGTGGGCCTTATCCAAGTCTCCAATAAAGGACCTGGCCCATGTCCGGCGCCACGACCACGGCAGGCAAGCTGCCCTCTTCCGAACCCAAGCCGTTGACCGGCATAGCCCTGTGGGCGTGCGGCATCCTGCTGGCACTGGCCAACTTCGTCGCCATTCTCGACGTCTCGATCGCCAACGTCTCAGTGCCGAACATCGCCGGCGCGCTCGGCGTTTCGACGTCGCAAGGCACCTGGGTCATCACCTCCTACGCGGTTGCCGAAGCCATCGCCGTGCCGCTGACCGGCTGGCTGGCCGCGCGCTTCGGTGCCGTGCGCGTCTTCTCGACCGCCCTTATCGGCTTTGCCTTCACCTCATTGATGTGCGGCCTGGCGCCTAATCTCGACGTGCTGATCCTGGGACGCGTCCTGCAAGGCCTGTGCGGCGGCCCGCTGATGCCGCTGGCGCAAACCCTGCTGCTGACCATCTTCCCGCCGAAACTGCGCCCCGTCGCCATGTCGATTTGGGCCATCACGACCTTGACCGCGCCGATCGCCGGACCGGTCCTGGGCGGCACCCTGTGCGACAATTTCGGCTGGGGCTCGATCTTCCTGGTCAACATCCCGATTGCCCTTGGCGCCGGCTTCCTGGTCTGGCGTGTGCTGTCGCGCTACGAGACCAAGACGGTCAAGGCGCGCATCGACTTTATCGGCCTCGCCCTGCTGGTCCTGTGGGTCGGCGCGTTGCAGCTGATGCTCGACCTCGGCAAGGAGAACGAATGGTTCTCGTCGCCGCTGATCATCGGCCTGGCGGTCACGGCCCTGCTCGGCTTCATCGCCTTCGTCATCTGGGAACTGACCGACGACAACCCGATCGTCGACCTGAGGATATTCCGCCACCCCGGCTTCTCACTGGCCATGGTCTGCATGGCGATGATGATCGGCTCCTTCTTCGCCATCAACGTGCTGGGGCCACTGTGGATGCAGGGCAACCTCGGCTGGACGGCCAGCTGGGCCGGCAATGCGACGGGCGCCATCGGCATCCTGGCCATCTTCGCCGCCCCGATCGCCGCGCAGCTTGCGGCCCGCTACGACCCGCGCAAGATCATCTTCTTCGGCGTCATGTGGCTGGCCTTCATCACCTTCATGCGCGGCCAGGCCACGACCGACATGAGCTTCACCAGCATCACGGTGTGGATCTTCCTGGCCGGCGCAGGCATGCCCTTCTTCTTCATGCCGCTGATCCAGGTGTCGATGGGCTCGGTCCTGCCCCAGGAAGTCGCCTCAGCGGCGGGTCTGCAGAACTTCATCCGCACCATGGCGGGTGCGGTGGCGACCTCCTTCGTCACCACGGCTTGGGAAAACTCGGCCAATGCCAACCACGCCAAGATCGTCAATCACCTGCCCAATGCCGAAGCGGCGGTGCAGACAATGACGCAGCAAGGCATGCCGCACGAAGTGGCGCTGGAAAGCTTCAACCGTATGGTCGAAAGCCAGGCCCTGATGATCGCCACCAATGAGATGTTCATCGGCGCGGCCGTCGTCTTTGCCCTGTGCGCCTGCCTGGCCTGGACCCTGCCCCGGCCCAAGGGCCCGGTCGATATGGGCAGCGCGCATTAATCTGGTCGCAATGTTTAAGCCAAAAACCGCTGCACACTTTTTGGCACATTGCTTCTAATCTGGTCGCAATGTTTAAGCCAAAACCGCTGCACACTTTTTGGCACATTGCTCCGGCGCTGCAACAGAACCCTCGTCCCCCCCGACGAGGTGTCACGGTGGACCGTGACGGAGGGAGCGGCTTCCCGGCCCGCTCCCTCCTTTTATTTTGAGCATGGCTCACTGGCAAATTGTGATCACATTTGTTATCGCTTGGCTTCTAACGGAGCTGTCCCATGACCCAAAACGCCGATCTCGCCGCCCGCCGTGCCGCTGCCGTACCGCGCGGCATTGGCCACGCCACCTCGCTTTATGCCGGGCGCGCCGAAAATGCCGAGCTGTGGGACGCCGACGGCAAGCGCTTCATTGACTTCGCCGGCGGCATTGCCGTGCTCAACACCGGTCACCGCCACCCGAAGGTGCAGGCCGCAGCGCTGGCGCAGATGAATGCCTTTACGCACACTGCCTTCCAGGTCGTGCCTTATGAGGCCTATATCGCCCTCGCCGAGCGCCTGAACGACCTGGCGCCCGTCGCCAAGCCGGCCAAGTCGGTCTTCCTGACGACCGGCGCCGAAGCCGTCGAAAACGCCGTCAAGATCGCCCGTGCCTACACCAAGCGCGATGGCATCATCGCCTTTACCGGTGGCTTCCATGGCCGCACCGCCCTGACCTCGGCCCTGACTGGAAAGGTCGTCCCTTACAAGAAGGACCTGGGGCCGCAGCAGCCCGGCATCTATCACCTGCCCTTCCCCGTAGAAGCGCACGGTATCGACGTCACTGACACCTTGAAAATGCTCGACTACCTGTTCAAGGCCGACATAGCGCCGGACGCGGTCGCCGCCATCATCATCGAGCCCGTCCAGGGCGAAGGCGGCTTCCTGATCACCCCGCCGGAGCTGATGCAGACATTGCGCAAAATCTGCGACGACCACGGCATCCTTTTGATCGCCGATGAGGTCCAGACCGGCTTTGGCCGCACCGGCAAGCTGTTCGCCATGGAGCATTACGACGTCAAACCCGACCTGATGACCATGGCCAAGTCGCTGGCCGGCGGCTATCCGTTGTCGGGCGTCGTAGGTCGCGCCGAGGTCATGGACGCCCCCGTCATCGGCGGGCTGGGCGGCACCTATGGCGGCAACCCGGTCGCCTGCGCCGCCGCCCTGGCCGTGCTGGATGTCATCGAAGAGGAAAAGCTGCTCGACGGCGCCAATGCCCAAGGCGCGAAAATCAAGGCGCGACTGGAAGATCTGAGCCGCCGCAATGGCATCGTCCCCATGACCGCCATCCGCGGCCTGGGCGCCATGATCGCCTTCGACATCGTGACCGAGCGCGGCAGCCACACACCCGATGCCGCCGCCGCCAAGTCCGCCTGCATGAAGGCGCAGGAGAACGGCCTTATCCTGCTGTCATGCGGCGTCTATGCCAATACCATCCGCATCCTGTGCCCGCTGACGGCCTCAGACGCCATCCTCGACGAAGGCCTCGACAAGCTGGAACGGGCGCTTAAGGTTTAGCTCAAGGCTCTGACGAAGATGTTGGCCGTCAGACGCCCGCGTCGCGGATCGGGGCTAAAATTGAAATTTTCGGGCACGATCCCCGTATGCAGTATGCGTCCGGGATAGATGGCTGCGCGATTAAACCGCGCCTCAACGCTCGCCAATTCAATAAATCCGCTACGATCCCCCGAATGATAGCCGCTGGGCACGCCGTATTCACGGATATCTGTTTCGCGCGCCTGGGCATAAGCCTCCAAACGGGCGTCCGTCAGAGTCTCAAACCCCGTACGCGCATGCTTGTAGAAGGCAGTGCCGCCGCTCGGCCCCTTTGAGAGATAGTGGATAATGGCAAAACCATCGGCCGTATGGTGGTCAAAATGCGGTATTTTTTGCAGGGGTTGCAGATCATCCGGCTGCAGGGTCATCAGGGAAAACCCGGCGTCAAGAATGTCGTATTTGCGAATCCCGTAGACATCTTCCATGATACCGGCAAGACCACGGCACACTGCCTCGACATACGCGAAACTTTCCAGATCCTGTGGCGTAATGCGATGACGCAATCCGGGATAGTAGTGCCCCTTCTGCGCTGGAAAAGGCGCCAGATCGGTGGCAATCTGGACAATCTCGTCCGGGTTCTGAAAGAAATTGTCGATAACGACGATGGGAGTCTGCTCTTCCCCGATCCGGATAGTCTGTACCGACATGCCCTACTCCATATACAAGCTCGACGTTTTAGACTCAAATCAACGCCCATTGCAAACCTCGCCGCACGCCCTCTGAAATTTCAAGAAAATCGAACATCGCGTCATGACCACACATCTGCCTGACCTCGTTTTCAATGCTGATGCCCGTATAGAAATTCTCAGGGTCGGGGACAGTGAGGAACCCGTCGTGGTCGTCGACAATGTCCTGGTTGATCCGGACGCATTGATCGAACACGCGGCACAGGCGGCTTTTGATCTTCCGCCCGCCGCGTCACGCTATCCCGGGCTTGTGGCCCCGTTGCCGGACACCTACCGCAACCAGGTTGCACAACTGTTGCTCGGTCCAATGGCGGGCAGCTTTGGCGTTAACCCGGGTTTTCGCCCACCCAGCTACGGCTTTTTCGGCCTGGCGACCGTGGGGCCTGAGGCGATGACACCCGCCCAAGCCGCTCCACACATCGACTCGCATCGCCTGAACAGCTTCGCGACGGTTCACTATCTCAGCCCGGCCGCCTTTGGCGGAACGGCATTTTATCGTCACAAGGCTACGGGCTACGAGGTGGTGACACCGATCCGCAGCGATGGATACAGACGATTGCGCCGCCAGGAGCTGGAAGCGCACAAAGACAGGCCGCTGGAGGAAGTCCGCCAGCTATACGAGGAAATTGCGCACGTTGAGGCAAGGTTCAATCGCCTGATCTTTTACCGGGCAGGGTTGTTCCATTCTGCATGCCTGACGGCCGGCGTCGATTTGGGCAACACGCCTCGCACCGGTCGTTTAACCGCGAACATGTTCTTCAACACCGAGGGGCTATAACACCCGCCTCTCTCAGCCGGCTTCGCGCATCTTGAAGTCTGCGGACGCGCAGTGACGGCGGATATAGTCTTCATGCGACGGAAGATTCTTGACCCGCTCAAGCACGGCATTGCGCCAGCTTCCAAGGTGGATGCGCAAATCGTCATTGTCCATCGCATCGGCGGCTGGGTGATAGTCGTGCGGCACAATCCCCTGTCCCGTCAGAACGGCTACCCAGCTGACTTCCCGGAAAAGATCCGGTTCACGCGACAGCGTCTGGCTGGTCGCACGGAAAACATCCAGGCGGTCGCGCAGGCTGTCTGGGATAGCCATCTGCTGAACGTGACGCCAGAACGGCGTATCATCGCGTTCCGTGACCTTGTAGTGCGCGATTATGAAGTCCTTGATGTTCTCGTAGTCGTGCTCGACCTGGCGGTTATATTCATCAACGATGTGCGGATTGAATCCGTGGCGCGGGAACAGGGCCAGCAATTTGAAGGCACCCGCCTGGACCAGGTGAATGCTGGTCGATTCCAGCGGCTCGAGGAAACCACTGGCAAGACCCAGCGCCACCACGTTCTTGTTCCACGCCTTATTGCGGCGACCCGTGACAAAGCGCAGAATTTTGGGGTCGGCCTGGGGTTTACCGTCCAGACGCGACAGCAGTTTCTCGACGGCCTCATCCTCACTGATAAAATCGTTACAGAAAACGTAGCCATTTCCTGTGCGGTGCTGCAACGGAATCCGCCATTGCCATCCCGCTTCGCGCGCCGTCGCCCGCGTATAGGGCACCAGTTGATCTGCCCGTTCGCACGGCACGGCGGCCGCACGGTTCATCGGCAGCCAATGGCTCCAGTCGGTGTAACCCGTCTTGAGCGTTTCTTCGATCAGCAGCCCACGGAAGCCCGAGCAGTCGATGAACAGGTCACCTTCGATCACCCGTCCGTCGGCGGTCTGGACCGACGTAACATAGCCCGTTTCAGGATGTTGATTGACCTTTACGATCCGGCCTTCCTGGCGCACCACACCAAGCTTTTCGGAATACCGACGCAGATAGCGCGCATAAAGCCCCGCGTCGAATTGAAAGGCGTAGGTCAGGTCGGGCTTGCCAGGCTCCGATTTCACGCGGGAAAAACGGCCCTGCAGCGCAGCTTCTGTCGGTGCATTGTACTTGCCGATGTCTATGTCGCCGCCACCGCGTTCGATATAGTGGCGGAAGTAGTAGTGCTGAAATGTAAAGCCGTCGATGTCCTTGCCGAACACGCTGAATGGATGGATATAGCTGTGGCCCTTCCGGCGCCAATCGACGAACTCGATGCCCAGCTTGAATGTTGCATTGGTCTCACGAATAAAATCGGTTTCATCGAGTCCCAGGAAGGAATTATACTCAATAATCGGGGGGATGGTGGCTTCGCCGACCCCGACCGTACCGATCTCCTCGGACTCGACAAGCGTTATGTCGTAGTGGTGCGTGCTCAACGCCTTTGCGAAACACGCCGCCGTCATCCAGCCCGCGGTCCCACCGCCGACAATCACAATCTTCCTGACTACGGACTGCACGTTTATCGCTCCTGTGCCGGAACCGGCACCTTTCCAAGATACATTTCCATTGGCTTCATGGGCTCAACGATCGTGCGGATGAAACCAAGCATTTTCTGGAACTGCTGTATGGCTTCCGCCTGGTCGGTCTGATCGACCAGGGGATCATACGCGTTGGGAATCAGGCCGTGGCCCAGGAGCATGGCGATCCAGTCATCTTCTTCGAAAGCTTCGTCATCATATAGCGCCAGGCTGCCACGGGCGAAGAAGAGTTCCAGCTTGTAGCGCAGAAGATCCGGAACCTCGATATTCCGGCAATAGTCCCAGAAGGGTTGCCCGGCGCGCTGATTGAGCACGTAGTGGCATATCTGGAAATCACGCGCGCGCTCAAGAGACGCACCGACATTGCGATTGTATTCGTCCCTTTCCACCGCGCAATTGCGGTCGATGGGGAAAAGAGACACCAGATGAGAGAGGCCTATGAAGCTGGTATGGATTCGCAGGCTGTCGATAGGATCAAGTACGGCCGCAGCCTCACCGATCGCGACGCAGTTTTTTTCCCAGTAGGTTTTGCGCGTTCCGGCCATGAACGGCGTAACCGTCGCGTCGGGGTTCAGGCGCATGGACGCGACAATTCCCGCTGCCTGGAAGGCCTCGTCTTCCTTAAGGTCGACACTGGAATAGGCCTGCTGGATCGCCGTGCAATTCTGCAAAGGATACATGCCCACCCATCCGGAACGGAAGGCGGCAACCTGGCTGTAAGGCGGCAAGGGCGACATCGGAGGACCATAGGTCGTCAGCACGCGATCACAAGGCAGCATCTGGCCCCAGGACTGAAATTCGACCCCCAGTCCCTGGCCCAACACGGCGCTTTCGGCACCCGACGCATCGATGAAGAAATCGCCTTCGACTGTCTGGCCGTTCATGAGTTTAAGCGCGGTAATACGCCCATCCTCTGCGTCGCGAACGACCTCGGCCAGCCTGGCAACTACGTGGTTGACCTTGCGTTCCAGGGCAACGGTTTTCAAAACATAGCAGTAACCCGTCGCCCCCAGGTGGTAGGCATAGTTGCAGTTCGCAAAGCCGTCTGTCTCATCACCTGGAATAAAGAATTTCCCCCGGTTGGCAGCGGCGGCATTGATCGAGAAATCGTCAAATTCCGCCTTCATGCCCTCGGCACGCGCCTTGAGCCAGAAATGATGGAAAGGCACGCGATCGATGGGCCGGCCGTAAGTCGAATAGGCATGCATGAAGGACGGGCGCGTCCTGGAGAAGTTAACAAAGCGCTGGCCCAGGGTGTAGGTTGCCTGGCAGGCGCTCATCATCGGCGCTTCCTCAATCCCGATAAGTCGATGATAGGCTTCCTGCTGCTTCAGGGTCGGAAATACGTCACCCGGCCGCAACATGGACGGCAGCTCGATTGCCGTGATTTCAAGTCCGGCCTTACCGAAAGCCCGCCACAACACGTTGGCGGCCAGCCATAACGATTCGTCGCGGCCGACGATGACAACTCTGGATATGCGGGCGGACTCATCCATTGACAGCATCCTGCAGCATAACTTTGCCCGTGGGATCGAAACAGTAGTCTTTCAAGAACTGCTCGTGCGTCGGCAAGACGTCGACATTAACCCGGACGCGCTCGCGCACCTCCGTCAGTGTCTCAAGAACATTGTCCAGGCTCATATTGTCGACCTGGCGGTCATAATTGTTCGGCAGGACACGTTGCCCCGCATAGACGGCGATCCAGCTCGGCGGCGCAAAGAGTCCGTCCTTGTAGCGATGGATATGACCACGATGGCGGAAGGTTTCCATCTTGGTTGTAAGTGTATCAGGCACCGCCATTTCGCGAACGTAACGCCACAAGCCCGTCGGATCCTCTTCAGGGGGCTTTTCATTCGCGTGATAGTGCAGAATGAGGAAGTCGCGCACCCGCTCGTATTCAATATCGATCAGGCGGTTAAATTCGTCGATGAGCTTGGGATCAATTGTTTTCGACGGGAACAGGCGCATCAGGAAATTGGTCGCGATCTGCGCCAGATAGATACTGGTCGATTCCAATGGCTCGAGGAAGCCGCTGGCCAAACCAATTGCGATACAGTTCTTATGCCACGATTGCTGGCGACGGCCGGCCTGGAATTTAATCAATCTGGGATCGGCCTGCGCCTTGCCATCCAGGCCTGACATCAAGACTTCGGCTGCCCGGTCTTCGGTCGTGAAACGGCTGGAGAAGACATAGCCGTTGCCTGTACGGTGCTGCAGCGGAATACGCCAGGTCCAGCCCGCTTCCTTTGCAGACGCCCGGGTATAGGGCGTAAAATCACCGGCCCGGTCACATGGCACGGCGAGGGCACGGTCACATGGTAACCAGGGCGTCCAGTCCTCCCAACCCATTTTCAGCGTCTGGCTGATCAGCACGCCCCGGAAACCGGAGCAATCGATGAACAGGTCTCCCTCGATGACCTCGCCCGAGGCCAGGGTCAGGGACTGTATATAGCCATCTTCCGGCCGCAGCGTCACGTCGACAACCTTGCCCTCGGTACGTTGCAGACCGCGGGCAATCGACCATTTTCTCAGATAGCGCGCGTACAGGACCGCGTCGAAATGATAGGCGTAGGCAAAGGTCGAGCGGACGGAATTATCATCTTCAGACGGAAAATCGAACTTCAGGTGCCGGCAGGCTGAAATAGCGAAGGAATAGTCCTGCAGGTCGGAATCATATCCGGATTGCCGGGCACGGAGCCAGTACTGGAAGAGCGGCACACCGTTGATAGCCTGGCCGTGGATACCGAACGGATGGATATAGCTGTCGCCATTGCGCGCCCAGTTGCAGAAATCGATACCGAGTTTGAAGGTCGCATTGGTTTCACGCATGAACTCGGGCTCATCGAGTTCGAGAAAATCGTTGAAACTTTTCACCTGAGGCAGCGTCGCCTCACCGACTCCGACCGTACCGATTTCATCCGATTCGATCAGCCGAACCGTGCAGAACTCCGGCTTAAAGGCCTTGTTGAGCGTGGCGGCTGTCATCCAGCCCGCCGTTCCGCCTCCCAGAATAACGACCCTTAACGGAACCTGGCTCATATCGTTCGCTTCCCGGCGGTTGATGTGTCACCGTTTAGACGGTTTTGCTTTTTTAATAAAGACCGACTGCAACCTAATGGTCAAGAACAGTTCTTATCTCATATAAAAAGCGCGCTGCCCTTTCGGACAGCGCGCCTTTATTTATTAACACAAGTATAGACTTAGTATTTCAGGCGGATAGACGCCTGGATACGACGGTCATTCTTGAACCAGGAGTACGGCAGCAGCAGTTGAGCGTTCGTACCGCCGTTAGACGTCGGACCATCGACTTGCTGGAGCAATACCGTTTCCGATTGCAGCAGGTTCGAGCCTTCCAGCGACACTTCGATATTCTCGTTGAGGCGATAAGCCACACGACCATCGAGGTAGCCAATGGCTTCTTGCCAGATCGGGAAGACCGCGCAGCAGTCTTGAGCCGTGACCATATACTGCGAGCGCCAGTTGTAGGCGAGACGTGCCGACAGCTTGCCCTTTTCGTACATGCCTACCAGGTTGAAGGTGTCGTCAGACAGGCCTTCGAGCGGCAGGCCAGTGAAGCTCAGAGCCGCCAGCGACGTACCGCCACCGGTGGTGCCCGAAGAGCCGTCGCCCGAGTTGACGACAACGCCCGAGCCCTTGATGCCGCTGTTCGACAGGTGGGTCCAGTTGGTCTGGATACCAAGACCGTCAAACGGAGCCGGCAGGCTGTCAAAGAACGACTGGTAGGCGACTTCGAAGCCCTTGATGGAGGCGCCGTCCCCGTTGATCGGACCGTTGACCTGTACTTGACGGGTCTGACCATTGTTGGTGAAGTCCGTGAAGTAGCTGCCGTACTGTATATAGTCGTGGAACTTCTTGTAGAACAGGTTGAACGTCATAGACCCTGTCGAGGAGAAATAGTTTTCCACCGACAGATCGAGCTGATCCGCAGTCACCGACTTCAGGTAGGGGTTGTTCGCCGAACCGGTGAAGCGTGTCTTCGTCTGCACGATAGCGCCGGAGCTGTTGCAGGTAAAGGCACCCGTGGTTGGGTTACAATCCAGTGTCGCATTCGTCGCAGACGGCAGTGCCATCCCCACGCTGGTGTACTTCTTCAGGTTACCGATATCAGGACGCGACATGGCCTTCGAAGCTGCAAAGCGCAAGAACCACTCGTCGGTCAAGCCAAAGCGAACGTTGAAGCTCGGCAACCAGTTCTTGTGTGTGATGCTTGCCGTTTCCAGAGCTGTACTTGGCGCCATAAACGCACGATCGGCGGCCGAAACGTAGTAGGTGATGCTCGGACGGAAGATACCGCTGCCGGGTGCCGTCTCAACCAGCGGAGTCGTATCATAGGTGACACCGCTATTGTAGTTGGTCCCGCCGGTGCTCTCGTTGAAGGTTTCCACGTAGCGGAGACCGACGTTGCCGGTCACGGTCACACCGTTGAAGATCGTAGCGTCATTACCGCCAAACTTCAGCTGAATATAGGCAGCCTTGGTTTGCTCCTGGACCTGGGCAACTTCCGCCGGACGGAAACAGCCGTCAGTTTCGCCGCTCCGCATGCAGATCGGCGCCCAACCATTAGTATTGTTCCCGCTAGTGTCGAGAGGCTTGTAAGCCTGGTTGCCAAAGGTGTTGGCGAAGCCTTCACGATCCTGCAGGACAGAGGTCAGGATAAACGGAGCCGTACTGACATTGGTTGCACCACCGCCGTAGAAATCTTCGTCGAAGGTGTAGTTGCCGTATGCACTCTGGCTCGGGAATTTCGAACCATTGACGTAGAAGTTGTCACGGTCGTAGTTCGTCCAGTTGTTGACGACGGCCTGCCAGTTGTAGGTCGACCAACGCACGGTCTGCTCACGATCAGCGAAACGGACACCGGCTTTCAGAGTGTTAAGCCAGGGCGAATCGAAGCTGTAAGCCAGGTCAGCACGAACGGCAAAGGACTTGCCTTCCGAGTCCGTCACGTGATCCATGATCCATGGTACGCGATAGTTGTCCTTGTTGGTGATACCGCCCGGTGCCAGGTACCAGCCCACTGCCGAATCTGCGATTTGCATGGTCGGATGGTCGCCCGAGAAATCGAGCTTGGCCGTCGCCCAGGTCGTCAGCTGAGTCGAGATGTCGTAGTTCTCTTGCGTCGCTTCAACCGCCTGAACGTCGAAGTTCAGCTTCAGGCGATCCGTCGGATCCCACTTGAAATTGAACGACAGGTCACGCGTGTCATTGGTGGAGTCGCTCCAGCGCGTGTCGTTCGAGTAGGACGTAGCGCGTTGCGTGGCCGGGCAGGAAGTCGATGCTTCCCACGAATAGCAAGTGCGGGCCAGGCCATTCGGCGAGGTCGAGCCGGTCGGGTTCTGGAAGGAACCATACCACGCACCATTGGCGTTGACGAGGCTGCCGGTCTGGAAGAAACCGTTGCTGTCAAAGGTACAGGTGGTGCCCGTCAGGCATTGCACGTTGTCCGCACCAGACACGAAATCGATCTGCTGGGCCCAAGCATCCGCTCCGGTAGCAGCCGTTGCGACATACTCTTCCCACTTTTCAGTCTTCTTCGACTGATTGTACTGAAGCGAGGCAAGCATCGTCTTGGAGTGATTCTGCCACTGGCCGGCCAGGGCAATACCCGTACGGACGCGGTCATAAACGTTGTCGCGCAGCGACACAGTCATTGGGAAGTAACGCTTGGCGCTCGTGCCCCAGACGCCCGAGTTGCTGTATGGGACAATACGGCCGAGTTGGACGCCTTCGGAGTTGGTGTAAATCCCCGAATGCGCAGCGTTGATCATTATGCCGAACTCGCCGGCGCTGGTGTCAAAGCGGTCCGCATAGATGCCCGAGATGGCAGTCGCGCCCTTTTCGACCAGGTCGCCGTAGGTATATTCGGCGGTAGCGGCCAGGACACGGCCCTTCTGGTCGAACGGCAGACGGGTACGGAGGTTGATCGTGCCGGCGATGCCGCCTTCGATCAGTTCCGCGGTCTGGTTCTTGTAAACATCGACGCCGCCCATCAGTTCCGGCGAAACGTCGGACCAGGACAGACCACGGTTCGAGTCGGCAGTGAAGATGTCGCGGCCGTTGAATTCCGAACGGACCTGCTGCAGGCCGCGAACGACGACGCCCGACGGTTCAGCCGAGAAGTGGGCCGTATCGCCGGTAGCGGCGAAGCGGTTGACGGTGATACCGGCGACGCGCTGCAGCGCTTCGGCAACCGACTTGTCCGGGAACGAACCGATGTCGTTAGCCGTGATCGAATCGACGACGGTATCGGCGTCCTTCTTGATCTGCTGGGCGCTCTTCAGCGACTTGCGGACGCCGGTGACAACAACTTCGTCAGCGCCGTCAGTAGTCTTTTCCTGGGCCATCGCGGACGACGCCGTAACGGCCATAGCCGTTAGCGCTACCAGCGATACGCTGCCCTTTAAAAGCTTCAGCCCAAAGGCCGCGCTTCCAGTTTTCTTCATATTTGTTCTCCCTAGTTGCTCTGGCCGCCATTACCCGATGCGGCGGCAAAGACCGAATTAGCCAATTGAAATCGCCTCACGGGCGACGTCCTCATTTTTATTAATGATCAACTGCAGGTACAGAATCATTCTTAAGATTCTCACCTGGCCGCCCCGAGATTTGACCTTGCCGTCAATGAAATCTGGGGTTTTTTATACGGACCGGTGTTTTGCTACCCTTCAGCAGGACGTGCTTTCTTCCCGATTAATTATTTCATCTTTATTAGATATCCAAAGGGCAGGGTAAAAGCTAGGCAAAATATGACGAAACTGCGAAAACAGCGGCAGATAATGGCATGAATGTCACACTTGACGCGCTTCTTTGAAAACGATTTTCAATAAGCTTCAAAACGCCCCGCCCTTTTGACGACAGCGTTAAAAAATGCTTACCGGCGCATGGCGATTGCGTGTCTTTGGTGTCACGGATAGAACGGCCACTTCCACAGTTCAGCCAAGTTACCCTTATGCTAGAAAATTTCTCCGTCCCGTCCGTTGCCATCCGCACCGACGTCACGCCCGAAATGTTCGGGCGCATCATTTTGCCGGCGGCGCAACCGATTCTGTTCAAAGGGCTGATGGACCACTGGCCGGCTGTAGCGCAAGGCCGCACGTCGGCCGAAGCGGCAGGCACCTACCTTAAGGCTATGGACACGGGCCGCCCGACCACGGTGCTGGAAGCCGGTAGCGTTACCAAGGGACGTTTCGCCTACGGCCCGGACATGCATGACTTCAATTTCAACCGGAAGGTCCGGTCGGTGAGCGAGGGCATCGACCAGATTCTGGCGCTGATCGGTCATCCCAACCCACCCTACGCCTATATCCAGTCCACTCCGGTCGCCCAGCACCTGCCGCGTTTCGCCGTCGAAAACGTCAACCCGCTCCTGCCACCGTTCGTGACGCCGAATATATGGATCAACAACCAGACGCGCGCCCAGACACATAATGACAACGACCACAATATCGCCTGCGTGGTCGCTGGCCGCCGCCGCTTCACCCTCTTTCCACCCGACCAGGCCGGCAATCTCTACATCGGTCCGCTGGAGCATACGCCGGCGGGCCGCGCCATCAGCCTGGCCAGCCTGGAAGAGCCCGATTTCGACAAGTTCCCACGTTTGCGCGAAGCCATTGCCCACGCCCAGGTCGCCGACATGGAGCCTGGCGACGCGCTTTACGTGCCGCGCTACTGGTGGCACCACGTCCAGTCGCTCGACCGCTTCAATGTGCTGATCAACTACTGGTGGGGCACCCCGCCCAACCCGCTGGAGAATCCCGTCACCTGCTTCAACATGGCGATCCTGGCGCTCAAGGACCTGCCAGACCAGGAGCGCGCCTACTGGAAGCAGATGTTCGACGATTACATTTTCCGCAGCAATGGCGACGCCGTGGCGCACATTCCGGTCCGGCACCAGGGCGGTCTGGGCCGGCACACCGCCGAGATCCGCAACGGCCTGATTCGCGCCCTGCAGCAAATCCTGCGGGGTTAAGCTCGCCGCGATGCCGCCATCGCCGCAGCTGCCTTTACAAGGGTGGCCTCCGACTTGGCGAAACACAGACGCAACACCGCCAGTTCACGGTCGCTGTCGCAAAAGGCGGGCAGGGGGATGGCGGCTACGCCATGGTCGCGTACCAGCCGGCCGGCATAGTCGATTGCACTTTCCGTAATGCCGGATGCCGGCAGGTCAAGATTGAGGAAATAGGTCCCCTGCGGCGGCAGGACAGCAAAACCCGCATCCCCCAGCCGCGACGCCAGAAGGTCGCGTAAGCCTTCAAGCTCGGACAGGGCAAGGGCGAAGCGTTCCGGCGCCAGGCCAAGCCCGAAGGCGACGCCGTGCTGCAGAGCCGGCGGCGTTGAAAAGGTGATGAACTGATGCGCCCGCGCCACCTGATCGACCAGGACCTGCGGCCCGCAGACAAAGCCGACCTTCCAGCCGGTCAGCGAGAAGATCTTGCCAGCCGATCCGATCTTGAGCGACCGTTCCGCCAGTTGCGGCAGGTGCAGGGCGCTCAGGTGCGGTGCGCCGAAGACAATCTGCTCCCATACCTCGTCGCTGACCAGCCAGGCGTCGTGCTGCACGCAAAACCGCTGCAGCAATTCCAGCTCGGCGCGGCTAAGCGCATGGGTCGTCGGATTGTTGGGCGTGGTGATCAGCACCAGCCGCGTCCGGTCGCTGAAGGCCGCCTCAAGGTCCGCTTCGCTAAAGGTCCAGTGCGGCGGCTGGAGCTGCACGATACGCGGCACGCCGCCCGCACGGCGGATCAGCGGCAGGTAGGCATCATACATCGGCTCGAAGACGACGACCTCGTCACCTGGCGTGACCAGCGAGAGGATAGCGGCGGACAGCGCTTCGGTGGCGCCCGAGGTAATCAGGACATTGCGTTCAGGGTCGAGCATTACGCCTTGGGTACGCCGGTAGAAGTCCGCCACGGCCTGGCGCAGCACGGCCAAGCCGCGCATCGGCGCATATTGATTGGACTGCTCCGCCAAAGCGGTAGCTGCCGCCTGGCGCACCTCGGGGAAGCCATCACTCTCGGGGAAGCCTTGGCCGAGATTGATCGCGCCGCGCGCCCGGGCTTCGAGCGACATGACTTCGAATATGCTGGTCTTCAGGCCGGCGAAAACAGGGTTCATGTGCGTGCCCATAGCGATATACCGAAAGTATATAGCGGTTTTCGGCAGAGCATGGCGACCAACAAATTTGAACGGGATGCGATCACCAGATCGCACCCCGTTCAATGCGAAGGCAATCAGGCCGGGATTCGCCTGGACGCCTTCGAACGCTGGTGGGCATTGTCGAGAATGTCGGGACGCAGCCAGCCAGCGAGGTCGTGGTCGTCCGGCACCAGATGACGCGTCTTCAGCCAGGCCTGCAGATCGGCCAGCTTTTGCAGGCGATCGGCCTCAAGCCCCAGGCGCGCGCCCTCAGCCAGGTGCGCGCCATAGGCTGTGGCCGCATCGCCCTCCTCGACCTTGCCTTCGATCGCGACGTGGCGCAGCGCCTCCCTCGGGAAGCTTTCCGCCCAGGACGCCGCCTGAAGCAGGTTGTTCAGGATACGCGCCACGACGTCCGGACTGGCCTCGATGAACGGTTCATCGGCCGTCACGGCGCGCAGTTCGACGAGGCCGGCCAGCTTTGGCTGGTTGCGAATTTCCTCGGCGGTGAAGCGGTGGACCTCATGCAGGTGCGCCGAACGCGCCAGTTCCAAGCCCTTGGCGCCAAACAGGATGGCGACATCGGTATGGCCGCCCAGCAGAGCTTCGACCTCGCGGCGGGCGATGTCGCCAAACGGCACGGACGGATGATCGGCGACCACCGGGGCAAATTCGATATCCTGGAGGGACACACCGCTCACCCGCAGCACGGTGTCCCAGGCGCGCAAAGACCGGACCTGGGCTGGTGAGAAGCTGCCCGCCTCCTTGGGCAGGGACAGGCGGCGGCCGATAAGGTCGCGCAAACTGGACACCAGCGTCTTGGGACGGGTAACCACGCTGACAGAATGCCACGTTTCCCCAAGGGCGATCAGGCGCGAGCGCCCATTCAGCCCGTGCGCCCACAAGGCGGTGGCGGCGTCGGCTTCGCGGATCAGGTTGGACAGGCTGTGGTCGAGATGTCCTTGACGCACCGACGGTGTGTCGGTTTCGCGCACAGAAACCATGCGGACGTTCTCGCGCAGGAATTCGCGTTGGAATACGCCGCGATTGGCCACAAGCCCTGTCGCGGTCAGGGTCGGGCAGCGCGCGTACCAGACCAGCGGAACATTAGCGGATGCGGCAACCTTGCTGGTAAACGTCATGGGAAATCTCCGGGTGGCGGATATTTCCTATCATTTAAGTGTAGATTTATCGTGCGAAAATTTCTGCAGCGACGATTGAGAAAAAATCACCGCTCGCTTGTGATGTTCAATAAGTTGCCCTATCGTTGCGTTGTGATCAGGGGAACAAACCAGACATGCTGTCCCAGCGCGCCAAGTATACTATACGTGTAATGCAGGAATTAGCCCGATGCGGCCCTGAACAAAGCCTGCAGGCCGGCGAACTGGCCAGCCGCATCAAGGCGCCGCAACACTTCCTGGAAGGCATATTGCTCGACCTGCGCCGCGAAGGGCTGCTCACATCGCGCCGCGGCCGCAGCGGCGGCTATACCCTGGCCAAGCCGGCCGACCTGATCTCCATCGCTGACCTGATTCGCCTGACCGACGGCCCCCTGGCACTGACGACCTGCGCCAGCCGCACGGCCTATGCGCAGTGCGAGGACTGCCCGACCCCGGATGACTGTTCCCTGCGCACCATACTGGTCGCCGCCCGCGACGCCATGGCGCGCGTGCTGGAAGGCTCTACCCTGGCCAAACCGTTTTCGGTTTAAGACTGACCGCCCCAGACATAGGTGCGCTCCTTTGCCGTCGGCTTGGCGACCTGGTCGCCCAACATGCGGGCGATGCGGAACAAAAGCTTGTGGTCGTCGAACGGCTTGGCGACATAGTCCTTGGCGCCAAGGCTCATCGCCATCTGGATGTCGCCTTTCGCCTGACGTGCCGTCAACATCAGCACCGGTATGTTCCGATAAGGCGCGGTCGCTTTCAGCCCCTGCAGGAACGAAAAGCCGTCGCGTCCCGGCAGGCCGATGTCCAGCAGGATGCCATGCGGCTTGAACTCACCGACAAGCCGCATAGCCGTGTCGGCGTCCTTGGCCTTGCACGTGTTGTAACCCGAGAGGCCCAGGCGAATCGCCACCAGCTCGGCGATATCGGGATTATCCTCTACGATCAGGATTCGGCGGGGTTCAGTCATGACTGGATCCTCATGCAGTCTTATACTTGGTTTCATTGGCCATGCGGATGGCCGCCGTTGGATCGAAGGCCGATCCGGACGGAACATTGAGCCACAGCGCCACGGCATTGAGCAGGGCGGCGGGCATGATGGGCTTGGCCAGCATGGCGTTCATGCCGGCAGACAGGCAGGCCTGGAGGCGCGCGTCGCCACCTGCCGCGGTCAGCCCCAGGACGGGCGCATCGGCATTGAACGGGCAACCGCTGCGGATGGTCCGGACGGCGGCAAAGCCGTCCATGACCGGCATGTTGATGTCCATAAGGATTAGATCATAGGGCGCGCGCTGGCTGGCCTGGACCGCATCGTAGCCGTTGATGGCGACGTCGATCTCATGGCCATAGGGAGTCAGGAGGTTGCCCAGCAGGTCGGTCACGGCGTCCTGGTCATCGACCACCAGGATACGGCCCGGCCGGTGCGCAACCGCAACCGGCGCCGTATGCATCTGGTGCATGTCGGGCAACGGAATTTCAAACCAGAACTCCGATCCTTCGCCCAGGGTACTGTTGACGCCGATCGCTCCGCTCATCAGCTCGACCAGTTGCTTGCAGATCGACAGGCCAAGCCCCGTGCCGCCCGGCATGTCATGGGCGCTGCGGTCGACCTGGCTGAAGCGCTCGAACAGCCGCGCCTTGCCGGCTTCGGAGATGCCGGGCCCGGTATCGCGGACCGAGACGCGCAGGCGGTCGCCTTCACGGGATTCGAACTGGGACAGCGAGATGGTGACACCGCCGGTTTCGGTAAACTTGATGGCATTGCCGACAAGGTTCAGCAGCACCTGATGCAGGCGGCCATCGTCGACGAGCGACTGGGGCGCCAGGGTTTCCGCGCCTTCGACCGAGATCGTCAACCCCTTGTTGCCGGCCTGGAGCGACAGAAGATCGGCGACCTCGGTGGCGATGTCGCCCACCGACGCCGGCGCCAGGTCAAGCTCAAGCTGGCCTGCTTCCAGTTTCGAATGATCGAGAATGTCGTTGATCAGGTTCAGCAGGCCCTGCCCCGCCGAATGGATGCGCTGGCTGTGGCGGCGCAGGTCGTCATTGCCGGCCAGGAGGTCGCGCAGCAAGGCCGAGAAGCCGATGATGCTGGTCAGCGGCGTGCGCAGTTCGTGGCTCATATTGGCGAGAAACTGCGCCTTGGCCTCGGCGGCGGCATTGGCCTCGATACTGGCCTGGGCCAGGGCATCCTCGGTCGCCTTCTGGTGCGAGATGTCGCGCACCACGTCCTGAAAGGCGACGACGCGCTCGCCTGTCTTGTCCAGGATGGGCGATGGATGCGCCTCGGCCCACACGACATAGCCGTCCTTGTGCATGGCGCGATAGCGGACGCGCAGGCCTTCTTCCCAGTTCTTGTTCCGGACATAGACGCTATAGGCGGCAAAGGTCGCTTCGCAGTCATCGGGATGGATGACGTCGCGGACATTGCGGCCAAGCAGCTCATTGGGCTGGTAGCCCAGAATCTTTTCGACGGCGGGGGAGATATATTCAATACATCCCGAAAGATCGAAAATCGTAATAATGTCATTCGATTCATCGGCCAGCAGCCGGTAGCGCGCCTCGCTCTGCTCCAGCCGTTCCTGATTGCGCACAAAGTTGGTGACATCACGACAGATACCGAAAAGGCCGGTTACCTCGCCGCCAGGCGCGCGTTCGCAGATGCCATGGACCTGAACGATGCCGAGGCTTTCGCCGCGCAGTAGACGCGCGCGGTAGGTAAAGCTGCCGCCATCGGCCAGGGCGCCGTTCATCGCCCGCCTGGCCATCTCCCGGTCGTCCGGATGGTACAGTTCCACGACGTCGTCGAGCAGCGGCGCCTTGATCTTCGGGTCCTGTCCGAAGATGGTGTAGACCTCCGGAGACCATTGAATGTCTCCAGTCGCCAGCTGGTACGACCAGTGGCCAACATTGGCCAGCTTTTCGGCCATTTGCAGATAATCGCGGTACTGGCGCAATTCACGGCGGGCCTTGAGCTGTTCCTGCTCGAACAGACGGCGTTCGCGCGCGGGAAACAGAGCGATGTGGGTCAGGGTGTTCGCGCCATGCGCCACCGCCTGGCGTGCGCTCAAGAGGACGGCCAGGGTCTGGCCGTCGGCCAGCCTCAGGTCCAGAGACACCTCCTGGACGCTTCCGGCCAGGGCAAGCTGGGGCGCGACGCGCGCCTTGTAGATGAAGAAGGACGCGCGGGTCAGCAGGCTGCCGATATTGGCTTCCTTGAGGGCTTCGGGCGCTAGGCCGGCCATGTCGCAAAAGCTGGCATTGGCGCGCACGATCCGGCCGGCGTCGTCACAGACGACCAGGCCGCACGGGCTCAGGTCGAACAGTTCCGCCGATGACGCGGCCTCGCCTGCACGGACAACGGCATTCAGGTCCATCAGGCGGCCTTCTCCATGCGCGTGTCCAGCCAGGCCGTCATCGCTGCGCGCACGGCGTCGGGGTCGCTGAGATGCGGATAGTGGCCGCGGGTGTCGAGCATGACGTGGTCGCTGCCGCGAATCTGCGCGTGCATGAATTCGCCGACCTGGGGTGGCGAGATGATGTCTTCGCGGCACTGCATGACCAGGGCCGGCGTGGTGACGGCGGCCAGGTCGGCACGGTGATCAGACAGGAAGATGACCCGGGCGAAATCGTGCATGATGTCGGGATCGTTGCTGACGAAGTAGCTTTCCAGCTCTGCGGTCAGTTCCGGACGGTCGGCATTGGCCATGACCAGCGGCGCCAGGTAGGACGACCAGCCCTGCAGCGACATTTCCAGAAAGGCAAGAAGCTCCTCGATACCTTCGCGGTCGAAACCGCCCTGGTAGCCGTCGAGATTGAGATAACACGGCGACGAGCCGAGCATCATGATGCGGCTGAACAGGTCGGGGCGTTTGCGCGCTGCCAGAAGCATGATCATGCCGCCGACGCTGTGGCCGATGGCATCTACGCTTTTGAGATCGGCCGCTTCGATGATCTCGATAAAATCGTCGGCGTAACTGTTGAGGGTGGCGTAACGCGTCCGGCCGTAGGCGCTGAGATCGGACTGGCCCGAACCGACGTGGTCAAACGTCACGACCTTGCGCTGTGCTTCGAAATGGCTGGCGATATGGCGCCACATCGTCTGGTCACAGCCATAACCATGCAAGAAAACAAGCGGCTGGTCGCCACGGCCGCTGATATTGACGGCATTTCGTTTGAAGACAGACATGTAGCACACCGGAATACTTTCCCGGCATGATGCCACTTCAGGGTTATGATCGTCTTAAAACGTGACGTCGTGTCGCTGCGGTCACCCGGCTTAGAGCATGATGCGTTTAAATCGAACCGCCATCATGCTCTCGGTTTTGTTTTATCCCGATATTTAGCCAAAAACCGCTGAACACTTTTTGGCATATCGCTTTAGTAACCCGTGCGCCGCGACAGGGTGTTGCGCTTGTCGCGCAGCTTCTGGCGCAGGGTTTCCATCTCGGCCGTTTCCGTCGCCACCAGCAGATATTCCCGCACCTGCTCCAGGTGGTGGCGCATGGCGGCGCGTGCCGACGACGGATCGCGGCTGGCCAGGGCCTTGACGATCTGGCGGTGTTCGTCGATGCGCGCCTCACGACCGCCGCCCTGGGCGCGCGTCATGATCTGAGAGGCCAGGGGTGAGCGCGTCCGCAGGTCCCACAGGTGGTCGATCGTGTCGATCAGCGCGCTGTTGTCGGTGACGCCGGCCAGATAGTCGTGGAACTCACGATCGGCCTGCTCGCATTCGGCCTCATTGCCGCTGACCATGCGTTCGATCAGGGCGTCGAGTGCGGCGACATCGGCGTCGGTGACGGCGGCCGCGGCAACCGCGGCGGTTTCGCCTTCGATGATGATCCGCGCTTCGATCAGTTCGAAGGCGCCGACGTCGAGGTCGCGCGTCGAGCCGGCATCATTGGTGTTGCCCGCCGTTTCGGGTTCGATGACATAGATGCCCGAACCATGGCGGATTTCGACGACGCCATAGATTTCCAGGGCGATCATGGCCTCGCGCACGGTCGGCCGGCTGACTTCAAAGGTTTCAGCCAGTTCGCGTTCGGCCGGCAGCTTGTCGCCTACCCCATAGGTCCCATTGCGAATGGCCTCGACGAGTTCGTCGGCGACGCGGCGGTAGAGACGGACAGTCTTGTTGGGCGTAAGGTGCATGACATCAAAGCCGGGACGGCGACCGGAAGTTCGCCGGCGAGGTCCCGAATCCCGCCGGATGGGACCTTTCTAATCGATTTGTCGTATCAATGGCAAGGTGGTCAGGCCAGTTAAGCCGCCCATCTTACCCCTTGCCCGGCGCATAGGGGAATTCGAGCGACATGTAATACTCCAGCGGCTTTTCAGGTTCGGCCTCGCCCGCTGGCAGCGGCAGGCCCGATTTGGAGCGGAACCAGGCGATCGAGGCGTCGCGCCACCACCTGGCTTCCTTTTCCTGGATGACCAGGCTGGACGACACGGCCCGGAAGCGCTGCGGGTCGACATGGGTCTCAAGCCCCGTCCACGTCCGGCGCATGCCGCCGACCGCCTTGACGCCCTCGCCATAGGTGACGACCAAGCTGTCCCACACGGTGCGGCCATCGGGCATCTGCCAGGTCCAAGGGACATGGTGGAACCATAGCAGGTCCTTGGAATCGATCGTTTTCGGGTCAAGCCACTGCCTGGCGGCGCCGGGCGCATACTGGGCGATGGCATTGCTGCCGGTCTTCGTCCGGTTGAAGCCGATGCCGTCTTTGTCAGCCTTGGCGTAGTAGCAGGGATTCCATTCGGGGCGGCTGAGGTCGCAGACCCAGGGTCCCGGCCCATAGTGATGGCCCGTCGCCATCTGGTGGTGCAGGCCCAGCGGCGTCATGTATTTCACGACCGTTTCGCGCGACGCCATCATCATGTCGACCACGGGCGCGACAAAGGCCGGGTCATTGGTCCAGGTCATCCTCGCCCAGTCGGCGGCGATGTCGCGGCTGGAGGCGTCCGGGTTCCATGCCAGCCGGCCAAAGCCGTACCAGTCGGCCTGGTTGAAGTCCGAGCCCGTCCAGTCGCGGTCGTCGCCGATATTGGCGACACCGGCCATGCCGGTCAGGGGCGTTGCTTCGAGGACATCGGCGACCGTCAGGCGTTTCGTCTTGCCCTTGCCCTGGAAGGTGTCGGCGTCGAGCACCTCTTCGTACAGCGCCGTCGAATAGGCCAGGTGCGTCGCCTGCCCCAGATATTCCTTGGTCAGTTGCACTTCCAGCATCTGGTTGGTCTTTGGCATGGCGCCGAACAGGGGATGGAAGGGCTCACGCGGCTGGAAGTCGATGGCGCCATTCTTGATCTGCAGCAGGACGTTGGGCGCGAAGGTGCCGTCGAGCGGCTGCAATTCGCTATAGGCCTGCTTGGCGCGGTCGTCGGCGTCGTGCTCGGAATAGATGAAGGCGCGCCACATGACGATGCCGCCGTGCGGCTTCAGCGCTTCGGCCAGCATGTTGGCGCCGTCGGCGTGGCTGCGCTTGTAATCGCCCGGACCTGGCTGGCCTTCGGAATTGGCCTTCACAAGGAAGCCGCCGAAATCCGGAATCGTGGCGTAGATCTCGTCGGCCTTGGTTTTCCACCATGCCTTGACGCAAGGATCGAGCGGATCGGCGGTCGGACAGCCCTTGAGCTCAAGCGGTGCCGAGAAACGCGCAGACAGATAGACCTTCATGCCATAGGGTCTCAAGGTCTTGGCGACGGCAGCCGTCTTGGCCAGGTACGGTGCGGTCAGGCTGATCGCTTTGGAATTGACGTTGTTGAGCACCGCGCCATTGATGCCGACCGAGGCATTGGCGCGGGCATAGTCCGTGTACCGATTATCGACCAGATCGGGCAGCCGCCACCAGTCCCAGATCGAGTCCCCGGCATAGCCGCGTTCGACGTGGCCATCGAGATTGTCCCAGTGGTTGAGAACGCGGACCTGGAGCTTCGGTGCATCGGCGAGGTCGAGCCTTGACACGTCCTGGCGGGTTTGAATGAGACTCAGATAACGAAAGGCGCCGTAGAGCACGCCGACGTCGCTGTTCGCTGCGATGACTGTGACAGCATGGCCGTCGATCGTCGCCGAGCGGATCAGGAAACCTTCCTTGCCGAGCTTCGTCAGCGGCAGATTCAGGCCTTTGACAAGCAACGAACTGGCCGGCGTGCCAAGGACAATGGCGCCATCGGCCAGCGTCACGCCAACCGCCGCATCTGTGCCCAGCAGCCCTTTCAGGCCGCGCTGCAATTCAGTTTCGGCTGCATCGAGCGTCGCACCGTCCCCGCCGACAATCGCCGTCGCCAGCGGCCGGTAGCGCGCCTGCGCATCGGCATCGACCGGACGATAGCGCAGCCACAGGTCATAGCCGTCCTCGGCCCTGGCGGGCGCGGCACACGCAACTCCGGATGCCAGGGACACGGCCAGGCACAGCCCGGCAAGGGGACGAAAACGCATGAAAGCCTCCCAAGGTGTTCTTTTCCGGCAGATCAGACCATACCGTCAAAATTGGTCAGATCAAGCGCACTGTTAGCGATATCAAATCCTGGTTGCCAAAGGCCGCGCAACGGCTCAAAGTCGAATTCGTATCGATTCCTTATATTATCAACGTAATATGGACAGAATGGGGCCGAGATCACCACGTTTGTCACTTCGCATAATCCTTCGCTGCGGAGTTTTTTCCGTTTTCGGCCTTGTCTGGCTAGGTGCCAACACCGCCCGGGCCGATGATGCTTCGCCGTCGATCGAACAACTGCGCAATATGTCGATCGAAGACCTGGCTAATCTTGAGATAGTCTCTGTCTCGAAACGGCCTGAAGCGCTGAGTGAGGCCCCGGCGGCCGCCTATATTATCACCCAGGAAGACATACGTCGGTCGGGCGTTACCAGTCTGCCGGAAATCCTGCGCCTGGCGCCCAATCTCGAAGTCGCCCGCATCAACGCCTATAGCTGGACGGTGACGGCGCGTGGATTTAACTCGCCGGAAACGGCGAACAAGCTGCTGGTCCTGGTCGACGGCCGCAGCGTTTATGAACCTATCGGATCCGGGATAGTCTGGTCCCAGGTCAATGTGGCTCCCGACAATATAGAGCGCATCGAAGTCATCAGTGGTCCCGGTGGCACGCTGTGGGGCGCCAATGCGGTCAACGGTGTCATCAACATCATCACCAAGGACGCCGGTGGCGCGCAAGGCTTTGTCGCCCGCGCCGCCATGGGCGTGTACAAACGCCAGCTGACGCTCGGCTATGGCGGGCGGCTGAATGAGACCGTGACCTATCGCGTCTTTGCCGATGCCTTCCGGGTCGGCGAAACCAAAGCCGTCGATGCCGGCGTACCATCGGATGCCATTGACGGTGTCCATGGCGGCTTTCGCATCGATGGGGTCAGTGACGTTTCTACCTGGACCCTCAAAGGCAATGCGTACAGCAACACTATTAAAGACGGTGGTGGCGACTTTAGCGGTTATGATCTGAATGCCGGCTGGTCACGCGCGCTTGAGGACGGCTCGACCCTGGCTGTCAATGGCTACGTGGACCACAATGAACGCAGCGACCCCAGCCTGGATGAAAGCCGTTACACCCTGAACGTCGATGTCCAGCACACCCTGGCCCAGCGCGGACGGCACCGCATTGTCTGGGGCGGCGAAGTACGCAACTGGTGGGAAGACTTCAATTCCTACAACATTTTCCACTTTGCTGAACCCAAAACAACCATCGCCCTGGGGTCGATTTTCGCACAGGATGAGATCGCGCTGAAGTCCAACCTGAAGCTGACATTAGGACTGAAAGCCGAGTACAATTCCTATTCCGGCTTTGACTGGCTGCCCAATGTCCGTGTCGCCTGGCACCCGAACAAACATAATATGGCCTGGGCTGCCGTGTCGCGCGCAGTGCGCACACCCAATCGTATCGAACGTGAGCTCCAGGCCACCGGGGTGCTTGTTCCCTCGCCAGATTACGGCTCCGAAACCTTGACTGCCTTTGAAACCGGCTGGCGGTCCCAGCCGCTGGAGCGCATGTCCTACTCGCTGTCGGCCTTCTATAATCTGTACGACGACCTGCGCACAGCCGGCATCACGCCTGTCACTGTCCTGCCGTTGGTGATTGAAAACGGCGCCAGGGGGACGACCTATGGCCTGGAAGGCTGGACCCGGTACGAGGTGGCGCCGGGCTGGCGGATCAGCGCAGGTTTCAACCTGCTGCACAAGGATTTCGAGCTGAAGCCGGGCTATACCTTCGATCTCTATGGAACCTTCTTTGGCCAGGACCCGTCCTACCAGGCGCAGATCCGGTCGGAATGGAATATAACGGACGCGGTCGAACTGGATGCGTGGTTGCGAACCGTCGGCGAGATCGACTCCGCGCCGGTGCCCGGCTACACAGAACTCAACCTTCGCCTGGGCTGGCGTATTCGCGATAATCTAGACCTGTCGATCAACGGCGCAAACCTGCTCAATCCGCGCCATCTGGAAGCCTACGATCCATCAACTACCGCACCGCGTTATGTCGGCCGATCGTTATTTGCTTCGCTGCGTTATGGTTTTTGACAATGGCGCGCCGCCGCACATGGTTGCGTAAAGCAGCGATATGCCTGATGGCGGCTTCAGCCCCGTCGGTAGCGATCCCGGCGCCAACTCAGCCATCGCAGCTGGCTACTGCCGTCAAGGCGACCTATCTTTACAAGCTTGCGCCGTTTGTGGAATGGCCAGCAAGCGATACCAGCAAACCATTCTCCATTTGCGTGGTCGGTCCGGATCCCTTCGGCCTTTTGCTCGATAATGCCGTTGCGGGACAGGCGTATGACGGTCGGCCCCTTGCCGTGGTACGTATGGCGGTCCTGGATAAGGCGGAGACCTGTAGCGTTGTTTATGCGGGCGGGTCACAGCAACAGGTCGCCGCGACGCTCCGCGCCGCCGAAGGGCATCCTGTCCTGACCGTCACCGACAGTGGCCACGCCGGCGGCATGGTCGACTTCACCCTTCATCAGGGCAAGGTTCGCTTCCGCATCGATCAGGCCGCTGCGGAAGCCAGTGGGCTGACGATCAGCTCCAAGCTTCTCAGTCTTGCCCTGTCGGTGAAAACCGCGAAGGGATGGTCATGAGCATGGCCCCGTCCTATCTCGCGCGCCGCCGCGGCGTTATTGTGGGTGTCAGCCTTCTTCTGCTGATCCTGACCAGTATCGCGCTCGCCGTCTATACCGAAAGCCGCCACCAGACCCAGATCCGCCAGGCCGCGACCGTCCAGGCGCGTGTCCTGGCCGACTCGGTGACCGCCGCCCTGGCCTTTGACGAGATCAATGAGGTTGGCCGCTATACGACGGCCCTGCGCGCCAATCCCGATATCGAGGTCGTTGCGGTCTTCGACGAGGCCGGACGGCTGGTGGCGCATTACGGCGACGAGGACATCCCGAGCCAGCTTGCGCAGCTTGACGCCCAGGCTCCCCAGGATGTGATTGCCGTGCGCGAGCCCGTCGCCGAAAACGGCGTGCCGCTGGGCACCGTCTACTTCCGCGTCCGGAGCGAGACTGTGGGCGCCCGTATCGCGCGGTATAGCGGCGCCGGCTTGCTGGTGCTGATGGCGTCGCTGATGCTGGCCGTCATGGCGATCGACACACGGGCCCTGGCGCGCGGCAATGACCGCCTCAAGGCCGAAATGATCGAGCGCGAACGCGCCGAGGCCGCGCTGCGCCAGAGCCAGAAGATGGAAGCCGTCGGGCGTCTCACTGGCGGAATAGCTCACGATTTCAACAATATGCTAGCCGTCATCATTGGCAATCTCGACCTGTTCGTCCGCCGTTATCCCGACGCTGACCCCAAAATGCTGCGTTTTGTTGCAGGGTCCCAGGACGCAGCAAAGCGCGCCGCGACCCTGACCCAGCGCCTGCTCGCCTTTTCGCGCCGCCAGCCGCTCGACCCCAAGGCAACCGATGTTGGCCGGTCAGTCGCCGACATGTCGGAACTGCTGGGCCGGACGCTAGGCGAAACAATCTCGATCGAAACCGTGCGCGCCACTGGCCTGTGGCAGGCACACATAGATGCCGGCCAGCTGGAAACCGCTCTCGTCAATCTGGCTGTCAATGCGCGCGATGCCATGCCCGCCGGCGGCAAGCTGACGATCGAGACTTCGAACGCTTTTCTCGATCAGGATTATGCCGGAGCACACGACGAGGTCGCACCGGGACAGTATGTTCTGATTACCGTCACCGACACCGGCAGCGGCATCGCGCCCGACATACTTGAGCGCGTCTTCGAGCCCTTCTTCACCACCAAGCCAACGGGGCTTGGCACCGGCCTCGGTCTCAGCCAGGTCCATGGCTTTGTCAAGCAGTCGGGCGGCCATATCAGCCTGCACAGCGAGGTCGGCCGCGGCACGACAATCAAGCTCTACCTGCCGCGCAGCAAGGACATCCCCGCCGCTGCGCCCATTGCCGTGTCCGCGCAAAAGGACCAGATCGACCGCCGCAGCCAGACCGTCCTGGTCGTCGATGACGAAGTCGGCGTGCGCGACTTCGCTGCCGCCGCACTCGCCGAGCTGGGCTATGACGTAATGAGCGCCGCCGATGCCGACCAGGCGCTGAGGATCGTCGAGGACAATGCCAAGGTCGATATCCTGCTGACCGATGTCGTCATGCCGGGCCGCAGCGGCCGCGAACTGGCCGACGCCGTGCAGAAGCGCAAACCGTCGGTGCGCGTGCTGTACATGACCGGCTATACGCAAAATGCCATCGTGCACAACGGCGTGCTCGACTCCGGCACCAACCTGATCTCGAAGCCCTTCACGATCAGCCAGCTTGAACATGAACTCGACGCGCTGGCCGAGCGCTAAAGCTTATAGGCGCATGCCAGCTCGGTGAATGCCGCAACCTGCCCGGCCTGCCAGGCAGCATCATGGCCGAGCTCGGCGGCCATCAATTCCGCAACGCGCGGCGCAGCATTTATTGCAGCATTGGCGTCGAGAAACAGCATCCGCAGGCGCCGCGCCAGCACATCCTCCACGCTCCGCGCCTGTTCGTGACGAACGGCCCAGAGCACCTCCGCCTCGACATACGGAAGCCCGATATGCAGCAGGGCTGCCGCGCCCGGCAGGGCACGTATCTGCCCGGCATCGGAGCCATGGACGCGCCAGTGATCGTCATCGGCTGTGGTCGTCCACCCGTGCAGATGCAGGCTTTCTGTCCGGCTGGGCTTAAGCGTCAGACCGGCCTCAGCGGCGGCGCGATCGACCACGTCCTGGCCCATGCGGCGGCAGGTCGTCCACTTTCCACCGGTCAGGGTCACCAGGCCTGACTCCGACACGACGATGACGTGGTCGCGCGCCAGCTTTTTACTGTCCTTGGCGGTTGTGTCGCGAACCAACGGGCGCAGGCCCGCAAAGACGCTCAATACGTCCTCGCGCTTAGGTGCAGGGCGCAAATAGGCCGAAGCCGTGCGCAGGATGAAGTCGATCTCTTCTTCCAGAGGCCTGGGCTCCAATTCTATATCCAGCACCGCCGTATCGGTCGTCCCGATCAGGGTTCGGCCGTGCCACGGTACGGCAAACAGCACGCGGCCGTCTTCGGTGCGCGGCACCATCAAAGCCGCATCGCCCGGCAGGAAGCCCCGGCCGACGACGATATGCACACCCTGGCTTGGCGACAGCAAAGGCTTGGCGGTTCGATCGTCGAGATGACGGACCGTGTCGGCGAAAATGCCGGTCGCATTGATGACGACGCGGGCGCGCGCCTCATGCCCCTGCCCGGTTTCGGCGTCGGCAAACCGCACACCGGTGACCCGGCCATCGGTCTTGATCAGCGCAGTCACGGGTGCAGCATTGAGCGCGACACCGCCCGCGTCCTCAAGTGAGCGCATGAGGGTGATGGCCAGCCGGCTGTCGTCGAACTGGGCATCGAAATAGAGAACGCCACCCAGCAGGCCATCGGGCTTCAGAGTCGCCATGTGCGCCAAAGCCGCCTTGCGATCGAGTATCCGGCTTGAGCGCAGATTCAGGGTCCCGGCCAGCAGGTCGTAAAGCTTCAGGCCGGTGGCGTAAAACGGCAACCGCCAGGCCTGATAGGCCGCGATCAGAAAGCCGAGATCGCGAACCAGATGCGGCGCATTGCGTTTCAGGATGCCGCGTTCGTGCAGCGACTCCCTCACCAGCCGGACATTGCCCTGCGCCAGATAGCGTACACCGCCGTGGACCAGTTTGGTCGAGCGGCTGCTGGTGCCCTTGGCGTAGTCGTGCGCCTCCAGCAACAGAACAGACGCGCCGCGCGTGGCAGCTTCCAACGCGGTCGCCAGGCCCGAAGCCCCGCCACCGATAACTACGACGTCCCAGACACGATCGACGGTCGCCGCCTCGAGGATTTCGGCGCGTGGATCGGTCACTGGTCCCAACCTGCGCTGCGGCGCACGGCCTCACGCCAGCGGCCCATGCGCTCGGCGCGTTCATCACTGCCCATATTGGGCTCGAACCTGCGATCGACCTGCCACTGACTGGCCAGGGCTTCGGGCGAGTCCCAATAGCCGACCGCCAGTCCGGCGAGATAGGCCGCACCCAGGGCTGTCGTCTCAACAATCTTCGGCCGCACCACCGGCACGCCCAGAATATCCGCCTGGAACTGCATGGTCAGGTTATTGGCGCTGCCGCCACCATCAACGCGTAGTTCCTGAAGATCGATGCCGCTGTCGGCCTGCATGGCCTCCAGCACCTCGGCGGACTGAAAAGCGACGGCCTCTAACGTGGCGCGGGCAATATGCGCCTTGGTCGACCCGCGCGTCAGGCCCAGCAGCGTGCCGCGGGCGTGTGGGTCCCAGTACGGCGTGCCCAGACCGACAAAGGCCGGGACGAAATAGACGCCGTCAGAGGTTTCGACAGATCTTGCCAGAGGCTCGATTTCGGACGACGACCGAATGATACCCAGGCCATCGCGCAGCCACTGCACAGCGGCGCCAGCAATGAACACCGAACCTTCCAGCGCATAGGTGCGTTTGTCCGACATCTCCCAGGCCAGCGTGGTCAGAAGTTTGTTGCGGCTAGGCACGGCTTCATCGGCGGTGTTCATCAGCATGAAACAGCCGGTGCCATAGGTGTTCTTGGCCATGCCGCGCTGGGTGCAGATCTGCCCGAAAGTCGCCGCCTGCTGATCACCCGCCATGCCGGCAATGGGTATGCGCACGCCCAGCAAGCCCTCGGCGGTGCGGCCATAGACTTCGCTGTTAGGCCGAACCTCGGGCAAGAGGCTTTTCGGTACATTCAGTATACGGAGCAACTCATCATCCCATTTGCCGGTATGGATGTCGTACATCAGTGTGCGGCTGGCGTTCGAGGCATCGGTTATGTGCAGCTCGCCACCGGTCAGGTTCCACACCAGCCAACTATCGATCGTGCCAAAGGCCAGTTCGCCGCGCTCGGCTTTGGCACGCGCCCCTTCGACATTGTCGAGCAGCCAGCGCACCTTGGTGCCGCTGAAATAGGAATCGAGCAGCAGGCCGGTCTTCTGCTGAAACACCGGCTCGTGGCCGGCGGCGCGCAACGCTTCGCAATCGGCCGCCGTGCGCCGGTCCTGCCAGACGATGGCGTTGTGGATCGGCTTACCTGTGGCACGGTCCCAGATGATCGTTGTCTCACGCTGGTTGGTGACGCCGATGGCCGCGATGTCGGACGCCTTCAGCCCCGCCCCGGCCAGCGCCTCGCCAGCGACACCGATCTGTGTGCTCCAGATTTCGCGCGCGTCGTGCTCGACCCAGCCCGGTTGCGGGAATATCTGCCGAAACTCTTTTTGCGCGACACGACAGATATTGCCGTCGCGGTCGAAGACAATGGCGCGGCTGGAGGTCGTGCCCTGATCGAAGGCAAGGATATATTCCGGCACAGCAAGACCTCCCTAAACGCTTCCAGCGAGTTTGGAGAGATTGCCGGCCGTAGTCAAATCACTGAGTAGGCCCTCACTGAGCAGGTCCTTGGGCGATCAGGTCGCGACGCAGGTCCGGCGCCACCTTGGCCAGCTCGCGCGTCACCAGCGCCGCAAAGACATCGGCGCCATTGCGGCCGACGTGGGTGTAGTCGAAGCTGAGCTTCGCCTGCCCCATTGGCTCGGTGGCATCGCGGATTTGCGCTTCGGTCAGCGGCGCCGCATTGGGCATCGGCGCGACACCTGTCTGCGCCGCGATGGTCGTGCCGGTCTTGCCGGCCTCAAGCACCTGCTGCGACGGCGGCTTCTGGGCATAGGCCATGGAGCCGACAGGCCCGGCTGCCTTCACGGCCTCCTGCGAGCGCGCATAGAGGTCGACCAGCGGCACATTCATCTCGGTTGCCACCTTACGCGTCGCTTCGGCCCATGGCGCAAGATCGTCCTGAAGCTTGCCATTCTCAAAACCCCGGCGCGTCAAAGGCGTGACCAGAACCGGAACCGCACCGGCGGCGCGCACGTCTTCGATATAACGTTTCAGGTTTTGCGGAAATTCTGTGACGAGGTCTGTCGAACGGCCTGGCTTTCCCGGCTGGTCGTTATGGCCGAACTGGATCAGCACCCAGGTCTGGGCAAAGCCGCCGGACTTCATTTCAGCCAAGGCGATGTCCCACGAGCCTTCAGCGCGATAGTTGAAGCTGGAGCGCCCACCGCGCGCCAGGTTCACGCAGGTGACGAAGGAACTGAGGTGATGGCTGCAGAAGCTTGGCCCCCAGCCACCGAGGACGGCCACGGTCGAGTCGCCGACCAGGATGACTTTCTTGGCGGTGATCTTCCTGACCTGAGCACGCGCCTCGGCATCGGTCAGGACCGGCGTGGCCGGTGTCGTCTGTGCCATGGCGGGTGAGGCAAGCGCAGCCAACGCGCCAACACATACAGCGGCTTTAAGAAATCGTGTCATAGGTCTCTACCTCGTCAGCCAGTTGAGTGCATTGATCAGGTACCGCTTCTGCAGCGGCGCCACCATGTCGGGCAGGCGATGGACGATGATCCGAGTGCCTGCCTTTTCGACGGTGAAAGTCGCCGCGCCATTGTAGCGATCGTGGTCGCGGCTGTAGGCGGCGATGACCTCGATGCCGTCGCCCGAGATTAGCAGGCCGTTGGACGGCTCGCCCGGGATCTGGTGCAGGACGCTGGTTGCCTGATCCGCCGGGATGCCGTCGAACAGGGCGTGGGCGCGCAGATAGTTCCAGTTGCCCATCCACGGCGCGCGCAGGTTTCCGACCTGTCCGGAATAGCGGAACAGTTGCAGAGCGGCCAGTTGCTTCGCCACGCCGTCGGCCAGGCCATCTTCCGGCACCATAGCCAGCAGCGGTGTGCCGGATTGGATGGCCTTGAGCAGATCGGCCGGCAGTTCACCCGGGACGATGATGGGCTTTTCGCCCTTCTTCGGCTGGGCTTCCAGGCCGGTCTGTTCGGCGATCTGACGACGCTCGATCTCTTCGGCTTTAAGACCCGAAGCAATGATGGCGTCATATTTTATGCCCGCCTTGAAGTCTTCGAACGCCACCCCGTCTACCTGCGCCAACTGGGCGCGGAAAGATTTGGCGACGCCCGAGACAGCGATGCGTAGGGCCTTCTTGAACGCCGGCTTCGTATCCGTCACCCATATCTCGCGCGTGAACGGCGAGGTCCACGCCCCTACCAGTTCCAACTGGATCTTGTGCAGACCCGGTTGTGTCAGGGCCGGCGTCATGACCTTTTCGGCCAGCAGGTAGCTGAACTGATCGGGCACGTGATGTGGCACCGGATAGATGGCGATCTCGACCGACTTGCCGTCCGGCGTCACCAGGCTGAGCTTCAGCGTACCCGTAAGCTGGCGGTCGGTGTCGTTGAGTAGCCAGATATCAAGCTCGGCCGTTTCACCCGCCGCGAAAGCCAGCTTGCGCGTCTTGGCGACCGGGCGGACGGGCAGCAGGCTTGACTTGATCAGGTCGGGATTGGCCTTGAAATAGCGCAGGTTATCGACAATGCCGGAATGGTTTTCGATCGCCGTTGTTTCCCAGCCGGAGATGGCCGCGATATCCACGCTGTCGCCGATACGGATATTCTCGCAATAGTGCTGCCAGGCGTCGTAGGCCTTGCGACCGACCGACAGGAACAGGCTTTCCGTTGTCGGGAAGGCTTTGCGGAAGTTCCATTTATCGAGATATTCCGAAGTGTTGGCAACGATGATCTTGTGGTCTTCCAAGTCGTAGGACTTGCCGCCACGGCTGAGGATATCGGCGACCATCTTGACGTGATTGTCGGCGACCGCGCAGCCCTGCATTTCGCCGAATTCGACGATGAACGGCTTGCCCGGCTGATAGTGGATATAGTTGTCCTTGCCCTGATAGAACTTGTCGTACCACTGATCGCCGGCGCCCTGATGGTTTACCCACCAGCCGCCCCACTCTTCGACGTCCGAGCGATAGTAGTGATCGCTGTACGGCAGGTACATGGCTTGCGCTGCGCCGCGCGCAACAAAGCCGTCATTGAGAATGACGGTGCGCGACGGATCGGTATCGTGGATCGCCTTCAAAACCGCCTGCACGTCGGGATTGGCCACGTCGGCACCGATCTCGTTTTGCAGCGTATAATGCGCCAGGGACGGGTGTGAGCGGAAGGCCTTGGCCATGGCGACGCACTTTTCGACCATGAAGGCGCGGCTGAAGATATCGGCCTCGGACAGGGTCTCGCCGGGCTTCAGATCCCTGGCAATAGCATGGCGGCCGCCGCCGGGTTCCATGACACGCAACAGGCCAAGCTCGTCCTGCGCGGTAAAGACATCGCGCTTGCCGACATTGCGGTGGGCGTGCAGCGTGTTGAGCCCCAGCGCCTTGGCGGCATCGACTTCGCGACGGGACAACTCTGGCGTCGGCCACATGCCGTTGTAGCCCCAATAGCCCCACGAGATGGCGGAATAGAGCTTGATGCGCTTGCCGTTCAGCCGTAGCAGGGCGTTGGTGCCGAGACCATCGACGGCGAACCAGCGGAAGCCGAAACGGACGTCCTTCGTGTCCTTGCCCCAGGTAAAGCGCAGGCGATAAAGGTTGCGGCTCTCCATATCCCACAGCTTCGCCGCCGGCGCCGAGACGCGGAAGCGTACGGTTGCGACACCATTGGTGATGGACTGGTGCTCGACGGTAATGTCGGCCGCCTGTGGACGGCCCTGATCGTCAAGCAATACGGCTTTTGTTGCACTCTTTTTTGCGGTGCTGAGCGCGACTTCCATATGGCCGGTGACGACCTTGGCATCCGGCGTATTCAGCACCCAGGCGTCGCGAATGTGGTGGTCGAGCGGATGGACGCTCAAGCTCATGCCGCGATCGAGCCCGCCAAAACCATGCGAAGCAAACAATTTCAGCTTGCCCCACATCATGGTCGTCGAGTCGCGCCAGTCGTAGCGCCCGCCTGGATTGGTGATGCGGATCGCCAGCCGGTTGGCCTGGCCTGGTTTCATGGCGTCGGTGAGGTCGCAGTCGAGCGGCAGCTCCGACATGATCGAATAGCCGACCAGCTGTTCATTCAGAAACACCTCGGCCCTGAGCCGTGCCCCACGGATGTGCAGCAGGACGCGTTTGCCCTTTGCGCTGGCGGGAATGTCTATGTTTCGCCACCACCACGACACGCCCGTATAGGCGCCATACTGCGGCACGTCGTCGTCGTCGGCATAGCGGTACTCATCGCCCGTATAGGGCCGCAGGCCAAAACAGCCCCAGAAATGCTGCTCGACGGTCGCAGGAAGCGTCACCGTGGCTTCAGGCTTTAAAGCCCCCCAGCCGCCGGTCGGCCCATTCACCGGTAGGGTCTTGAGATCGGCCTGCGACGGCAGGTGGATGACATCGTCCTTCCACGACGCCTGTTTGTCGATCCACAGGTTCCAGCCTTCGTCGGGCACGGTGAGCCCAGATTGCTGCGCCTGGACGGGTGCAGCAATTGCCGCAGCCCCTACGCCCGCTGCGCCTAAAAATCCGCGTCTGCTGAGTTCGGTCATTTTACATCTCCGATCCAGCTGCGATCCGGGAAGACGGCCTCAATCCGCCACTTGGCTGCGGATTCGGCCGTCAGCATGTCAGCCCAGAAGACACGCGCCTTATCGTTAGCGCCCGGTCCGGTCGAACCGTATTCAGCAAAGTGTGCCGTCGCATAGGTTTCCGTCTTGCCGGGCGTCCATTCGCGCCAGCCTTCCGGATGGATGCGGCCTTCGATCTTCGTATTGAGAAAGACAACCTGGGCATAGGGACGCCAGGCGCGGCCGAAATAGTAGGTACCGTCGCCGGCTGTCGTCACCGTGCAGTGATCGAAGACGTAGGCCGTGGTTTCGATCGCGGCCGTGCGGCTATGGGCGGTGATAAAGGCGCCTTCGCGGGCGATGATATGGATGGCGCAGCGGTCAAAGAAGGCCAGGCCATTGCCGAAAATGAAGTCGACATGACCTTCGATATAGCAGTCGCGATAATACTGGCGGCTGGGTTGGATCGGCTTCTTGCTGGCGGCGTAGAGCGTATCCTGTGCACCCAGCAGGCGCACCTTGGTCAGCACGGCACGATCGGACGTCAGATAGAGCGCGACCGCCTGCGACGGTTCCGGATTATTGAGATGATAGTCGTTCTGCATCGTCAGGTTATGCGCGCGGAAGCCGTCGCCTGTGACGGCGAAGGACGCCGACTTGCCGGTGCCGCCAGCCATCTTGGCGCTGTCACCCCAGACCAGCACGACATCTTCGGGGTTTTTGCCGGTGCCGATGAGGTGGACGTCGGTCTTCGACAGCGACCACTTCTCGCGATAGGTGCCAGGCGCGATCTCGACCGTCCCGCCGGTATCCGGCAGGGCTGCCAGGGCCTCGGTCACAGTCTTGTACTGCGACGGCACACGCACCGACGGGCGGGATTGCGCCCACGACGGCGGGGACGCGACGGCGGCCACGGCGGCCACCGCCCCAATGAACAGACGACGGGTAATCATCCTACAGCGCCTTGTACTTGAAGTTTTTAAAGCGCGCTTCGCCGGTGCCCGCAGCATAGAAGGCGGGCTTAAGCATCAGGAAACCACCGCGAACATTGTGATGGTAGCCGGAAACCTCCATGCCGCGATCAAAGCGTTTCCAGGTCTGACCGTCGCTCGACGTATGGAAGCTGACGATGTGGCGATTATTGCGCAACCGCATAAGCATGCGCTGGCCATATGGATTGGCCGGACGGCCGCGTTCGATGCCGTACTGGTGGGTGATGAAGCGGTCCTTGTCGAAGCCAAGGCCACCATAGAGCTTCTGATCGTAGAAAAGCAGCAGGCCGGCGCGCGCGCCTTCGTCGATCTCGATCTCCATCTCGATCTCATAGGCCGGGTCGCCGACGACAGTCGTCAGCACTGACGACGACGACGGTGCCTCGCCCGTCGCCTTGAGGTGCAGGACTCCGCCCTCGCGGCGGATGCGGTCAGCCTCATCGGCGGCCGGATTGAAAAAATTCCACTGGATGCCGTACTTGTCGGTCGAGAAGTCGTCCGACAGCGCCATACCGTGAGCCAAGGCGCCGCCATGCGGCTTGCCGCCCTTAGGCTTATTGATTGGCATCGACAGGTCACCGCCGGCAAAGTCGAACCAACCGTCCTTGCTCCACGTGACCGGCGCCAGCAGCGTCTGGCGGCCCAGCGTCCAGAAGCCATTTTCATAGCCGTGATAGACGCCCCACCAGTCGGGTTCTCCAGATTCTTTGGCAGGCCCTTCGACCAGCGTTGCGTGGCCACGCGACCACCACTTTTCCTCAAGCGAGGTTGTGCGGACCAGAGGGTTGCGCGGATGCTGTTCCCACGGTCCGTTGATCGACTTTGACCGCGCAGCAATGACCATGTGACCGGTCGGCGGACCGGCCGTGCCGCCGACAGCCAGGATCAGATAATAGTAGTCACCGTGGCGGGTGACCTTGGGGCCTTCTGGCGCGAAGCCTTCGACGTCCCAGTCGTCAGGGTAGCGCCACGGATCGTAGACGTGTTCAGGCTCACTGACGCGCACCAAGCCGTCATCCGACAGGCGCACGCGATCTCCGCCCGACAGGAAGAGCCAGCGCGATCCGTCCTCGCCGACGGCATGGCCTGGATCGATATGGGCGGGCAGATCGAGATCAATCGGATCCGACCACGGTCCCTTGATATTATCCGCCCAGATCACCCACGACGTTGTCTTCGAGTCCGGCCCAGAGGTCTTCTTGGTCGGGATATAGAGGAAGTAGCGGCCCTTGTGCTTGCAGAGTTCCGGCGCCCAGACCGAGCCGATATTGCGCGTAAGCGCCGGGCCGATGGGTTGCCAGTTCACCAGGTCCTTCGAATGCCAGATGATCAGGCCGGGATAGGCGTCGAAGGTCGAAAACGTCATGTAGTAGTCGGAACCGTCCTTCAGAATCGACGGATCGGGATGGTCGCCGGCCATGATCGGATTAAGGAAGGTACCATTGCCAAGATCAGCCCTGCGCTGGCCTTCCACGCCTTTGGCCCAGGTCACAGGTGTCTCTGCCGCTGAGGGCCTGGATGCAGCCTCGGCGGCGGATGCGCCGAATAACAGCGCTCCCAGACTGAAGGTTTTCAATGCGTCGCGGCGGTTCGCTGACATTCGGCATTTCCTCTTTTACAGACGTGTTCTTGGGTTATAGGTCCGGCGCACGGTGGGGCGTTCGGGATAGCCTCCGGCGTCGGTTTCAGAATCGATCAACCGTCCAGCGCCCGATCGGGCATCGGCGATGATACGGGCGTCGATGGGGTCGCGGGCCCAGGGACGGGCGCCGCAATTCTTATAGACATCTGCTTCGGTGGCAGCGGCAGGCAGGACTTTCAAAGCCTCAGGCCACAGGACTTCACGCGGCATGGCGCGGATGAAGGCCTGGTGTTTATACGTCCCGCCTTCGTCATAGCCGTCGGCACGCGCCTGATAGTAACCGATGACGGCACCGGCCGAACCATCAGCATAGGTGACGATATTGTCGGCGGCGTGCAGATCGAGATCGCCCGAACCGCCAAAAGTCAGCATGGCCAGGCCTTTGCGTGTATTCCGGCCGCCGCGCATGACGTTGCCCCTCAGGATCATCCGGCCGGTGACGGTCTCACGCTCAGTCCACTGATCTGCCACCAGCGTATATTGCGCGCAGGTGTGGCCGGGATTGACGAAGACATTGTTGATGACGGCAGCCTGGCCACCGCCCTTGACCAGCGGATGGCGCTCATTGTTGTGCGCATAGAGATTGCCGTGGATCAGCACACCGGTGACATTGTCGTGGACCAGCGAGCCCATCGAATGCGGTCCCTTGGCGTGGCTGGCGTCCCTGAGGGATTGCGCGATCAGGTTGTTGGAGAAGGTGATGCGGTGCGATGTATTGCGCCGCCATTCGGCCAGATCCGTGCCTTCAAAACGCGGTCCGGAGGCCGACAGGGCCTCGTCGACCGCCCAGGTCAGGCTGCAATGGTCGATGATGACGTCATGCGCTTTCCAGGTTGTCAGGCCGTCGGGCTCGAAGCCGCTCTTTTTCGCCATGCCGGCCGTGCCGGGACGTATAGCCAGATGACGGCCGATGACGTCGTGCGTAGCGACCTGCACACCGCCACGGATGATCGTAATCCCAGGACCAGGCGCGGTTTCGCCGGCGATGGTGACAAAAGGCTCGCTGATCTTAAGCGTAGTCTTGGCCAGATCAATGATCCCCCCGATCTCGAAGACGATCGTGCGCGGCCCCGGCTGCTCCAGTGCCGCCTTCAGCGATCCGTCGCCGTCAGCGGCGAGGCTGGTGACAGGGACGATGCGGCCGCCATGGCCGCCCCGGGTGCGCGTGTAAAGATCGGGAGCGGCGGAAAATGCCGGCAAGCCAGCGATACCGCCGAATGCGGCAGCACTGAAAAGGACGGTACGGCGGCAAAACGAGCGGGTCATAATCAGCGGATACTAAAAGAATTCATATAAAAAGAGCGAGTCAGGAGGGATCTCCTGACTCGCCAAGACAGGCACCTGAAACGGGGAGTCGAAGGTACCGTAGAGGGAGAAGGTGACCGGAACCGCTGGGAGAAAACGGTTCCGGTTATTACAAAACTAGTATTTGTAGCGAACACCCAGGGTGATGACGCGGCCGGTCGAGCCGTACTGCGTCACAACCGGCACATTGTAAGCGTAGCGGTTCGTCGTCTGGTTGGTCATGTTGAGACCTTCCAGCGAAATAGACAGCTGCTTGGTCGGCGAATAGGTCATCGAGAAGTCGACGTTGAGCGTCTCTTCCGAACCACCGAATTCGTTCATCAGCGGGCCGTCGCACGGCGTGCCGTTGGCTTGCAGACCCGGATCGCAGGCACCCGACGCAATCGGGTAGGTGGTGTAGTAACCGGCGCGCTGGGCGGCCGAAACACGGGCGCTGAACTTTTCGGTCTCATAGTAGACCGTCAGGTTGATCGAGTCCGGCGAAGCGTTCAGCCACGGACCGGTGCCATAAACCGGCGCCTTGGTCACAACGCCCGTCGTCGGATTCACCACACCCGGATCGAGGATGTAGTTCAGCTCTGAGTCAATGTGCGTCATGTTGAACTGAATACCGGTATTCTTGAAGTACCAGGGCAGGAAGGTAAAGTCCTGCTGGTAGCTGAATTCCCAGCCCTGCAGAGAACCGCCAGGCGCATCGCGGTATTGGCGAGCCTGCATATCGTAGTCGTTATCGATATAGTTCAGCTGATCCTGATCGGTGAATTGCTGCCGCAAGGTGGCGATGGCCGAAGGATCAAGGAAGGTCGACAAAGGTGCCGAATAAAGGACCGTCTGAGGATAGGACTCAATGTCCTTCTTGAAGGCCGCCAGCGACAACAGGCCGTTTTTGGCGAAATACCATTCAGCACTGATATCGTAGGCGGTGGCCCGGAACGGCTGAAGCTTCGGATTGCCGACGGTCAATGTGCCGCCGATAACTTCGCCCAAGGACGGGATGGTGATGGCCGAAATGGCCGGCGACAGGTTGACCAGTTGCGGACGTGCCATGACCTTGGATGCGCCTAAGCGAATCATGAAATCGTCAGCCACTTCCCAGGCCAGGTTGAAAGACGGCAGGGTGTCGTCGTACTGGTTTGTGCCATAGATCGGCGCGCCGGAATTCGTTTCGCCTTGCGACTCGACGGTCGTCTTCACCTGACGGACACCGAAATTGCCGAACATGTTGCGGCCAAAGACGTCGTAGTTGAAATTGAGCTGGCCGTAGATACCTTCGGTTTTTTCCGCAACCGTGAAGCTGGCCTGGCGGTTGCGCTTACGGGTAATGGTGAAGTCGCCGTACTTGTTGACACAGTTACAGTCGAAGCCAAACGTCTCCGAGAAGGCCTCGATGGAAGGCGCGAAGAACGATGTCGGCGTGCCGGCCGGGACTTCAAGGCCCTGACCAAATTCAAATACCTTACCCAGCGAAGCCGCCGTGACACCCGCTTCCTTTTCAGTTGGGTTCAAGGTGTCCGTGTTGCGCTCGTACTGATTGGTCGAGAAGCCGAATTCGCGCGCTACGGCGCCGAATTTGAACGTCAGGTGCTCGTTCCAGTCCCAGGTGAAGTCGGCCTTCATGCCGCTATAGGTGTTCTCGGTGTCGCGGATATAGTTGCGCATACCGGAGAAGCCCTTGACGATGCCCCAACGCGATGCATCCGCAATATTCCAGCCGGGATTAAATACCGGCATATTGCCGCCTTCGCGCTCGTCGTAGGTAAAGGTTTCCGGCGTGTCCATAGAGTTGAACTCTACCAGCAGGCCCTGATAGTGGTTAAACGACTTCGACGACCCGACGGTGAAGTCGCCGCGGAAGCTATCGGTGAAGCTGTGCGTCAGATTGACCGAAGCCTGGCTGAACTCGGTCGTGTACTGGCCACGGTCGGCGGCCGAGCGCCAGTCGACGTTACGCAGTTGCAGGTAGTCCGCGTTGCCATCTGTGACGTGCGCGGCGAGGACATCGGTGGCCGGGCGACCAATCAACTTGTCGCGGAAGCCGATGCCGTCAGGGCTTGAGACATAACCGACCGACTTCGGGTTGTTATAGTAATCGTACGTATCAAGATTGTACGGATTTACGGAGAAGATATTGGTACCGAGCACAGCCGCAGCACCATTGGACCCCGTAGTGAAGGCCGGCGTCGTGCCGTAGAGGCTGGCACCACAGTCAACCGCCGGGAGGAAGTTGGTTTCACCCTGCGCTGTACACAGGCTGGGATAGAGGCCGCGCTTGTTGGCAATCGTGGTTGAAGCCGTAGCGGTGTTGTAGGTCGCGTTGGTATTGTTGCGGTTCAGACCGACCGACGACACCTGATTGATGGTCGACTTGTTTTCCAGCTTCGAATAGAGGCCATCGATGGTCAGGCGGGTGCGCGGGGCCAACTGGACCTGGAAGGAAGTCGTGATGCCCAGACGCTTGGTTTCGAGATCCTGCTGCTCGATCGAACCGAGCGCAGGGAATTTCACCAGTGAGTTGTTACAGCCACCTGTCGTCGCTGTCGGCGCCGGAGTAGCCGGAGGCGGACAGCTTGGGTTCATTATGGCATAGGCGGCCGGGTCCGACCCGGTCTGGGCGGCGACGACCGCCGGATTGGTGATGAGGGTGCCAAAGGTCGTTCCTGCCGGCGCCGAGAAGCCGGCGCGGCCCGGGATTTCGTTGCCTGCCCAGGTCGAGCCGCGATAGGTATAGTCGAAAGACGCCGCGCCACGGCGGTACTGGTCGTTCTCGGACGTCTTTTCCGAGTAGGCGATCGAGCCCAGGAAACCGAGCTTGCCATCGGCCCAGCGACGCGAGAACAGGCCGGTGATGCGTGGGCTGATCGTGCCGCCATTGCTGTTGTGCGCGGCCTGGATGGAGAAGGCGCTGGCGCCGTTCTTATAGTCGAATGGACGGCCAGTTTGCAGGTCGACGGTCGCACCCAGAGAGCCTTCGTCGGTTTCGGCCGAAGCGGTCTTGCGGACCTTCAGCGAGTTGAAAAGTTCCGAAGCGAAGGTGTTGAAGTCGAAGGCGCGCGAACGGTTTGGTGTCGAGCCCGCGTCATTGGCGCCGCCGGTCGACAGGGCTTCGAGATTGTTGATGCGCACGCGGGTGAAGTCACCACCCAGGCCGCGTACCGAGATCTGACGGCCTTCGCCGTTGTCGCGGTCGATCGAGATGCCCGGAATACGCTGCAGCGATTCCGCCAGGTTGGCGTCCGGGAAATCGGCGATGTCTTCGGCCGTGATGGCGTCCATCATGACATCGGCCTTGCGCTTGGTATTCAGCGAGGTCTGAAGCGAGGCGCGGTAGCCGGTCACGACAACCACTTCGTCGTCCTTGGCGGCCGCAGGCGCGTCCTGGGCCTGCGCCCCCTGAACCATTGCGGCCATCGAGATGCCCGCCAATAGCATTCCCCGCATGGTTACGCCGCGAATTTTATTCGTCTTCATGTGTACTTCCCTGTTTGCCTAAGAAGCGTTTACCGCCCCGAACCTGTTGCCGGACGCCACGTGATTTTGAGGCCCGATTTTTTGGACACCGGTGTCAATATGCGGACCACAACCACAACACACCAATGATCTCCAATGCTATCGACAAATACTCACAAAGTTCAATAGGGAATATAAGCGCAATTATTGCTACCATTGCAAAACAAAATTCATGTTGTTTATTTGCAACATAGATGTTATTGAAGTACAGATACCGCAATACATTCCACTTTTATTTAAAAGTGGATGCATATAAATTTTAGATAATAAAATTGCGACTGATCTACAGCCGTTTTCCTGGGGTAATAACTTGGCGCATCCTGCTTCTTTCCGCACCGTTTAGGGTGTCTTGTCAGTTGCGGAGCAGGTTTGTGCACGAGGCACAAACCTGCTCCGTCTATGAAGACGAACAGCCCGGAGCCTGCGGACAGGATTTTTGAATTTTTTTGAACCCTGAAGGATCAGTACGTGTAGCGCACCCCGAGATAAAACTTCCGGCCGCTCAAGCGATAATCACCGACCAGATGCCGGTCGCTATGATCCCAGGTTACATTGGCCTGGTTGGTGAGGTTCAGTCCCTCGAAGGTCAGAACCAGGCCAGTCTTCAGTTTATAGCTGAACGCACAGTCCCAGTAGGTGGCAGCGTCAACGCCGCTGGCGTCGGCATTATAAAGCCCCGGGACCGCCGTCAGGTAGCTGTCGCGGTAATTGGTCGATAGCCGCGCCTGGACCGGACCCTTGTCGTAATAGATCGAGGCATTGTACGAATTGCGCGACAGATGCGTCAGGTCGGCCTCGACCACCGCGGAACCGGCAGCTGTCGTCGTCTGGTATTTTACACGGCTTTTGACGTAGGTGTAGTTGAACAGGACTCCCAGGCCGGACCAGCGGCCGGGCAGGAAGCGCAGAGGTTTCTGGTAGTTGAGCTCGATGCCGGTCAACGGACCACCCGGCGTGTTGACGACGCTCGAAATCGAAAACTCATCCGCCGGCGTCGTATCTGTCCCGTCGAGCAGATCGGCCGGCAGACCCGTAGTCGAATAGGGCGCAATCCGTGTCACGTTCTGGATATAGGTCGATATGTCCTTGTAAAAGACACCCAGTGCCACGAACTCCCCCTGCGCCGGGTACCATTCATAGGACAGATCGTAGCTGGTGCCGCGAAACGGCTGCAGGTTCGGATTGCCGGTCGTTACGAAACGCCCGGCGCCGCGCACGGCCACATTCGTCGCCGCCGCCAGGCTGGACAGAGGCGGACGCGCCATGACCTTGGCCGCACTGAAGCGGACCACGGTCTGTGGATCCGGCTCCAGCGCCATGTTCAGTGACGGCAGGATGTCGTCATAGTGCCGGTCCGCCGTCGTCAGGACGTAGCTGACCTCCTCGGAAGCATCGGTCAGGTTGGTGTAGAAGGTCGATTGCTGACGCGTCCGCACCGCGCGCACGCCGACATTGCCGTGCCAAGGCATACTGAACAGCTGCCGGCGAAAATTCACCTGGGCAAACAACGACAGGTCGTTTTCGGTCACCGCCATGTTTGAGCCGCGTGCCGTGACATTGGTGGTCGAGAGAGCGGTGCGGCCTCTGTTGGCGAACAGGTCGTATTCCTCGACAAAGGCATCGAGATCGGGCTCAAGCCAGCAACGGGCCGTCGCCGCCGGCGGGGCTATGACATCAAGACCACAGAAGGTTTGAGTCAATTCGGACATGCTGCGCGATGGCGCCGGGAAATTCGCCTGCCCCTGGTCGAAGAGGTAGACGATGCTTTGAAAACTGTAGCGCTTGGCTTCGACACCCGCCGTCAGATTGGCCTGGTCGGACAGATTGTAGGTCGCCTTCACCCGCGCCGTGTCATAGCCATAGCGCGTATAGTTGGGACGAAAGCGGATTTCAGGGCTGGCGCTGCCCGAGCCCCCGGGAATTGTGACGCGCGGGCCGAAATACCAATTGTTGGGGGCGGTGAGGTCGAAATTATAGCTGATGACTGGATTATCCTGCCCGGTTTGGCGGATGTCGTAGGAATAGCCATCAACATTGTAGCGGTCGATCTGGGAAAAGAGTTCTTTGTCGTTATCGAAGCGGGACGTTGAGCCGGCAATAATGCCTTCGACGGTCAGACGCGGCGTGACCTGGTGCCGAACCGATACTGAAGCCTGGCGAAAGGTGGTTGAAAAGTCCTCAAACACCTGCTCCGAGCGGACATCGACATTGTCGAACACGCCATAGGTTAAGGTATTATTGTCATCCAGTTCGACCCGGCGCGGCACGATCTCGGGCTTGCCGCCCTGGGACGCGGCCCGGCTGAAGCCGATTGCCTCAAGGAAGTGGTCGTGGCGCACAGTCCGAAAGCGTGAATACAGCCAGTCGGCAGTGACCAGCGTCCTGTCGGACGCCCGCCATTGCGCGCTGCCGGTCAGGCTTAAGCGGGTCTGGTCGCCGATCAGGTGGGTATAGCGGTAAAACTGTGGATGGTAGACGGTCTGCTGGTTGGCCTGATCATAGGCCGCCAATGATGCCGCCAGATCCCCGGCCGGTACATCGCATATGCCGCCCGTCGCCGTCGTCGGCTTGCAGAAGCCGCCATTGGCCGTACCCTGGTTCCAGTTGCCGCTGTTGACACCCTGGATTTCCAGCGGCGTTGCGGCATAGGCCATCGCCACCAGAACCCCGAAGCGATCGCCGGCAAATGAATCGCTGAACATCGCAGTGGCGCGGGTACCGACCCTTTGGTTCATATCGTTATAGCTGGCCTGGACGGCCATGGCGCGCTTAGGTCCCTTACGATCGAAAGGCCGCGGCGTGGCCAGGCTGACCGTGGCGCCCAGTGAGCCTTCGGGCAGGTCCGCCCGCGACGTCTTCTGGACATCGACGCGATTGAAAATCTCCGAAGGAAAGACATTGAAATCGAAACCGCGCCCGCGATTTGTGCCCTGGCTCAAGCCATCGGTTGCTGCCTGGGCTTCGACCCCGTTGATTTCGACGCGGGTGAAATCGGCGCCCAACCCACGCACCGAGACTGACCGCCCTTCGCCCTGATCGCGGCTGATGGCGACGCCCGACACGCGCTGTATGGCCTCGGCCATGTTGTTATCGGGAAACTTGGCCATGTCTTCGGCCACGATGGTGTCGGTGATCCCGCCCGAACTGCGCTTCAGCCGGATCGCCATCTCAAGGCTGCCACGGTAACCAGTGACGACGACAACAGGCGCATCGGCCACAGGCGGGTCCAATGGCTCGGCTGGCCTTGCCGCCACGATGCGCGGCAAGGGCCGGGACGTGGTCCGAACGACCGCCCTGACGATATAGGTCCCGCCTGACTGACTGTAGGTCAGACCGGTGCCGGCCAGAAGACGTTGCAGGGCCTCATTGACCGAAAGCGTACCGCGAACAGCCGGCGCTCTAAGACTGGCAACGGCTTCGGGTGAAAAGACGATATTGGCTTGTCCGGCCTGTGCAACCTTCAGGAGCGATTCCGACAGCGGCCCTGGGGGTATATTAAAGGCAAGACGCGTCTGCGCGCAGGCAGGGGCAGCCACCATCATGGCCGAGGCCACGGCAATGCTTCCGCCGAAGAGCTGCGCGCGAAACTTCATTATCCTGCCCGATATGGCAGGCGCTGTTCTTGTTATGACGCCCGCCCCATAAGACGGCCCCACATCAAACCGACACGTATTTGTCCGTTTATTGATGCGAAAACCCTCACCGACAGCTATGACACAGCGGTGTCCGGACAGAAAGCGGTTAGAAGATTAGCGCGTCAATTCGATCGTGCCTGCGCCTCTGCGGACACGCACGCCGTTCAGTTCCGCTACGGCTGTGGCAAAATCCGCCGGCCGGTTGATCTTGAACAGGCCCGACACACGGGTCCGCGCCACGACGGGGTCTGTGACGGAGATCTTCACCGGCCCATAGCGGTTCAGCTCATTGGCGGCTTCCAGGATGGTGGTGTCCTTGAAGACAACCTCGCCCTGGCGCCATGCCACCATGGCCGACACCGATGGCCGGTCGACCAGCAGGTTGCCGGCGCCATCGACGGTGGCGCGTTCACCGGGCGCCAGGATGACCTGAGGCCGGAAGTCCGACCCGCCATCGGCTGACGCCACGCGGTTGCTGAGTTCGACCTTGCCCCGGACCAGGGTGACCCACAGATGATTAGGCTCGCGCCGCACGACAAAGGACGTACCCAGCGCCTTGACCTGCTCCTGGCCTGCCAGGACAGTGAAGGGCCGCTGCGGATTGTGCGCAACATCGAACATGGCCTCGCCGCGCACCAGTTCCAGGTGACGGCGGTCATTATGATAGGTGACCAGCACCTTGCTGTCGGTATTGAGCGCCAGTTGCGACCCATCCTTGAGCGTCGCGACATGCTGCTGGCCGACGCCGGTCTCATAGATCTCGGTCCGGGCCGACAACAGGTACGCGCCACCGAACACGACCGCCGCAGCGGCGATAGCGGCGGCGATCCCGATCATAAAGCCACGGCGTTGCGGCCGGGCTCCGCGGCGCGGCACATCATTGGCGGGCTGACGCTGAATAGCGGCGGCGCCCGGCAGGATTTCCCACACGTCGGTAATCTGCTGGAATGCAGTCTCGTGCGCCGGGTCAGCCTTCAGCCAGGTCTGGAATGCCGCATCGGTGTGCGCCGTGCGGTCGTCGTCCTGAAGCCGGAACAGCCAGGCGGCCGCTTCGGCGTCGATCTCGTCGCGCCGTGTCGTCTCAGGGCTCACCATCCATCCATCCACTTCTTCAATTCCAGGGTCGCCCGGATAATCTGCTTTTGCACGGCGGCAGGCGTCATGCCCTCGGCCAGCGCAATCTCTTCAAAACTCGTCCCATCCAGCCTTCGGGTGAGCAGCATGCGCCGCGTACGCGGATGTAAACGGTCCAGCCCTTCCGCCGCCCGGCGCAGTTTTGCCCTAGCCTGCATGGCCTCCTCGGCGGAGGGCGCATCGTCAGGCACCGGCATGAAATCCGACGCCATGTCGACAAACGGCGCAGCTTTACGCCGCCGCGCCTTGTCACGCGAGAGGTTGACAGCCGTTGTTACCAGCATCGCTTCGCGCGAATTGACAACTTCTCTTTGCTCGTAAGCCTGCACGCGCAGAAACGCTTCCTGAATGAGATCGTCGGCATCCTGGGTCAGAACGCCCTTCCTAAGGATAGCGCGCCGGGCCTTCTCAAGCATGTCTTGCAGACTAGGCATTTGGCAAACTACGCATGTGGTCCGTCGACTGTCCCTAGAACCAAGACGAATTTCAAGGCTGCAGCGGACACAGTTGAAAATTTTATTTCTGAAACTCCGCCCGCCTGATGCCCGACTGTATCGGCCAGGCCAACCGGGGCATCGGCAGGCAGCACGTTAACCGGCATCGATACAGTGTCCGAGAACGGATTAAATATGTTTAATCCTGCGCCGGCGCAAAACAGTGCCTAAGCGCTTACAGTCCGCTACCGGCAAGCGTTTTGCGTATGTACACGGCGATGCACACCCGAGCCGCCATCATGTTTCCATCACGAAAAAATCCTGTGGCGTGACGCGAACCAGCCGGGTTTTGCCTGTATCAAATCCACGTGGCGTATCCGGATGCGCCGCATTTCGTCCGGTCGTGGGTGCGGACCGTCTCCCTCGCACCCGTTCTCGCAATTCACACGCTTTGCAGTGAAGGGCGATCTGTCTCAACTCATGGCCCCCTGCCACAATGGATCGGCAGGGGGCTCTTTTTGGTAAGGGGAACCTGCAATTGCGCGGCTTGGCACCTTGGCGATTATCCCATAGATTAGCGCCATGAACGTGCTCTCTCGCCTTCAGTTGGAAAGCGGCATTCGCCTCGCCGACCTGCCGGCGATGCGGTTGGGGAAGCTGACGGTCAAACCCAGCACGCTCGAGGTCTCCGGACCCGACGGCACCATCGCCCTGGAACCGCGCTGCATGAAGGTTCTGGTGGTCTTCCACGAACATATTGGCCGCACGGTCAGCCGCGATCTCCTGATCGACCGGTGCTGGGACGGGCGGATCGTCACTGATGGCGCGCTCAATCGCTGCGTTGCCCAGATAAGACGCGCCCTGGCCGCCGATCCCGACATCGCCATCGATACCATTCCGCGCGTCGGCTATTGCCTGAAGGCACCGGCCGAAGTCACGCCACCTGCTACGACACAGCCGGAAACCGTCCGGGCCACACCACCGCCTGGCAACGGCCTTACCGGCAAACCTAATCTTCTAGTCGCCGTGGCGGCAGCCGCGCTGGCTGTGATCGTCGCCGGCGGCACCTACCTGTCGCTGCGACCATCGAACTGGCAGGGGGCAGAGGTCCGTCCCCTGACCTCCGAACCCGGCGTCGAAAGCTTCCCTGCCATGGCGCCGGATGGCCGCCGTCTGGCTTACGCCAAGCCCGGCCGCGACGGCGCGTGGGACCTCTATATCAAGTCGGTGGATGGCTCGGGTGTGCGCGCCCTCACCCAGTCCCCGGCAAACGAATGGTGGCCGAGCTGGCGCGACGACGGCGAGGCGCTGGCATTCGTCAGGGTGGACACCACCCGCTGCGACATCGTCACCCTGGACCTGATCACCATGGCTGAAACAGTGGTGACGCCGTGCGATTCCGGCCGCGTCGGCCGGGTGTCGTGGGCCGGCCACTCCAGCCTTGTCTATTCCGACGCGGCGCGCAATGCCGACCAGCGGCGAATCTATCAGTTCAGTCTCGACACGCGGGAAAAGACGGCGCTGACGACACCGCCAGCGAGATCGCACGGCGACATGGACCCGATCGTATCGCCCGACGGCAAGCGGGTCCTGTTCCGCCGCACCACCTCATGGGGCGTCGATGACCTGATGATCGGCGATCTGCGCGCGCGGGGCGGACGGAACCCGGATAGCCTGGCAAACATCCGTCCCCTGACGAACGACGGCTGGAAAGCGCACGGCGTCGCGTGGTCATCCGACGGCCGCGATATCTTCTATACTTCGAACCGTGGCGGCGACTGGGGCCTGTGGTCGGTTCCCACCAGCGGCGGTCAGCCGCGCCGCATCAGCCTCGGCACCGCCGCCATTACCAAGATCGGCAGTGCCGGGACCAATCGTCTGGCGGCAGAAATCTATCAACCGCGCAGCGACTTGAGCTGGCTGGACGGAAATCAACCTAAAACCGCCATCACTGCAGACACCTGGTCGCCTGCTATCGGGCCGCTCGGCCAGGTTGCCTTCGTCTCGTATGAATCGGGCAGCGCCGAACTGTGGCTGCTCGAAAAAAGCCGTACGCGGCAACTGACTCATTTGGCCTCAAGCTATCTGCATGAGCCCAACTGGGCGCGATCGGGCGACAAGATCATCTTTGTCGCCATCGTCGAACGCACGCCACAGATTTTCGCCATCGCAACAGATGGCCGGCCTCCGGAGCAACTGACGCATGATGCCGGCGACAAGGCCGACCCCGTCTACCTGACGGGGACCGACCGGCTTCTCTATCTCGGCCGCTCGGCTACCGGCTGGCAAATCATGGAGTTGTCCGCAAATAGGCCTGGCCGCCCTCAAACACAGCTCGGCGACCAGTGGGAAAGCCTGGCAACCGGACAGAGCCAGGCAGTCGGATTGAAAATCGGCGATCCTTACTTCTACCGGCTTGACTCGAGCGATGGCGCGGTCCTGGCGGTAAAAACGGCTGTGCGACGTCCCCCGGGTGCTTATGCCGTCATCGCCGCCGGAATCGTTCAGGTGTCTGGCGGCCGCATTGTCCAGGTCAATTGGGACGGCAGCGAGCATGAGATCGCGCGCCTGCCTGCGGGACAGCCAGCGCCCGCAGAAATCGACGTCGACGGACGCACCGGCCGCATCATTATGATTGACCGGTCTGGCAACGAGGCGAACATTGCCCTTATGACCCTGCGCCGCCAGTAACAGTCTAAAACGCTGTATTAAAAGCCAACCGCCAGGTCCGTGACCAGATGGGCGCCAGCGCCGACGATGGCGTGGCGTAATAGCCTTTCTGATCGAACGCATTGACGACCTGGAACCGGCCGGTGACGGGACGATCGGCGATCCGGAAATCGTAGCGCGCCCCCAGGGTCAGGAAGGTCACGCCCGGCACTTCGGTGCGGCTGGCCGGCGTCATCCGCCGTCGCCCTTCGAACAGAAGCTGGCCATCGACGCTCCAGCCATTGTCGAACTGGTGCTCCACATTGACCGTAGTATTGGTATAGGACACGCCCGGCGGGACGTTCAAAGACTGGCCGCTCTCGACCAGTTGGCCCGACAGGCGCGGCCTGAGCAGGACCGCCCCAAGCACGACATTGGTCGCCGGTGTTATGCGCCCCGACAGCGACACTTCGTAGCCCGAGTGACGAACATCGCCGACCAGGTCGTAACGGCCGTCGCTTCTTAGGCCCGCGAATGGTTTGGTGATATCGAACCAGGCGGCAATCAGGGTCACGTTCGGGCGCAAAACATACGACGCCCCGGCTTCCCATTGTCTGGCCTCAACCGGTGGCAAGACCTCGCCGCGATTGACCGCCGAGGCCGGGGCGACACCGCTTTCTTCCAGTCCCGTGACGTAGCTGGTGAAGACGCGCAAGCGCGGACTGACCCGCACTACGGCCGAGGCATTGTAGAGACGGTTGTCCTGCGACTTCTGCTGCGATTGTAGGGCGGCCGGCTGACGTGTCGTCTTGTCGTACTGCGACTGGTGCGCGCCCAGACGCAGATCCAGCCGGTCAGCCCAGGCCAGGTTGTATGTCAGGCTGAGCATCGTCTGATCGACAACGTCACTACCGATATCGGCGCTTGCGGGCAGGACGGGATCGGGGCCGTCGGCGGGCCGTTCGCGGATATTGAACTGTCCACCATCAAAGGCCGTCATCTCCACGAGATCCGTTTCGGAGCGCCGGGCACGCACGGCTACGCTGACTTCATGGCGAAGCGCTCCGGTGACCAGGCGCCGCGTCAGCTTGACTTCGGCAGCGGTCGCGTAACTGTCCTGCGGCGGCCCGTAATAGGTCGTGCGCGCGGCATTGCCGTCGCCATCGACAAGCAGGACGGCGACGTCGGTCCGTTCACCACCGAAGCCCGACCAGGTCAGCGATGCCCATACCTGCCAGTCGCCGAAATCTCCGTCGTAAAGCACGCCGGCATTGGTGTCGCGATAGGTCGCCCGCGACCAGCCGGGCGCGAAGGTCGTCGTACGCGGCAGCGGCGGCGGTTCGCGGTCACCCGACGGAATGACAATGAAATTGCCGTCGTAATCGCGCGTCTGCCAGGCGCCGAACAGACGGATATGCGAGCGGCTGTCCGGCCGCCAGGAAATAACCGACCCTGCGTCGTAGACTGCGCCGGCCTGGCCGGTGGAGGAATTGTTGAAAGGCTCGGCGATCAGCGTACCAACCATGGCCAGCCGGCCGTCACCGCTGACCAGGGTGGCTTCGGCCTCGGTGTGGACAGTGGCGAAATCGCGGAAGCCGGCATTGACCTTCACACCATTTTTGCTGCCTGGCTCACGCAAGCGGTAGACAACGACACCCGATGGCGACGGCAGGGACAGGCCAGCGGCCGACGCCCCGACCTTGACGCTCAGGCCGCCCATGATCGACTCCGACAGACCTGTAGCGCGGACAAAGTAATGATCATCGATGCGATAGGCCGCGCTCTGTTGCAGATCGAAGCCGCGCACCTGAGCTTCATTATAGAGGCCGACACGATCGACGCCTATCTGCTCGCCGAAGGCATCGGCGGCCTGGCGGGTCACCGTTTCGGGCTTGGTGGCGCCATCCTGAGCCAGAGCGGGCGAAGACAAAAGGGCCAGGACGCTTGCGGTCACACACAAGCGAAAGGACAGGGTACGGAACATCGGCAATCTCCTGCTAAAGCTGCAGTGAGAATTGCCGGAGACGGCCGAGGCGGCGCGCTCGTTTGCGTAAGGTTTCGGCGATGATTTGACGATGCGGACGCGCTTTTTCGGCGATGACGCCCGGTTACTTGCGCGCGGTGACCAGACCCGAAGACTTGACGCTGGCGTGAGTCACGCCTGCGAGACGCGCCGTCGCCATCTGGCGCAGAGTGTCGAACCCATGGATCATGCAGGCGCCGGTAGCCGATTTCGCCGCCGTACTGAGGTGCGACAGATAGATTTCGAGCGCACTATCGTCGCGCCTTTGGCCGTCATAGTCGACGGCGGCACCGGCCAGGCCGCAGCCCTTCAAGGCGTTGATGGCCTTGGTGTCGGCGCCGGCATGGCCGACGACCGTCATGCAATAGGGTTTCAGCATGCCGGCGATTTCCATGACACGGCCGGTCGGCACGCCGTTGAGGTGACGGACCTCATAAAGTACCTTCAGCCCCATCTCCTGAGCGGCATGGCTGACAGCCGTGGTAATACGCGTCCGCGCCCGCGCGCTCGAAAAGGTCGAAAAGGCGGCGGGCACGATCATGACCAGCTTGCGCTGCTCCGGCGACCGCATCAGCAGCACCTTCAGCCCCTGTTCGATACTGGCGATGTCGACCTGTTCGCGATCCCCCCAGTCGAGTGAGGCGATCGCGCGTGCATCGAGCGAAAGATTGCCAACGGCATCGGTCACGACTGGCTCCAGGCGATGGCCGATCATCGTAAGCTTCTTCATCTCGAATACCGGTTCGGCCGAACTGGCGATGCGCAGGTTCCGGCCGGCGATCGTAATCAGGGTTCCGCCTGCTCCGCTCGGCCGCTTGATCGCCGTGCCGGTGCCGACAGCGTAAGGTCCGGAAGAAGCGGCGTCGTCCGCGCCGGATGCCAAAGGCTTCGCCGCCTCTCGAAACGGACGCGCTTCGGTGCGGTCAAAGTACTTGGTCAGGTCGATGGGGATGATGCGCAGGCGGTTGACATCGTCGGCAATGGCTTCGAACAGGGCCGGTCGCTCTTTCGAGACGTCGCCGATAAAGAACTGACCGGCCGTGTACCACAACTCGGCGGCGCTTAATGCGCCCTTGTGTTCGCCCAGCGTCAGAATGACCGCCAGGAAGCTTTGATCATCGAGGCGGATACACCAGTCGGGTTCCGGAAACTTGCGTTCAAACGCCGTCTTCAGGTGATCGAATATCAGATCGCGCTTGCTGTCCCACCTGTCGCCCATCCGTTCGGCGAACAGGTCGACACGCAGCAGGTAGGCTCGCCCCATTGCGTCCGCATGGGTTTCCCGCAGTCTTTCGATGATCGTGACGGCGTCGTCCCGCTCTAGCGTCAGGATCTGCCGTCCGTTCTGATCCGCCGTCACACCCGCAAGAGCGGTGTCGCCAGGCAATTCAACAGACATTGCTGCCCTCCACGGTCCCAGCATGACCGCTTATAGTTGAGTGATCATTAATTTGACATATGCGTCGTAAATCAGTTGCGCGCGTCGGTAAATGAAACGCCCTCTTAACCCGATGACGGCCATACTGCCGTGCGTTAGCTATAATGAGGACTGGCATGACGACCAAGGTGCTGCTCGGCGACCTGAGCAACGGCTCCTACCTGAAGCTGGCTGTGGCCGATGCCGGGCATCGTCCGACGGCGACCGGAATCTATGCCTGCGGCAGCGTCGAGGACTTCGAGGACGCTGTCTCAAGCTTCCTGTCCGACAACGGCCAGCCTCATATTTCGGGCGCGGCCTTCTCGACCTCCGGCTGGGAAGTGGATGGCCAGCTCGATCTTGTCCATTACGGCTTTAGCCTGCACCGCCGCCAGATCGCCGATCTGCTGGGCGTCCAGCGCCTGAGCGTCGTCAACGACTTCGTCGCCAAGGCCCTGGCCGTGCCGGTACTGGAGGACGATGAACGCGTCCACGTCTGCGGCCTGGACCGGCAACCCGAACACGTTGTCGGCATCGTCGGTCCGACCTCGGGCCTCGGTGGCGCCTTCCTGTCACCGGACGGGCGCGGCGGCTGGAGCGTGACGCACTGTGAAGGTGGCCATTCGGACTTTGCACCGCGCACCGAACAGGAAATCGAAATCCTGAAACTGCTGATGAAAAAATACGACCATGTGTCGTGCGAACGCGGCGTATCATCGGTTGGCCTGGTCGAGCTGTGGGACTGCCTGTGTCTCATGGGCGGTGATGAGGTCAACAGCCCCCTGCCCGAGGAAATCCTGGCCCTGGCCTACAGCAAGGATGCCCGCGCCCTGGAAGCTGTCCGCATACAGACGGAACTTTTCGCCAGCGTGGCATCGAACTTCGCGCTGACCATGGGTGCGCGCGGCGGCATCTATCTGGCCGGCAGCTACCTGACCTTGCTCGACACCCTGTTCGACCACGACGTTTTCGCACGCCGCTTCTACGACAAGGGCCGCGTCTCGAGCTATGTGAAAGACATTCCCGTCTATCGCATCACCGCTACCGAGCCGGAAATCTTAGGCCTGAGCACGATCTTCGGCTAAGCATCCAAATTTTTATGCCGCGCTTTTTTGGAGAGCGCTTATGCCGCGCTACTCAGTACCATTTCGGCGACGTCCAGCAGGTCCTGCGCCTCGAAGGGCTTCTTGATCTGGGCATCGACCCCGAACTTGCGTGTGGCGTTGAGCGCATCCTGGTCGCTGACCTTGTCTTCCAGCCCGCCCGACATCGAGATCAGTCCGACCCGGGGCCACGTCGTCTTGATCATTCGCATGCCCTTCAGTCCCCCCATTCCAGGCATGAAGACGTCACACAGGACCAGATCGACGTGGGCGATGTCGACGTCTGAAAACGCCTCTTCCATCGATCCCGCCTGCGATACGCGATATCCGCCACTCTCCAGCGTCCGGGTGGCGATCATGCGTATCGTGCGGCTATCATCGATGACCAGCACGTGCTTGCGCACGCTGCCGGCCTCGACGTCTTGAGACAGAGATTGGAGGATGTTGGCGAGCAGCGCATCGGTGAACGGCTTGCGCAACACGTGTTCCGCACCAGTCTTGCGGGCGCTGCGCAGGGTATCGTCGATCGCTTCGTGGCGGCTGCCCGCCGTCATTAGAACGATAGGGGCGTTCGGCGCCAGCTTGCGGAAGCGTTCAATGTGCAGCAAGGTGTTGTGCTGGTTGACGAAAACGTCCAGGAACAGGGCATGGACCTGCATCTGGGTCAGGGCTTCGGATGCCTCGCGGACCTCGGAAAAGTGTTGGGTCGACCAACCGTGTGCCTCGATCATCCGGGCGATGATCAGGGCCTGGGTCGTACTGTCTTCCAGAATGAGGGCGGTTTTTTCCATAAGCGTTTTCCCGGTAAGCTATTACATCTTCGCGGACAGCCATGAAAACAGCGTTAATGCAAACGCTTGCACAATTCTTATCAACAATATTCAAACGTCCTCAATCGGCTCCTGACATATTGTTGAACCTTCGCGGGACACTGTAACCTCAAATTAACCCTCGAGGACAACTGTAGTCCCAATTCTGGGAGTGGGCGCATATGGGAAGTTTTACCAGGATCACCGCCGGCCAGTCCGCCGAAGCAACACGCGAAGCACTTGACGCCATCCGGCTCACACCGGCCCATGACGGCTTTACGCTCATCGAAGCGATCAAACGGATCGTTCCATTTCGCAATATATTGATTTCCGGAATCGACATCCAGGGCCACGGGCCCGGAACAGGCACCCACCTGCTGAGCGATTTTCCGCCCGACTACGTCGCCGAATATTATGCCCGGCGGCTTGGCGAGGTCGATCCCCTGTTCGCCATGCTGCGCCAGGGCCGCCCCGTCAGTCGCGACAGCGAGGCCTTTGCCACACCGGAGGCGCGACGCAAGGGCCACGCCGTCCTGGACCTGCTGCGCCGGCACGATATCGTGGAACGCACCATCCTCATCGTCGCGCAGGCGGGCAAGCCCCTGGGCTCGGTCGCCGTCATCAGCGATGCGCCCCTGTCGGAAGACCAGTGCGCCCTGCTCAAGCACTTCGCCCTGTCGCTGCATGCCGAAATCTCCGCCCCTGTGCTGGGTGCGTTGAATACCGCCCTTAAGCTGACGCGCGGCGAACTGCGCTGTCTTGAACGCGCCTCCGGTGGATTGACCAGCGAGGAGATCGGCCGGGCGGAAGACTATTCCGTGGAAACCGTCAACACCTACCTGAAGTCCGCGACACGCAAGCTTGGCGCCAATAACCGTACCCAGGCCGTGGTCCAGGCCATGCGTCGCCAATTGATTCCCTAGAGTTACCCACCATGACCGACAGTTCGCAGTCCCAGCCATCCGAAGCGCCAGCGCCAGACACAGCCGATGAGAACCCTCTCACTGCGCTGGAGGCCGACGCCCGGGATTCCATCGCCAAGGCACTGCAGCTGTTTGAAAACGGGGAAAAGGAGCTCGCGGAGTTCATGTTCGAGCGGCTGCGGGAAAGGGTACGTCAGGCCGGTCCCATCGCCATGCTGGTCAGCGGCAATGAAGGCGCTGAAGAGCGAGCCGACCTTCAGTCCCTGGTCAGCGCCATTGCGGACGTCACGCGGTTGAAACCTGAAGACGACTCCGAACCCGGCGACGAAACAGAATTATAAACGCAAAAACGGCGGCCCAGAGGGACCGCCGTTTCATCGCAGCATGCCTAGAGCCTTAGAAGCTCTTCGAGACGCGGAAGTAGGCCTGACGGCCAAGATAGCCCGACTGATACTGGCTCGAGAAGGCGTAGTTGCCCAGGCGCGCCGGCGAGCCGGTGTTGTCACCCAGGCTGAGGATCGGCGGTTCTTCGTCCATCAGGTTGACGACACCGACGGTGATCGTCCAGTCCTTGGCATTGTAGCGCGCCGTCAGGTCATGCGTGATCCAGGCATCGGTCGAGTTGATGTTGATCTTGTTCGCAACATAGCTGGTTGTCACGACGCCATCTTCTTCGCGATAGCCCATGTTCGACGACTTGCCGACATAGTTCAGGGTGTAGGTGAACTGCCAGTCCTTATGCTTGAACTGGGTCTGCAGGTTGCTGACCCACTTTGGATCCGCGATCGTGCCGTTGTAGTCGATGATCGTGTCGCCCGGGAAGAGCTGGGTCTTGGACTCCTTGGTATAGGTCGACTGCAGGTCCAGGCTTAGCGTGCCGAGGTTGAACTCACGGGTATAGGAGGCCGTGATATCGAAGCCGCTTGTCAGTTCGCTCGGGATGTTGCGATAGCTGGCGTCGATCAGCGTGATGTTGAAGGACGCGTCACGCTCGAACAGGTCACAGAAACCATTGTTTGGATAGGTTTCCTGGCCGTAGCAGGCGCCGACAACACCAGGACCCGTGCTCAGGATCTGATTTTCGACATTGATGCGGAACCAGTCGACGGCGATCTTGAAGCCGGTGTTGGGCGGCGTCAGGATGAAGCCCAGCGTCGAGGCCTGTGACTCTTCCGGGTTCAGGTCGCGGCTGCCCGAATAGAAGATCTGGGCGGACGCGCCCTGGCCGGTGCCGACACCATCATAATCGTCCGGAATGCCCTCGGCGGCGCAGTTGTCGCGGACGGTCTGGCTCTTGTTCGGCGTACCGCCTTCGCTGGTACCGCCCCAGTTGATACACGGGTCAACCTGACGCTGGCTGTAGAAACCGGTTTGTTCGTTGAGGTACATTTCGTACAGCGCCGGCGCCCGGAACGAGGTGCCGTGCGTACCGCGCAGACGGACGGTGTTGTTCAGCGCCCAGTTGAAGCCGACCTTGTAGGTCCCCGCGCTGCCCACGCTATCATAGTTGGAGACGCGGCCCGACAGGTTGATCTTCAGGTCTTCGAAGAAGGGCTTGCCGGAAACAATCGGCGCTTCCAGTTCGAAGAAGGCTTCGGCAACGCTGTCCGAACCCTCGGTGATGCCCGCGCTCGAAGACCCCCACGAGTTGCTGGTGCGCGAGAATTCGCCCGGCGTGTCCTTGATCTCGTCGCGGCGGTAGCTGATGCCGAAGGCGGCGCCCAGCGGGCCAGCCGGCAACTGCCACAGATCGCCGGTGATGGTCGCTTCGGCGATGGTCTGGGTATAGGTCGTCTTGCCCTCTTCCTTGACGAAGAAGTAGTTGCGCTCGGCGTCAGTCAGCTTGCCGTTGAACAGCGCGTCCTGGGTGAACAGGTTGAGCGGCACGCAGCCCGCCGGAACGCCCTGACAGACCGGGACGTGGACGAACTGGTTTTCGTCGAAGCCGATACCGGCGAACAGGCGGTCCTGCGGGACGACGTCGTTCAGATACTTGCCGTCGCTGAGCGAGTGCGACAGGTAGGCGTCCCATGACCAGTTGTGCCAGTCACCCTTGGCGCCGATAACGCCGCGATAGACGTTGATTTCCTGGCGATCGTTCGACGGCGTCAGGAAGTACGGATAGACATAAGCGCCGCCGGCGGCGCCATTGTTCTGGTCGTACTGCGTACCGGTGCCGAACGGGTTGTTGGGCGAATTCGGGCCATAGTACGGGAAGATATAGCGGACGCCGTGCTGTTCCGACTCACGGCGGTTGATCAGCAGTTCGGAATAGAGTTCTGCCCCGTTTGCCCAATCCGGACGATACTCACCTTGCGCGAACAGGGTGAAGCGCTTGACCGGCGAAATGACGGTGACGTCGTCGTCGGAGGTCGGGTCCATTTCACGATCAGCGAACGGAACCGGACCATACCAGCCGCTGACCGGGACGCCGCCGATCGATGCCGTCGAACCGGGGCGGATTTCGCGGAAATAGGTGTTGTTGATGACCACACCGCCGACCGTATTGCCCCAGCACTTGAAGCCGCTTTCGCCGGCGCGCGTGGTGACCAGATCGGCGCGGGTGCCGTCAGAGTTATAGATATAGTCCTGCGGGCAGTCGAAATTGGCGCGCTGGCCTTGCGTCAGGGCTTCCATCTCGTACGCGCTGGCCGAGATCATCAGGTGGCCCTTGTCGAACGACTTGCCCCAGATACCCGCCAGGTTGTAGGTGTCGCCGCCGCCATGCTGCGAGATGCGGGTCGTGGCGTCGAGTTCCAGGCCTTCGAAGTTCTTGCGCGTGATGACGTTGACGACGCCGGCGACGGCGTCCGAACCGTAGATCGACGACGCGCCGTCCTTCAGGATTTCGTAGCGGTTGACCGCTGAGTCCGGAATGGTGTTCAGGTCGACGGCCCCAACCGTGCCGCTGACGCCGGCGGGCGGCATGCGGCGGCCGTTGAGCAGGACCAGCGAACGCTGGGCGCCGAGGCCGCGCAGCGAGATCGAGTTGATGCCGCCGCCGCCGTCCATGACGTAGCCGGTGAAGGTCGAGTTGACCTGGCCCGAACCGTTGGCGACCGACGAGTTCTGCAGGATTTCGGTGGCGCTGACCAGGCCGGCAGCGCTCGAGCGCTCGGCGGTGATGACAGTCACGGGCGCGGCGGAGGTGTACTCCTTGCCCTTGATGCGCGAACCAGTGATGACGAATTCGCCGGAGTCCGCAGACTCGGCGGACGTCGTATTCGGTGCTTCAGTAGGAGCGGTATCGGTTGGCGGCGTGTCCTGGGCCATGGCGGGCGCAAACCCCACCAGCGAAGTCAGAATGGTGCCGGCCAGAAGCCATTGGCGCGAAAGTCCTGTCGGTTTGGACATGATGTACTCCGGTGCATTTCAAATATACAGAGGAGCGACACTAAATCGTCACATATGAGACGGAAACACATTATTTCAGCAAGGCAACAAGTTCGTCAATTGTGTGGCGATTTTGCCGCAATTAGTCGTTGATTTTATTTACACAAACACAATTACCCCATGTGCAAATTTGCACATGGGGTAATTTATACTCTTGAACTCCCTATTGAATATTTATAGCGAACTTACTTCAGCAGTCCGCATTTTGGGCTTTTCAGGTAGGCCTCCATCAACCCCAATGTTTCGGTGTGCCACTCGGTCCGCCACGGCAGGGTGTGCCACATACCTTTGATTTCGTGATATTCGATGTCCTTTCCAGCGGCCTTCATGGCGCTGAAGAACATGCGCGAATGTTCGGTATCGGCCTGACGGTCATGATCGCCGTGGTAGAGCATGATCGGAATATTGGCCTTGTCGACATTGCGGATCGGGTCCATGCCTGCGACCGTCACACCCTGGATGTCGCGCTGCAGATGGCTGTCGCCCCACAGATTGCCGATGCGCTGGAGGCTTGAGACCCCGGCGCCGGCAATGGCACATTTATACGGGCTGTTGGGCCGGACCGAGGCCGCGATGGCCGCGAAGCCACCATAGGAATAGCCCATGATCGCCAGACGCTTCGGATCTGCGACACCATGCGACACCATGTAGGCTGCCGCATCGTCATTATCGTCCGACATCTTCTGGCCCCACTCCTTGTCGCCGGCCAGCCACAGCTTGGAGCCCCAGCCTTCTGAGCCGCGATATTGCGGCTGGATGACCGCAATGCCGCGGGTGGCGAAGAATTGCGGCCAACCTGAACCGTCCCAGGTCGCGTAGTCGCGCGCCCACGGGCCGCCATGCGGCAGGACGATCAGCGGAACCGGTCCCTGCGCCTTGGTCCAGCCCGGCGGATAGGTAATGAAGGCGGGAATTTCCAGGCCGTCGCGCGCCGCGAAGGTCACGAATTCCGGTTTGCCAAGGGTCTTGGAATCGATCCACGGCCGCTCGCCGCCCAGGCCCTGCAGCTTGCCGTCCTTGAAGAGGTAGTATTGCGGCGGCGCATCCGGCGCCTCGACCGTCACCACGCCGATGTCATAGGTATCGCCATTGACGGAGATATCGACGTGCTTGCCCGGGAAGGCAGCCTTGACCGACTTTTGGATCCCCGCCCATTTTTCATCGGTATAGATGGTGGTCGGCGCCGGCCCGCCCAGCCTGACGCCGCCAATGATCGTCTTTTTTGCCGGCCGGTCATAACGATAAACGACGCCGGTGACGTCATACTTGTCATTGGCGAACAGCGGCTCAGCGGAAAATGTCTTGCTGGCGATGTCGTAGCTATAGACCGCGGCCTTGTCCGAATTGGCGTTCGACGACACGATCAGCTTGGAGGGATCGGCGTCATAGCCCAGGATGTTCAGGGCCTTGCGCGCCTTCAGCATATAGCTCAGCGGCTCGTGATATACCCACTGTCCGGCAGCATCCTTGATATAGACCATGTACCAGAAGTCGTTATTGACCGTATCGACCTTGGCCTTGATCATCGGCTCTCCGGTCGCGAGGTCCACGCCTTCTGCAAGGTATTCGAACTCGTCGCTGCCCAGCGCCACGGTACGCGTCTTGCCAGTCGCGAGATCAAGCTCGAAAATCTTCTGGACAAAGGAGACCGGATCGACCGTCGCCATCAGCTTCTTGGTGCTGTCGTAAAGATCGTCATTGAAGATGTTGACCGACGATCCGCGCTCGAACGAGTCGCGGACATCCTTGTTCATCGTCCCGGTAATGCGGAACGGCTCCTCGATCTTGCGGCCTTCCAGGTCAGAATAATAGATCTTGCGCGTAAAGGTCGGCTTGCTGTCCGACCCCGTGATCGGCTGCTCCATCTGAAAGATGATCTTGTCGGAAGAGAAGAAGCCGACGCCCGTGATGCGATTGGTCTTCGACGGAATCCAGATCGGCTTCTTGCTGAGGTCCGTCGCATCCCAGATCGAAATAACCGGCCACTTTTCGCCCGCGACCGAAATCAGGCCGGCAATATGCTTGCCATCCGGCGAGATCGTAACGCTGGTTATCTGTTCGTACTTGGCGATGGCGTCGATCGCCAATGGTGCGGCCGGAGGTGTGTAGGACTGCGCGTGCACGCCACCGGCCACGGCCAGCATCAGGACACTGCCGCAAACGGCCGGCAGATGCCGCCAGCGTGTCTTGGCCTTCACCACTTGCACCATCGCTTTTTACTCCACCCAGAGTCGTCAAGGGAACGCTCAAAGAATGGGAAGTTATTTCTTCTGAAACCTTTGTCGAGACTGAATCAAATTTATTACGAAAAATTAATATGTGATCACTTTTTGCATATAAGTACACATGCAAATCAAGAAATTGATTACATAGAACAAATGTAAATAACGACGATATTGGCGTTATGGCGCTGGCGCCAGGCCATGCGATATTATGTACATTCCAAGTACATTTAGACAACGGACCTGAAGCACGTCTTCTACGTTATGGGGTGCGGAGATGCGCTTCTGCAGCCGGCTATGGCAGCCGGGCACTTAAATGCCTTTTTCTGATATCCAATGAGGTTTGTGTTAGACTACGACCAATAATGAGACTTGATGATTTGCCACCGCCTGATCTGTCATGCCTGCAAGGGAGCCGTGCGGCGCGAAGGGCATGCAAGCACACGCGATTTCCAGCCGACAAACGACGATTTCCACTCCGGAACAAACTCGACTTGGTCGTCCGGATGCCCGCATTCCGCTGTCTGGCGCGCTTTACTCTGCGTCCCATATCGTGGTACGCGAATTTATCAACCCCGGGGAAACAATCATGTTCGCTGTCTTCGCCTTGATTGCCGCGACCGCCGCGGCGCCGGTTGATCTTGACCTTGACGCCCTGAAGGCCGGACAGCTTCCCTCCGCCGGAACGCGCGCCGAAGCTGACACTTGCGCGGTCGAAACCCACTATACCCTGTTGGCCATGCTGCGCACCGGCAAGGCGCAGCAAGCCGCCGACAAGGTTCCGCCCATGGTCAGTTGGCAGACACGCGCGGCAGCCTTTCGTCCAATGACCGCCGCCGCCTATTCCAACGATCCGGCCTTTATCGATGCCGTCAATGCGCTTGACGGCATCGACGCCTCCGCCCATGAAACTCTGGAAGCCGCATGCATTGCGCGGTTGACGAGCGCGCAGTGAACGCAGCTGCGTTCATGAACTCTGGCGAAATTGCTGCGCACACCCATGCCTCAGGTGCGTGGCGTGACAAAGCCATTCGCGGTCAGACGCCCTTTGGCGGGATTGCGGCTTAGAGGTGCTAGCCCTGGCAGGGCCGAATGCAGCACATGCCCGCGATAGACGATCAGGCGATTGAAGACAGGCTCGGCTTCGGCGACCCGTTCGTAGTTTGCCATACCGCCCCCGGTCCGGAGTTCAGCCTTCGCTGTTTCGGCATAAAGATCACGGCGGACGGAATCGATTGCCTCAAAGCCCGTCGCTTTATGGCGGAAAAAGCCGGTGCCGCCGAACGCATCACGACTTAGGTAATGCACCATGGCCAGTTGCTGCGCATCAGGGCCGTCATGGTGCGGGATGTTCTGAATCGCCTCAGCATCAGCGGCGGCGACAGTCATCAAACCGAAATAGCCGAAATAATCGAGATAGACCGAGGGCGAAAGACCAAAGGCTGCCTGCAAGGGGCCGCGCAAGGCGGTGATGACCAGGTGATAATAGTCGTCAGGCAGGCGCGCATTCAGGCCGGGGTAACGCGTATGTTCCGGGACATAAAACTCTGCGGCGCAAGCAGCATCGATCAGGGCTTGCGGATCCGACAGCACAGTATCGACCACCATCAGGGGCTGGCGCTCTGCGCCGATGTGGCGGAGCTGAAAACGGATGTCCGGATGCAAGGTGAACCGCATCATCCGCCCTTCAGATAAGCCATCTTCAGTTCCTGCCTGAGGCGCGCCCGCACGGCCTGCGGCAGTGGCCCCAGCACGCCGCGCCGGACAGGCGGAATATGGTCGGCCGCACCCTCGCCAAAAACATAGGCGTCGAACATGGCCTGCCAGTAACGGCGCTGGCCGGGCGGCAATTCCTTGAAGGCCAGAAGCGCCGTCAGGAAGGCGTCGCTGGCGCGCTCAAGCCCCACTGCCGTATCGCCCCACCAGTAGTTGACCATGGCATTGAAGGGTTCCAGTGACGTGACGTGGTGCCACCAGTATTTCGGCATGAACAGGCAATCCCCCGGCTCCAGCCACGCCACCGATGCTGCGCCCAATGCTTCACGGAATTTGGGGAAGCGTTCGAAGTCAGGCGCCTCCGGATCGACCAGCGACAAGGGCGGCGGCGCGTCCAGCGGCCCGACATAGAGGTTGGCGACCTGCTCGGGCGGAAACAACACAAAGCGCCGCCGGCCCGCGATGACGCAGGCCAGGTTATGGTCGCGGTCATTGTGCGTCTGGGTTTTCAGCGGCCCGCCGATCCACAGCCGCGGCGGGACCTGTGGCGGCAATAAGGGGGCAGAATTGCTGCGCACAAAATCCGGCAGGTGACTGTCAAGCGGCAGCATCTGGATGGCGATAAACGGCGCCTCCGCCTGACCCATGGCAGCCGCAATCCGGTCGAGCGTTTCGCTGATCCCACTCTGGCGTTTCGAGAAGGTGAATTCGCTCAGGCCCGGCGCGTAGGTATACTGCCCGCCGGTCGCAAACGGCGCCTCCATGACCGGCGCAGGCGCGCCGCGATCCATGGCCTTCAGATATGAGATCAGACCTTGCGCCGACTGCCGCCCGGCCGCAAGCGCCGGCCAGTGATCGATCAGTCCCTTGATGACGACCGGCTGTTCCGCAGCCATGACCTCACTCCCGAAGGCCGCAACATCCATCGCATCACGCACTGCCACCTTTGGCAGGTCATCCAGGGTCATACGCTTCCCAGCCTTTTTGAATTTATTGCCTTATTCTAACACCACCACAGGCAAATCAAAGCAACGGCGAGCCATTGCATACGTATTCATACGTATTTTCCGCAATGCAAAAAGAAATCCCCTTACCTCACGGCAAGGGGATAAAAGTGTGTTGGGAAGAACAAATTACAAAGCCAGGGCTTGTAATTCAGGCATCCCGGCTGCGTCAATCAACCGGAATCTTGGGAAGTGACGAAGCAAATGCAAGCAGCCCCCTCACCGAACGTCCACCTTAGCTCCAGGCACGGAGCTATATGCGGGCATTCAATCACGCACTATAGCTACGCGCCATAAACTTTGCATGCAACACTGAATACGTATGCAAACTATGCATGACCAGTTGAATACGTATACATACTCAAGTTCAGGGTTTTTCTGACAACGCTAACACTGTAGACGTTAGGAACAACTTCTAATCTGACCGCCCAGAGCGGCGCCACACATGGGGCCACGGCCACAATGCGCTTGTCATCACTTTCTCAACTTCTGGCCCGATCCTTGTCCGTCACCACGGCGCTGCTCACCATCTGCCTGGTGTCACCAGCCGTGGCCGACGATGTGATCGCGCAGGCCTCCTCGCCCGACAGCACCTTGAGCGTGAAGGTCTATGTCAACCCGGAGGGCAAGCTGGCCTACGGCATTGAGCGCAAGGGCCAGGCGATCATCGCGCCGTCGCGCCTGGGCTTTATCCTGGCCGACAGCCCGAAACTGGACGGCCAGTTCACGCTCGACAGCCAGGAGACGTCATCGCACGACGACACCTGGGAGCAGCCTTGGGGCGAGCGCCGCTTTGTCCGCAATCGTTATAACGAGATGCGCGTCAATGTCGTGCAAAAGGCCTTTGACAATCGCCGCATGACGGTCGTCTTCCGCCTGTTCGAGGACGGCGTCGGCTTCCGCTATGAGTTCCCGGAACAGGCGCAACTGAAAAACGTCCGCATCGTCGACGAGCAGACCGAATTTGCCGTCGCCGACAATGCGACCGCGTGGTGGAACCTCGGCGGCGAGTGGAACAATCTCGAATATTCTTACAACCAAACGCCCTTGAAAGAGGTCGGCCAGGCCAACACGCCGCTGACCGTCAAGACAGACAAGGGCGTCTATATTTCCTTCCACGAAGCGGCCCTGACCGACTTCGCCTCGATGTGGCTGCGGCGGACCGAGGGCCAGACGCTGAAGGCGCACCTGACACCGGCATCGAACGGTCCAAGCGTCGAACGCCTGGCGCCGTTTCCGTCGCCATGGCGCACCCTGGTCATCACCGACAATGCACCGGCACTGTACAATTCCGACCTGATCCTTAACCTGAATGAGCCGAACAAGCTTGGCGATGTGTCGTGGTTCAAGCCCTCCAAGTACGTTGGCATCTGGTGGGAGATGCACCTCGAAAAATCGACCTGGGCGCAAGGCCCGAAGCACGGCGCCACCACCGCCAACACCAAGGCCTATATCGATTTCGCCGCAAAGAACGGCTTCCGCGGCGTGCTGGTCGAAGGCTGGAACAAGGGCTGGGACGGCCAGTGGTACGGCAGCGGCAAGGACTTCTCTTTCGTCGAATCCTACCCCGATTTCGATCTGAAGGCAGCCTCCGCCTACGGCCTGAAAAAGGGCGTGCACCTGATCGGCCACCACGAGACCGGCGGCAATATCGCGCTTTATGAATCGCAGATGGACGACGCCTACAAGCTCTATGCCGCAAACGGCGTCGACAGCGTCAAGACCGGCTATGTCACTGACGGCGGCGCGGCGCAGTTCGCGAGCACCGGCGGCGGAACGCACTACGGCTTTACCGATAGTCAGGAAGGCTCTCGTCACTATACCAAGGTGCTGGAGGTGGCGGCGAAGCACAAGATCGCCATCAACAGCCACGAGCCGATCAAGGATACCGGCCTGCGCCGCACCTATCCCAACTGGGTGTCGCGCGAAGGCGCCCGCGGCCAGGAATATAACGCCTGGGGCAATCCGGTGAACGCACCCGAGCACGAGGCCAATCTGGTCTTCACGCGCATGTTGTCGGGGCCGATGGACTTTACGCCGGGCGTGGTGAGCCTGGAAGGCAACAAGCGTGAGATCCTGTCGACCCAGGCCAAGCAGCTGGCGCTCTACGTCGTGCTCTATTCGCCGATCCAGATGGCAGCCGACCTGCCCGAGAACTACGCCAAATATCCGAAGCCCTTCCAGTTTATCAAGGACGTGCCGGTCGACTGGAGCGAAAGCAGCATGCTGGCCGGTGAAGTCGGCGACTATGCCGTCATCGCACGCAAGGATCGCCATTCGGAGGACTGGTATCTCGGCGGGATCAGCGATGATCAGTGGCGCTCAGTGGATGTGCCGCTGAGTTTCCTCGATCCGGCCAAGAGCTATACGGCGCAAATCTATCGCGATGGCGACAAGGCAGATTCGAAAGGCCCGGCGCGCTTTGATATCGTGATCGAGAGCAAGACGGTAACTGCCAAGGATACGCTGTCACTCAAAATGGCCCCCGGCGGCGGGACGGCGATAAGGTTTGTGGCTAAGAAGTAAAAGATAACACCCTCTTCGCCCTCCCTGCTTTGCGGGGAGGGGGGACCATTTGCGCAGCAAATGGTGGGCGGGGTGGCGGAAGAAGTCGCAAACCTAGCGCTTGTTGATCGTCTAGGAAAGCCCCGCCCACCGCCTACCGGCGGTCCCCCCTCCCCATAAATGGGGAGGGCGAAGTGGCTCAATTCATCCTGGACAACCCACCGCACGATTCCCGGACAACCAGTTGCGCGGGCAGGCGGATGTCACGCACGTCCTCGTTCTCGATCAGGTTGCTCAACCCATCGACCAGCACACGCGCGGCCGCTTCGGTATCCTGGCGCATGGTTGAAAGCGACGGCGACAGCGAACTGCATACCCACAGATCGTCAAAGCCGACCACCGACACATCCTGCGGCACGCGGAAACCGCGCCGATTCAAACCCTGCAACACGCCCATGGCCAGCAGGTCGCACGACGCAAAGACAGCGTCGAATTCCACGCCCTCCTCGATCATACGGCCGACCTCGTTCATGCCCTCTTCGCGCTCGAGGAAACAATCGCGATGCAGCTTCGGATCGTACTCCAAACCCGCCGCCTGGAGCGCGCGGCGATAGCCTTCGTAGCGCTCCCGGAACTCGGGATGCTCTTTCGACGACTTGCCGAAATAAGCGATGCGCTTGCGGCCCAGACGCGCCAGGTGCGCTGTGGCTTTAAACCCGCCATCCTCGTTGTCGCTGCCGATGCACAGGCGCGCGCAGTCGGGCCGGTTGACGCCCCAGACGACCCACGGATCCCCGACCTCGTTCAGATATTCGAACTTGTGCGTATAGCTCTCGAAATCCTTGCAGCCGAGGAAGATGATGCCATCGGCGCGGCGCGAAAAGCCGTAATCCGTGCCCCAGTCGTCCGACGGCTGCTGCAAGGATGTGATGATGTCATAGCCCTTCTCTCCGGCATATTGCAGTATCGAGCCGATCATCGGCAGGAAGAAGGGATTGATCGGATTTTGCGGATTGTCGAGATCGGCCGAGATCAGCACGGCCATGGTGTGGATCTTCTTCGACCGCAATTTGCGGGCGTTCGAATCCACCTTGTAATGCAGCTGTTTGGCCACGCTCAGTATGCGTTCCCGCGTCTCGTCATTGACGAGTGGCGAATGGCTGAGGGCCCGCGAAACAGTGGCCTGCGAGACCCCCGTAATCGCAGCAATATCCAATGACGTCGGTCGTTTCACGCTGTTCCTACCCTGCTTGGCACCGGCGCTTATGCGCTCTGTTCGCCGACCATAACACGAGAAATATGTCAGGGCGAACAGAAGATGCCGAGATAGTCGTCATGGCTGGGAGCGCTTTCAACCTGTTGACGGATGCCGCTGAATATACGGCGGAAATGATCCATCAAAACCTGGTCGCCGGCCAGGTCGGCGGACGGATCATAGGCCTCCGGCGCCAGGCCGTGGCCAAGCAGGACGGCATTCCAGCTGTCGGTGTCGAAGCTGTCCTCGTCGAACAAAGGCACCTGGCCCGCGACGGAGAAAGCTTCGAGCCGCTCGTACAGTTCCCGCGGCATGTCCATGCGCGCCTTTTGCCAGAAGGGCGACTGACGCCGACTGAGGGCATAGTGCGTCAGCTGGAAGTCGCGCGCACGCAGCGTCATCATACCCATCAGGCGGTTATACTCAGTGCGTTCGGGCATATGGCGGCTATCGCGCGGAAACAGGCCCAGCAGGTGCACCAGCCCAACCTGGACGGCGTGCAGCGAGACACTGTCGATGGGATCGAAGACGCAGGCTGCCTCACCGATTGCCACGACATTTCGCACCCAGGGCTGCGAGCGGCCGGGATTCAGCTTGGTGACGACGGCATTTCCGAGTGCCAGTCGCGAGGTCGCCGCCGTCCGCACGGCCTGATCATCGCCTTCGCGCTGGCTGTCGAAGGCATAGGTGACGTGCGTGGCATCCTGCGCCGCGATCATGCCTAAGGTGCCATTGTCGAGCGCCTGTATCCGCGCATACGGCGGCACAATGCGCAGGCGCGGCCCGGAAGCAGTCAGCACGCGGTCGGCGGGGAACCATTGCCGCCACGACTGGAATGGCGTTTGCAACACACCGCGCAGCAGGACGGACTCGCTGCCGCTGACGTCGACAAACAGGTCGCCGGTGATTTTTGCTGCACCCGTAGTTAGCGCAGCAATTGCGCCATCATCGCTCAATTCGGCCGCAACATGCTGGGCCGGGTGGACCGTAATCCCCTCGGCGCGCACGGCCTCAGCCAGAGCGGCGGTATAGGCCCTGGCCGGCAGGTGATAGCCGTAATCGCTACGGGCAAAGGCCGAGGTCTCATCGTCCGGGACGATAAAGCGACCCTGCTTGGCGGCGGCGGCCGTCAGCGAAAAATCCTCGAACGCCGCCCCAAGACCCTGCCGCCGCGCCCGCGTGACATAGTGCAGGAAGGACGCGCCCGTCGTGGTGATCGGGAAGCCGTGGCTGCCGTAGGGGTGGAAGAAGGCGCCATCGTCTCCCGCGAAACCCTGGAAGCTTTGGCCAAGGCTAAAGCTGCCGCGTGTCTGGCGCAGCAAGGCGTGTTCATCGAGGCCGAGTTGGCGGTGGAACGCCTCGAGTGCAGGCAGCGAGGTATAGATGTCCTCCGCCCGCATCGCGTCGGGCAGCGCCACGACTTCGACTGTTACCCCGGCAGGTTTCAGCGCACGATATAGCGCCAGAGCCGACAGCCACAGCGGCGCATCACGGCCGACGGTAACGACCTTTGAGACCATTACGCTACCTCCATACGCGCTGGCGCGAAGCTTGCCAGAGTCGCTTCATGCGTCGGTAATGCTGCAACCTGATCGTGGATACGGGTGTGCAGCATTTCCAGCTTTTCGGCCAGCAGATCGATCGGCAGGGCATCGGCCATGCGGTCGTAGCCCGTCGGCAAGACGTCCTGGCCCATATAGACGGCCAGCCACGAGGGCGGCGAGAACAGGCCATTGCGATAAGCTTCGATATAGCCGCGATGACGGAACATTTCGATGCGACCCGTCAGGCTGTCGGGCAGCGCCATGTCGCGCACATGCTGCCAAAGCGGCTCTTCACGCGCGGTAGCCCGATAGTGCAATATCAAAAAGTCGCGAATGCTGTCGTAGAGGGTGTCGACCGAGCGGTTGAAGGCGCCTTGCGAACGCGGATCGTCGGGCCGGCCGCCCAGATAGTGCTTCAGGTTTTCGATCGCCGCCTGGACGAGATAGATGCTGGTCGATTCCAGCGGCTCCAGAAAACCCGACGCCAGGCCGACCGCGACCACGTTATGCGACCACGAGCGTGTCCTGCGACCGGCGCGAAAGCGCAGCAATCTGGGATCCATCAATGGCGTGCCGTCGAGATTGGCCAGAAGCACGTCGCGCGCCCGGTCTTCGGACGTAAAGGCATTGGAAAAGACATAGCCGTTGCCGGTGCGATGCTGCAAAGGAATGCGCCATTGCCATCCGGCTTCGCGCGCAGTGGCACGGGTATAGGGCGTGATCGCGCCGGTCCCTGCCGTGGGCACCGCAAAGGCCCGGTCGCACGGCAACCATGTGGTCCAGTCCTCCCACGGGCCGTTCAGCGTCTTGCCGGCGATCAGGCTGACAAAGCCCGAGCAGTCGAGGAACATGTCGCCAGTAACCACCGCGCCTGACGCCAGCCGTAAACCCGTGACATTGCCTCTTTCGGCATTTTGCTGCACCTCGGTGACGCGGCCTTCGGTGCGCTTGACGCCGCGTTTGGTCGCAAAATCGCGCATGAAACCGGCATAGAGCGCCGCGTCGAAATGGTAGGCATAGGCGAAGGTCGACTTGACCGACGACGGATCGGTGTCGGGAAAGGCAAAACGCCCGGCCCGCGCCGCCGCAATGGCAAAACTATATTCCTCAAGCGGCGCCACCGGCACCCCGGCCTGCTTAGCGCGCAGCCAGTGATGCTGAAACCCGATCCCGGCCCAGTTCTGGCCGAAGGTCCCGAAGGGATGGATATAACTCTCGCGGCCCCAACCGGCGAACTCGATCCCCAGCTTGAACGTGGCCTGGGTGCGGCGCATGAACTCGGCCTCATTGATCCCGAGGCTGTCATTGAATGCCTTGATATGCGGCAGGGTCGCTTCGCCGACGCCGACGGTTCCGATCTCGTCGGATTCGACCAGTTCGACGCTAAACCGGCGCGTGGCGACCAGCGCACTCAGCGACGCCGCACACATCCAGCCTGCGGTTCCGCCACCAAGAATAACGATCTTCATTGCAACATGACCCTGCAAAAAGAAAAGGGCGCGCTGCAAAACAGCGCGCCCCATACACCTAACGCTTAATACTTGAAGCGAACGCCGATCTGGTAACGGCGGTCGTTGCGGATCCAGGCCGAGTCGATCTTGACCGCGGCTGCACCCGGCGTCGCTGACGAGTCGCCCATGACCTGCTGCTGGATGACGGTCGTCGTATCCAGCAGGTTTGAACCATCGAACGACAGTTCGACATTGTCGTTCAGCTTGTAGCGGAACGATGCGTCGAGGAAGCCGTTGCCCTTCTGGTACATCGGCAGGCCGATACAGCAGTCGAGATTGTTGGTCAGGAAGTCCGAGCGATGGCTGTAGGCCAGGCGCGAAGCGATCGGACCATGTTCGAACAACAGGACGATATTGTAGGATTCGTCCGAGATACCGGCCAGGCGGTGCGAATCGAAGACCGCGCCGTTGACCTGGAGGCCGCCACCGAAGGCAATCGTGCCGCCGGCCGCGTAACCGGGCTGGTTGGCCAGGTTGGAGTTGTTGATGCCCGACTGCTTGGTGCGGGTGTAGTTGGCCTGGATGCCCAGACCGTTCCACGGCGACGGCAGGAAGTCGAAGAAGGTCTGATAGGCCACTTCGAAGCCCTTGAGCGTACCGCCGCCATTGCCGTTGCCCGGACCGCGGATGACCACGTTCTGGGTAACGCCGTTGAGCGTGACCGCGCGCGCCAGTTCGGCGTACGAGATGTCGCCGTTCAGCTTCTTGTAGAAGAAGTCCAGGGTGAACGAAGACGTCGCATTGAAGTAGTTCTCGTAACTCAGGTCGAACTGGTCGGCCGTCACCGGCTCGATCGCGGCGTTGCCTGAGTCGGCGTTGAACACGAAGTTATAGCCCTTCACGTTCGCGGCGGTCTTCGGCCCGTTCGGATCGTTCCAGACGATGAACGGCGAGTTCGGCGAGGTGTTGATCGCCGGTGCCTGGATAGCCACATAGTTCCGCAGCTGGCCGAAGTCCGGACGCGACAGGGCGCGCGAGGCCCCGAAGCGGATATACTGGTCGTCGGCAACTTCGAAGCGGATGTTGAAGCTGGGCAGCCAGTTGCTATGCGACGCGCCATAGCTGCTCTTGACTGCCGGGCCGCCGCTGAAGTTCTTGATGGCGTCGGTCAGGTAGCACGAGACGTTCAGCAGATTGTTCGGGCCAGTCGGCGTCGAACACGGCGCCAGCGTCGCGTACCAGTTCGGATTGTTGAAAGCGACGCCGCCATTGCTTTCGACCTTGGTCTGGACGTAGCGCAGGCCAATATTGCCGTTGACGCGCTTGCCGAACAGCGTCGTGTCAGAGTTGCCGAAGCGCAGCATGGCATAGGCCGCCGTCGTCTGCTCGCTGACATCCAGCATTTCGGAGTCGTTGAAGCAGCCTTCGCTGAGACCGCCACGATCGCAGATCGGCGTCCACTTCAAAGGCGTGTTGGTCTTGGCGCCCGACAGGCCATTGATATGGCGCGAACGGTCCGCCAGGACTTCGTTCGACAGCCACGGTAGGGCGCCGGGATTGAAGACGTCGCCATTGTAGAAGCCGTCGCGGAAGGGTTCCGACACCCACATGTCCTTGCCATAGCCCTGGAAGGTCTGGCCGGCATTACAGGTGTAAGGCGCCGGCGCCGTGTTATCCAGGTTGAAGGCAGGCCCGTTGCAGGCATTCCACGGCTGGATGACCGGCGACCAGTTATAGGCCGAATAGCGGACCTTCTGGTCACGTTCGGCGTAACGCACGCCAACCTTCAGCGAGTTCAGCCAGCCCGTCTCTTCGAAGCGGTACTCGGCATCCGCGCGCAGCGACGCTTGCGTCGCGTCATTGTCTTCGACGTGATCCTGGATGAAGGGGATGTACCAGTTGTGCGGGTTGGACAGGCCGCCCGCCGCGTAGTTGACATTGGTCCCCGGCAGCAGGTCGATCTCCGGCGTACCGTCGCCATTGGTCGAGTATTTGACGTTGGCCAGCGTGTTGGCGGCGACCAGGATGTCATAGTTGTTGGTCTCGGCCGTCACATACTGGACGTCGAAATTGGCGCGCAGCTTTTCGGTGATTTCCCACTTCAGGTTGGCAGCGATATCGCGCGTGCCTTCTTCGTGGTCGAAGATGCGCGACTCGTTCGAAATGCCGGTGCCCTGCCGCGTCGAGGTACAGCCGCCACCACCGCAGTAGTTGACGAAGGGCAGGCTAGGTGCGGCCGAACCGATGTCGATCGCCGCAGCGGTCGAACCACCCCAGCCGCCCGACGGCGCGGTCAGCGTGCCGGAATCAAGCATGCCATCGGCGCCGAAGACAAAGGCCGGTGTGCCGTCGGCCGGCGCGATGACGGCGGTCGTTTGCGGCGAGAAGGCCGGCGCCGCCCACAGGTCAAAGAAGCCGACATTGGTCGAGCGCTCCTTCCAGGCGTTCTTGTAGTAGGTGTCGTTATATTGCAGCGAGAACTGCACCGTCTTGGCATTGTTTTGCCATTGCAGCGCGGCCGCGATACCGCGACGGTCGCGGTCGTATTCGACCTGGCTGAAATTGACCTGGCGCGGCATGTAGACCCAGCCCGTGCCGCCATAAGGGTTTGCCGTACAGGCGACGGAGCCGTCGGCATTAACGTTGGCGGCGGCTGCCGTGCCGAAACCGGCCGAGCAGAAGGCGCCGATACGCTGGCCGACCACGCCTTCGGTCTGCGTCAGGACGTGACCCTGGGCGTAGTTGAGCATGACGCCCCACTCACCGGCTTCGGTCTGCCAGCGGTTGGTGTAGATGCCGGAAAACTCGTAGGTCGTCGCTTCCGAACGGTCGCCATAGTTGGCCTTGGTTGAGACGCCGATGACCTGGCCTTTCGAGTCGAACGGCAGGCGGGTGCGCAGATTGACCGAGCCGGCGATGCCGCCTTCGATCATTTCCGCCGTCAGGTTCTTGTAGCTGTCGACGCCGGCCATCAGTTCGGGCGACACGTCGTTGAAGTTCAGCCCGCGTCCGCCGTCGGCGGTAAACACGTCGCGGCCGTTCAGTTCGGTGCGCACGAAGGTCAGGCCGCGGATCAGCACCTGGGCCGGTTCGGCCGAGAAGTGCGTCGAGTCGTCCGACGACTGGAAGCGCGACACGGTGATGCCCGGCACGCGCTGCAAAGCTTCGGCGACCGACTTGTCCGGGAAGGCGCCGATATCGGTGGCGGTGATCGAATCGACGTGGGTGTCGGCGTTCTTCTTGATGTCCTGGGCGGTCTTGAGCGCCTTGCGGACGCCGACCACGACCACGGCGTCATCTTCTGTCGGTGCGGCGTCCTGGGCGTGGACGGTTCCGGCAACCGTCAGGGCGGCCAGGGCCATGAGGGACACGCTGCTTTTCAGCATCCCTCCCCTGATGAAACGGGTGTTTGTCATATGTTTCTCCATGTTCAGCCAGGTCATGACCGGGCTGGTGTTGGTGGCATCATTGTCGTTGCGCCGAAGCCCGCAGGACCTTGTGTCCTGTGGCGAACCGGTGCGGTTTCTGGTCTTCCAACACGTGATTTTATGGAGCGTTCGGCCTGCGCAGGACGGATGACGGCCGTCTGGCTTGACTGTGGCTTGCGAAGTCTCTTTGTTATTATTACAGGCCTTCCGCGGTGCGCCGGCCTGAGGCGTGTCTGGCCAGGCTGAACAGCCTGCCCCGCGTGTCCGGCAGTCGCCGGACGAATGCATTATGAAGTCTCCCTGAAGTCCCGATGGATTATGTTTTTTATCGGATCACATAATGACATGATGATCATCATATTCGTTATATGACATGCATAATATAATGCGATGATGAGGCAAGCGCAAAATCCAATGTTTCCGGATTTTTATAAATTTGCATCGGCTTGCAAAAATATCACGTTTTTTGTGCGCTCAGGTGCCGCGCGAGCTCGCCGCATAAGCGGCGGCGAAAGCCAGATTTTAAAGAAAACAGAAGCCGTTACGGTGCCGCTTTCAACAATGATTCACACGCCTAACGTGAGTTGTCCTCAAATTGTGCTTGTATCGATTGAAAAAAAAGGATGAATTACAGTTCAACTAGATGTTGGCATTGGGGAGCTAAACTTGACATCGACCACTGAGGCTGAGCCCGCGCTGCGGTTCTCTCACAACGTAATTGAACATCTTGGTATAAAATTATACCGGAACAAAGCTGGCAATGTTCTTGCCGAATTGGTCGCGAACAGCTGGGATGCTGACGCAAAGTGGGTGGACGTAGAAGTTGATGCGTCGGGAGGCGACGATCAAAACGGCCGAATATTCATTAACGACAATGGCTCCGGCATGTCGTACGAAACTATTCGCTCGCATTACCTGGAAGTCGGAAAACCGAAGCGAAAATCAGCTACAGAACGTTCAGCCGGCCAACGCATGCCAATGGGACGGAAGGGCTTGGGAAAGCTGGCACCGTTTGGCATTGCCCGAACCGTTGATGTAATTACCGTAAACAGTGGCAAGGTGAATTGGTTCACGCTGGACCTAGACAAGATTTTAGCTGTCGGTGCCACCGGGTCCTACCCACCCGTATTTCACGTAAAGGATGGGGATGTAGAGACCCCTATCTTAACTGAAGACAAGTTCTTAAGTGCGAAAGTCAACGCTTTCATCGGAAAAATCCAACGTTTCGAAGATACAAAAACGGGCACGATGATATGTATGAGCAGGATCGTCTCTAATCAGCTCCCCGATGAGAAGTTAATCGCGAAAGAGCTTGGCTCTAGATTCACCGTTATTCTTTTACGTGCCGATTTCAAGGTGACAATTAATGGAAATGCAATCACCGCCGAGGCGGCGCTGCCAGCGTTCGAATATCGCATTCCCGAAGTAGGCCAGACTACAGAAATTATTGGTGGCAAGTCTGTAAGCTTCTGGGTTGGATTCGTGGGAACAGCTGAATGGCCTGCAGATGAAGCTGGCGTTGGTATTTTTGCACATGGCAAAATTGCGCAAACACGGCCCTATTTTTTCAATCGTAAGGGCAAGGAAGTATTTCAGCGATATCTGTATGGCATCGTTGAAGCCGATTGGATAGATGAGGAAGAGGAAGATCTGATATCTACTGATCGTACCTCAATCGATTGGAGCTCCGAGAAAATGACGGAGTTTCATGACTGGGGGAACAAGAAAGTCGGTACGTGGATAACCGCCTATGAAAACTTCCGAAAAGTTAAGCAGGACAAGAAGGTCGCGGAACAAGCCGCAAGCCTGCGCGCCGATAAAAAGGTCAACACGTACTCCAAGGCGGAGAACGAGCAGATCGTCGCCTTGGTGTCTGATGCAACACGAGAAATCGGTAAAACAAAGGAAGCTGAAAAAACACGGGAAGAATTGCTGATCGCAGTATCGAAAGCCTGGATCAATCAACCGACACGAATTTTCCTCGGTCAGTTGTGGAAGCGGCTGTTGGAGACCAACGCCACCCCTGACCAGCTAGCCAACGTGGTTGAGGAGCTTTCCCAGCACTCGATCCCGGAAAAGATGGGACTAGCTTTGACTTTTTCGCAACGCGCATTTGCGCTTTCGGTCCTATACCAATTGGTACATCAGCGCTCAGAAACCGATTTGCAAAAATTGGTGACCGAGTTTCCGTGGATCTTGCAGCCTAGAGGTGATTTGCTGACTGCTGACAAATGGCTGAAAACAACGATCGATACCGCCGCCGATAAGTTAGGCGACGACAATCGATACGATCCTGGTGTGCTAATAAAGGGAATGGAACCCTCTCAACGCGCCGATTTTGTATTTCTCACTTCGCCCGATGAAAAAACTATCAAGATTGTCGAAGTGAAGAAGCCCGACCTTCCGCTAGGCACTGAGCAAGAGCGCCAGCTTGTAGCTTACCTAGACTTTGTCGCGGCACAGCGTTCTGACGCCACCTTGAGCGGAATGCTTGTCGGAAATAAAGCCAGCTATACGCCGAATGACCGCCGCGTGGTTTTGAAATCGTGGAGTGAAGTTTTTCTCGAATGCAGAGCAGTGTACGTTGATTTGCTGGCTAGTATGCTCGAGATCTCCGACGTGGCCGGTGATGACACTCGAATAGAGGTCATCAAAGATATAGGCGGTGCGGACACATGGGACCTATTGCGAAAGCTTTCGGAAACGGATGAGAGCCTTAAATATCTTTTTCAGCAGTTTGACGCGCAAATGCTGGGCACCAACGCCAGCCTCGCACAATTAGCCGACACCACTTAATGGGGCCGCCTTGGCCGTTCCGGCGAGAATCGAAGTTTAGCGATTACAAGCGACACCTTAAGTGTCTCAAGGCCTTGGGCTGTGGATAACAACCTTCTATTAATGCAATCTGCGGCAAGGAAGTATAAGCAAAACGTAGCGAGCGGCACCGCTGCGATCGCAAGGGGCTGAACTCATGACGCGTAGATTCTCATTTTATGAATTTTTCGCGGGCGGCGGGATGGCTAGGCTTGGGTTGGGCGATAAATGGCAATGCCGTTTCGCCAATGATATGGACCCCCTCAAAGGTGCGGTCTATGAAGAAAATTTCGGCGACGATCACTTCGACAATAACGACATATGGGACGTTTCCGTAGAGGACCTTGCGGAGAGCGTTGATCTTGCATGGGCATCTTTCCCCTGCCAGGACCTATCGGTTGCTGGTAATGGATTGGGTATTGGCAATGGTGAGATCGACAACGCTACAAGGTCAGGTGCTCTTTGGCCTTTTTTGAACATTCTTCGCCAGCTAAAAGCGAAAAATGCTCAGCCCGCCGTGATAGTGCTGGAGAACGTGGTCGGCTTGTTGTCGATAAATGGCGGCAAAGATTTTTCGCTTATTATGTCGCAACTCATGCTGCTAGGCTACAAAGCTGGTGCGGTCGTTCTTGATGCTCGGCATTTCGTCCCACAATCCAGGTCTCGGGTTTTTGTTATTGCGGTAAGAGATGACGTTAGTATTCCACGAACCCTGACGCGCACAGATGGCTCGACTTTTGGACATACGCCAACGTTGATGCGCGTGTACGACGCAATGGACGAGGCAATCAAAGCAAATTGGATTTGGTGGCGGATGACCGCCCCCCCTTTACTCCCTGAAAATACACTCATGGAAGCACTCGTCCTTGAAGACGCCTTGTGGGACAGACAAGAAGAAATTGACAGATTGCTCAGCATGATGGCACCAAGCCATGTTGAACGTCTTGAGGCGGCTAAGAAGAGCGGGAAGCCACAGATCGGAAGCCTCTATCTACGTATGCGCAAAGAACATGGCAAAAACGTTCAGCGAACGGAGATCGCTTTCGGACCTGTACTAGGTTGCTTGCGTACCCCGAAAGGTGGAGCCTCGCGACCGAGGATCATTTACGTCGTCGGCGATCAGGTGCGGACCCGACTGGTCACGCCACGAGAGGCGGCTCGGTTAATGGGGCTGGACGAGTCTTATATTTTACCGGAAGCATATAGCCGTGCTTTCAAGGTACTGGGAGACGGCGTTGTGGTACCGCTGGTCCGCTTTCTCGCGAATTCTGTCTTAGAACCATTAGCTAAAGCATCCAGCAGAAAGAGAAAGCCGACTTCTCGAAAAAAAACGGCAGTTAAAAATGTAGCCTTTGCGTTCCGCTTGGAAAATGCACCATCTCAGTCGCCTGTCGCGCATAAAACGACACTGCCTATAAGCTAAATTTAAGACCTCTGCGATGTGGTTACTCAAGCTAGGCCATGTGCTCGCATAGCTCTCCGTGAGCCCTGGCGATCTCAGCCAAAGCCCACCTGCATTTTCCACTTGGTTCTAGGCCTCAGGCCGCTGTGGCTTCGATCGACAAACACACCCCGTTTGGAATAGTTTCCTCGGCGCGCTTCACGGTACCGTTCGCTTCTACCGCGTCAAATATGCGACGCTCGAGCTCAGCGCGAGTAGGATTCCTTTCGTCAGCCCAAAGAGCGATGACGGCACCATCATTTAAGCCAGTCTCGGCTTGAAATTCAGCGATTGCCTCCGCAGCTTTCTCTTCATCTGTATAGTCGAAAAGGCGGTCGGCGATGTCAACGATGATCGGCATTTGTGTGCTCCTTATCTGAATCCTAGCGTTAGAATGAGGGTATGTCACGCAAATTTCTGTTTTCCGGCATGAATTACTAGCAGTTTTGCACTCTTACATGCCTACTGTATTGTATTCGGGCGCAAGCCATACGCACATTGCGACCGTCGCTTAATTAAGCAAGAAGGGAAGATCATTGAGTCAGGGTGGAAAAGTCAAATCGTACTTCAAATGGGCTCAAAGAAATGGGGCCAAGTGGATTGCCAAAGTCATCCTGACGGTGAGCATTATCCTTATGATCTCAATCACTGGATTTGCAGCCGTTATAAATGTTCTTCAAAAAGGGTGGACTGCGGATGCAGCTGCATGGGCGCAAGCTGTAGGTTCCATTGTGGCAATTGCTGGGGCTGCATGGATAGCTCGATCTGAGGCGAGAGAAGCTGTTCGAAGCCGCAGGCGTCAAGGAGAAGAAGCTGCCTGGCAAGCGCGATTTGTAATAGTCCAGGCACAATTCGACGCTCAGATTATCGCTGCAGAACTGACTTCCGACGACGGTTTCGACGAATTTACAATCAAGACTTGGAGGCAGCGTACCGCTTTAGCGGTGATGACTTTAGAAGCCATGTCAACTCGAGTAGATCATATACACGCCGCCGTGCTAACGACGATATGTAATGCGAGAGTTTTGGTGGGTTTCTTATCAGAAAGCTTGGAAAGCATTAATGATGCTGTGAAGAATGATGCTGTACCGAGCGGCCAACTAATAGCAGATATTGTTTGCGTACACGTGAATTTAAAAAACCTCATTGATCAGTATGACGCTAGAATTCGGGGAGTTCGTGAAGCTCTAGATGAAGGTGGCGATATGCTGCCGATAAAGGATTGGTAATATCGATTTTGCCGGCCTTCACCTCGCGGCCTCTAAATCATACGACTCGGCGCTTCCGTCGTCGCATGACGCGCCTCAACATCCTCCGCGCTCGTTGTCACCGACCGCTCAAGGCGCGCGATGATCGTTTGGCGGGCGTTTTCGGTGATGTGCTTCTGCGCTTCGGAGGATTTGACCGCGCGGGCCATAACGACGGCGCCGGCCAGTTCGCTTAAAAGCACAACGGCCTGCGTAAAGGCCTCACTGGGCGCGAAGCCCATCATTTCGAACTGCGCGCCGATCAGATTCTGCAACCGGCCAAGCCCCGCCTCGAACCGGCGGCGCGCGGAGGCCCCCAATCGCGCCACATCGCCTGCGCACGCGGGCACCGGACAGCCTTGCGCTGCGCGGTTGACATGCGTCGGCGACAGATAGTGTTCGATATAGGCCAGCAGGCCCTGATGCGGGCTCAGGCCGCGCGTGCGGATGGCAAAGCGCTCGCACGTCTTGTCGAACATGACCTCGATGGCCTGCTCGATCAGATCCTCTTTGGACTCGAAGTGGGCATAGAAGCCGCCGTGCGTCAGGCCCTGGCGCTTCATCAGCGTCGCAACCGACAGGCCGTCCGGGCCGTTTTCGCGCAAAAGCATCGCGGCCTCCGTCAGGAGGCGGACGCGGGTCCGCTGCTTATGGTCCGAATCGTAGCGCAAACGAGGGTCCTGGATGATCTTCCTGTTAACGAGACTAAGCCAGTTGCGCGCAAACGTCCACCGCTGACCTCACGGAATAAGGCACGGTAAAATAACACTTCCTTTCCGCCGCCATGCGCTCTGCATGGTTAAGCGGACGGCCTTATTTATTAACAAGGTCCTTTCACGATTGGGAAATTTCAACGGCTTATTAATGGATGACGTTAGGACACCTAGGGCTGGGGTCAATCATGTTTCGTTCCGGACACGGAGCTTCTCGATCTTTTGCGCACAGCGCTTCGGGCAGCGTCTCGACGCTGTTCGCCTTTTGCCTGCCGCTGGTCGTCGCCGGCGCGGCGTTCGGCGTAGAGGTCGGCGTCTGGTATTACGACGACATGCGGCTTCAGCAGATCGCCGACACCGCCGCCTTTGCCGCCGGGATCGAGCAGCGCGCCGGCAAGGACAGCACCGTCATGCTGGCAGCCGCCCGGACCGTCGCCAATGAGAACGGCTTCCAGAGCGGCCGCGACAGCCTGGTTCTCAACAGCCCGCCGACGTCGGGCACGCATATGAACGACCACTCCGCCGAAATCCTGGTGACGCGGACTGAGACCCGCTATTTTTCGCAGCTGTTCGACAGCACGCCGGTCGTCGTCAAGGCGCGGGCGGTGGCCAGCTATACAACGGCGTCCAATGCCTGCATCATCGCACTCGATCCCAGCGCCGCCCAGGCCGCCTATTTCTCGGGCAGTTCGACCGTCAAGCTGGTCGGCTGCAATGTCATGTCGAACTCAATCTCCAGCCAGTCGATCTACACCCAGGGCGCCATGACCCTGACCGTGCCGTGCCTGATGGCGGCGGGCAATGCGGCGCTCAACGCCACGGTCAACCTGACGGCGTGCGCGGCGGCGATGACGCAGTTGCCGCCGGTCGCCGATCCCTACCGCAATGTCCCGGAGCCGGCCAGTACCGGCAACTGCAACAATTCCAACGGCAATACGCTGCAACCCGGCCGCTACTGCAACGGGCTGAGCATCAACGGCAATGTCACCTTCAAGCCAGGCACCTACATTATCGAAGGCGGCACCTTCAAGGCCAACGGCAATGCGGCGCTGACCGGCTCAGGCGTGACCTTCGTGCTCAAGAACAATGCGCAGATCGCCTTCAACGGCAATGCGACGCTCAACCTGTCTCCGCCCACCAGCGGGACCTATTCCGGCATGCTTTTCTTCGGCAGCCGGGCCAACGCCGCCAATACGGCGATTACCCTGAACGGCAACGCGGCCTCGGTCATGACCGGCGCCATCTATTTCCCCAATCAGGTCGTGTCCTACATCGGCAATTTCCAGGGCGCCAACGGCTGCACGCAACTGGTCGCGCGCATCATCCAATGGAGCGGAAATTCAAACCTGGCAGCCGACTGCAGCGCACACGGCATGAGCCCCCTCCCCGTCGGCGGGGTGGTCAAACTCGCGGAGTAACGAAATGACAAAGTCACAGAGAACCGGAACTGCCTTCCGTCGCCTGACCGTCCGTTTCGGCCGAAGCCGCAACGGCGCAGCCCTGGTCGAATTCGCCATCATCGCCCCAGTGCTGCTGGTCGCGCTGGCGGGAATCAGCGACGGCGCCGGCTACCTTCTGCACAATAACGCCATGAATTCGGGCCTGAACAGCAGCGCGCAATATATCATGAGCGGCGGCGCCGACCTGTCGACCGCCCGCCAGATCGGGCTGTCGTCGTGGGCGGGCCGGTCTGAGCAGAGCAACGTGACCGCCAGCAAGGACTGTTTCTGCGCCGCGACGACCGCGACCTGTTCGACGCTGTGCGGCGACCAAACCGTACCTTCGGCCTATGTGAAGATCGCGGCCACCGACACCTTCGACGGCTGGTTCGCTGACACGACACTGCACGCCGAACAGGATGTCCGCGTCAGATGAACAGACGGATCTTGCGCAGGCTGGCGGGCGATCGGGGCGGGGCCACGGCGCTGGAATTCGCCCTGATCTCGCCCGTCTTCATCGCCCTGATCTTCGGCGTGTTCAATATGGGGTTCGCGCTGTACTGCGGCGCGGCTGTCCGCCATGCCGTCCAGGAGTCGTCGCGCGTGCTGATGTTCAATCCGAACACCACCGCCAACACCCTGAAGGCCACGGTGACATCAAAACTGGTCCAGGTGCCCATGACCAATCTGAGCCTGGCCATCACCGATGAGACGGTGACCCAGAAGGAGCACCTCAAGCGCATCACCTGGACCTACACCTATATGGTCTATGCGCCCTTCATTACGTCCAAGACGTTCGAAATGGGGTCGAGTGTAACCGTGCCGATACTGGTGACACCGTAGAACGGTGCCTTAACCGAACAGGAAGGCCGTCGTGCCGGAGGCGATCTTGCGCAATTCGTCGCGGCTGGCGCCGGCGCGGGCGCGTACCAGAAGGTTGGAGGTCAGGCCGCTGATCATCTGGGTCAGGACCATGGGATCGGCGTCAGTACGCAGGAAGCCCTTGTCGCGCGCCGTCGTGAAGAAGGCCTCGAAGCGGCGATCGAAGCTTTCGATCGTCCCCTGCAGCATTTCCAGGATGGATTCATGCTGCGGCGCCTCATTGAGCGCCGTGCACATGAAGGCGCAGCCGAGCGGATGTTCGCTCTCGCCGGTATAGGCGCCGATGACCACGTCGAAATAGCGGTCGATAATATCGCGCAGGCAGGTGCAGGTACCGTCGCAGGTCAAGACGGTGTCGAGCCGCGCCTTGATGCCATCCTGATAACGCTCCATGGCCTTGATGTAGAGGGCCTGCTTGTCGCCGAACGCCGCAGAGAGGCTGGGGCGGCTGACGCCGGTGGCCAGCGCAATGTCGTCGAGCGAGGTGGCGGCAAAACCGCGCTCCCAGAACATCTTCAGCACTTTTTCGAGTACGGCGTCCGGATCGAAGGCGCGCGGCCGGCCGCGGCGTTTGGCGGAACAGGCAGCGATGTCCATACCGTGACCCGAACAATAGTCGGTGTCGGCAAGCTTCAGATCGGCCTTGAGGTCGTCCATGGCATTTCCTACGCGCCTGCTACACACCGCAGGCTGGTGACACTTTCTGGCAGGAAGTCAGATACCCTGCACTTGTTATCATCAGAGTAGCGCCGTTCATGGCGCGTGGAAAGTCCGCTTTTTGCGGACCGCCGAAGGTTACCCGTTAACCCGCGTTTTCGTAGCTTAGCATGTTTATTTGCGATGTCGCATAAAAATGTGTTTACAAAACGTCAGGCGAGGATTATTTGTTTGCGAGTTCGCAATAAATAGGGCCTCGCGGCAGAACCGCAAGACCCGCCAGTTCCGCGTACCCTTTCTCCCCAAAGGAATGCTGTCATGCTGCCCACCGAAATTCTCGCGTCCGTCCATCGGGCGCGCCGTCAAACCCTGCTCGCCTTCGCTGCCGTCTCCGTTCTTGGCGCCGGCGCGATCGCCACCATCGCCTTTGCCCCAAAGGCCGAAAGCCAGGCGGCTTCCCAGGCCGTGCCTGTCTCGGTCGCCACCGTCTCCGAACAGAATGTCGAAAGCTGGACGGACTTTTCCGGCCACCTCGAGGCCGTCGAACGCGTCGAAATCCGCCCGCGCGTCGCCGGCGCCGTCAAGGCGATCCACTTCCGCGAAGGCGCTCTGGTGCACACAGGCGACCTGCTGGTGACCATCGATCCGGCGCCCTATCTGGCCGAAGTCAACCGCGCCAAGGCCAGCGTCGCTTCGGCCGAAGCCCGCCTGACGCTTGCCCGCTCCAATCAGGAACGCGCCCAGCGCCTGTGGGACGACCAGGCAATCTCCCGCGCCGATGTCGAAGCCCGCGACAATGAGCTGAAAGCCGCCCAGGCCCAGCTTGAAGCCGCCCGCGCCGAGTTGCAGATCAACAATCTCAACCTCAGCTACACCCAGGTTCGCGCACCGGTTTCCGGCCGCGTCGGCCGCATCGAAGTCACCGTCGGCAACCTCGTTGCTTCGGGCCCACAGGCCCAGACCCTGACGACGCTTGTCTCGGTCAGCCCCATCTATGCCAGCTTCGACGCCGACGAAACCGTCGTTAATCGCACGCTGGAAGACCTGCGCGCCGCCGGCCGCAACCAGATCGACCAGATCCCGGTCAAGCTGGAAACCGGCACGCCCGGCGAAGCGCCGATCGAAGGCAAGCTTCAGCTGATCGACAACCAGTTCGATAATGGTTCGGGTACCCTCAAGGCCCGCGCTGTCTTTTCGAACGCCGACGGCAAGCTGATCCCCGGTCAGTTCGTCCGTGTCCATATGGGCGCGGCCGTCACCAAGCCGGCTTTGCTGGTTTCGGAACTGGCCATCGGTACCGACCAGGACAAGCGTTTCGTCTACGTCGTCGGCACGGATAAAAAGGTCGCTTATCGGGAAGTCACCCTGGGTGCGCCGGTCGGCAATCTCCGTGTCGTCAAGACGGGCTTGAAAGCCGGCGAGAATGTCGTCGTTGACGGCGTCCAGAAGGTCGGACCGGGTACGGTTGTCACCGCCCAGGCCGTGCCGATGGATAAGATCGCCGCGCCGAACGCTTAATTAAGATACCCCACCACCACGTCCCGTCCGCGTAACCGCGGCCTCGTGCGGTCCCCCTCCCCGACACGTCAGGGAGGTATAGAAAATCACTTACCCTTATACCTTCCTGACGTGTCGGGGAGGGGGACCATTCGCTTCAAGCGAATGGTGGTGGGGTTTCTTTGCCCAAACACACTCACGCCCAACCACCGAGGGCTATCATGAATCTCTCCAAGTTCTTCATCGACAGGCCGATCTTCGCAGGCGTCCTGTCGCTCTTCATCCTCATCGCGGGCCTGCTGTCTATGCGCGCCCTGCCCCTGTCGGAATATCCGGAAGTCGTGCCGCCGCAGGTCGTCGTGCGCGCCGTCTATCCGGGCGCCAACCCGGCCGTCATCGCCGAAACCGTCGCTGCGCCCATCGAAGAAGCGGTCAACGGCGTCGAAAACATGCTCTACATGTCGTCGCAAACGACGACCGACGGCGTCATGACCCTGACCGTCACCTTCAAGCTGGGCACCAATCCGGACCTGGCCCAGCAGATGGTCCAGAACCGCGTCAGCCAGGCCGAAGCCCGCCTGCCGTCCGACGTGCGCGCACTCGGCATCGTCACCCAGAAAAACCAGACCTCGCTGCCGCTGGTCATCCACCTGATTTCGCCAAACGGCCGCTACGACGCGACCTATTTGCGCAACTACGCCATGCTGAACGTCAAGGACCGCCTCCAGGCCGTCAAGGGCGTGGCGCCGATCCAGATGTTCGGTGGCGGCGATTACGCCATGCGCGTCTGGCTCGATCCGCAAAAGGTCGCCGCGCGCGGCCTGTCCGCCGGCGACGTCACCGAAGCCATTCGCTCCGAAAACGTCCAGGCCGCGGCCGGCATCATCGGCGGCTCGCCCGCCCTGCCCGGCCAGGCGCTGCAGCTGTCGGTCAATGCGCAAGGCCGCCTGAAGTCCGAAGAGGACTTCCGCAACATCATCGTCAAGACCGGCACCGACGGTTCGGTCACGCGTCTCGGCGACATCTCGCGCGTCGAGATGGGCGCATCGGATTATTCGCTGCGCTCGCTGCTCGACAACAAGCAGGCGGTCGCAATCCCAATCTTTGAAAATCCCGGCGCCAACTCCTTGCAGATGGCCAAGGACCTCAAGGCCATCATGGCCGACCTGAAAAAGTCCATGCCGGAAGACGTCGATTACCGCATCGTCTACGACACCACCGAATACGTCCAGGAATCGATCGACTCGGTCATCCATACCCTGCTCGAAGCCATCCTGCTCGTCGTCCTGGTCGTCATCCTGTTCCTGCAAACCTGGCGGGCGTCGATCATCCCGCTGCTGGCCGTGCCTGTCTCGGTCATCGGCACCTTTGCCGTCATGCATCTCTTCGGCTTCACCATCAACGCCCTCACCCTGTTCGGCCTGGTGCTGGCGATCGGTATCGTCGTCGATGACGCCATCGTCGTGGTCGAAAACGTCGAGCGCAATATCGAAGCCGGCAAGACGCCGCGTGAAGCCACCTATCAGGCCATGCGCGAAGTCTCCGGCCCGATCATCGCCATCGCGCTGGTGCTGGTCGCGGTCTTCGTGCCGCTGGCCTTCATCACCGGCCTGTCGGGCCAGTTCTATCGTCAGTTCTCGCTGACCATTGCCATCTCGACGGTGATTTCGGCGGTCAATTCGCTGACCCTGTCGCCGGCCCTGGCGGCCCTGCTCCTCAAGGACCACCGCACGCCCAAGGACGGCCTGACCCGCTTCATGGACAAGTGGCTGGGTGGTTTCTTCGGCGGCTTCAACAAACTGTTCCGTAGCGGTTCCGACCGCTACGCCAACAGCCTTGGCGGCGTCGTCAAGCGCAAGGGCCTGATGTTGGGCCTTTATGCCGGCCTGGCCGCGCTGGCCTTCGTCATGTTCAACGTCGTGCCCGGCGGCTTCATCCCGCAGCAGGACAAGGCCTATCTGGTCGGCATGATCCAGCTGCCCGAAGGCGCCACGCTCGACCGCACCGAGGCTTTGAGCCGCAAGGTCGGCGAAATCGCCCTCAAGCAACCGGGTGTCGCCCACGCTATCCAGTTCCCCGGCCTGTCGATCAACGGCTTCACCACCTCGTCGTCCAGCGCCGTCGTCTTCCTGTCGCTAAAGTCGTTCCATGACCGTCATGGCGATGCCGAAAGCGCCGGCGCCATCGCCGGCGCCCTGAACCAGCAGTTCGCCGGCATCAAGGGGGCCAATGTCATCGTTTTTCCCCCGCCGCCCCTGATGGGTCTGGGCCAGACCGGTGGCTTCAAACTTCAGCTCGAAGACCGCGCCGGCCTCGGCTACGCCGAGCTCGACAAGGCCACCAAGGCGCTGGTCGCCAAGGCCTACCAGACCAAGGAACTGGCCGGTGTGTTCAGCGGCTTCCAGATCAATACGCCGCAGATCTATGCCGACATCGACCGCACCCGTGCGCGTCAACTGGGCGTCTCGGTCAGTGACATCTTCAATACCATGCAGGTCTATCTCGGCTCGCAATATGTCAACGACTTCAACCGCTTCGGCCGCACCTACTCGGTCCGTGTCCAGGCTGACGCTGCCTATCGTGCCCAACCGGAAGACATCGGCAACCTCAAGGTCCGTTCGAACACCGGCGAGATGATCCCGCTGTCGGCCGTGCTCAATGTCGACCCCAGCTTCGGCCCGGTTACAGCCAGCCGCTATAACTCCTACCTGTCGGCCGATATCTCGGGCGGTCCCGCCCCCGGCTATTCCTCCGGCCAGGCCGAAGCCGCGATTACCAAGATCGCCGCCGAAGTCCTGCCGCAGGGGATCGCCTTCGAATGGACCGACCTGACCTATCAGCAGATCCTGGCGGGTGACTCATCGACCCTGATCTTTGTCCTGGTCATCCTGCTGGTCTTTCTTGTGTTGGCTGCCCAGTACGAAAGCGTCGTCCTGCCGGCTGCCATCATCCTGATCGTGCCGATGGGCCTGCTGTCCGCCATGGTCGGTGTCTTCCTCAGCCAGGGCGACAACAACATCTTCACCCAGATCGGCCTGTTCGTTCTGGTGGGGCTGTCGGCCAAGAACGCCATCCTGATTGTCGAGTTCGCCCGCGAACTGGAACTGGCCGGCTTCCCGCCCGCTAAGGCCGCCATCGAGGCCTCACGCCTGCGGTTGCGTCCGATCCTGATGACCTCGATCGCTTTCATCATGGGCGTGCTGCCGCTGGTCACCAGCCAGGGCGCGGGCGCCGAAATGCGCCGGGCCATGGGCGTGGCGGTCTTCGCCGGCATGATCGGTGCGACCCTGCTGGGCCTGTTCCTGACGCCCTTCTTCTATGTCCTGCTGCGCGCCATCAGTGGCAACAGGCCGCTCAAAGCACACACCTCGACACTGGGGCTGGAGGATGCGCATGCCGCACCTGCTCCCGCCGCCCAACGTCACACCGAGGAGGCATAAATGTCCCGCTTAATCGTCTCTCTTACCCTGGCAGCCGCACTGTTAAGCGGCTGCGCCTCGGCCCCGCTCGAAACGGCTTCGGTGGCAACACCGGCCGCTTTCAAGGGCCAGACTGCGACCGGCCCTGCCGCGCAGGTACAACAGGCCGGCGCCTGGTGGCTGGTCTTTTCCGACCCGGTCCTGACCGAGCTGGAAGCCAAGGCCTCAGGCAACAACGGCGATATCCGTATCGCCGCCGCCCGGCTGACCCAGGCGCGCGCCCTGCTGAAATCGGCGCGCGCCGACCTGTGGCCGCAAGCAGGCGCTGGCCTGACCGCCGCACGCTCAACGGCGCAGCAAACCTACCCCAAGGCGGCCAACGCCTATGACCTCGGCCTCGACCTCAGCTACGAGATCGACGTCTTCGGGCGGCTGTCCAAGGCATCCAAAGCCGCAAAGCTCGACGCCGATGCGACCGCAGCCCTGCTGAACGACACACGGCTTATCATCCAGTCGCGCGTCGCCCAGACCTACTTCGCCCTGCGCACCCTCGACGAAGACCGCGCCATCGTCGCCGACACGCTCGACGCCTATCGCGCCAGCCTGAAGGTGACGCAGCGCCGCTACGAAGAAGGCGATGTGGCACAGCTCGACGTCGCACGCCTTGAGACCGAAGTGGCGCGCACCCAGTCCGAGGCCTATGCCCTGGATCAACAGCGCGCCAACCTGACCAATGCCCTGGCGGTGCTGATCGGCGAACCAGCGACAACGTTCGAACTGGCTGCGTCTTCATGGGGTACCCAGCCCTGGGCCAGTGCCGTGCCGGTCATCCCAGCAGGCGTGCCGTCCCAGGTCCTGCAACGCCGGCCGGACGTCATCGCCGCCGAGGCCTCGCTTTATGCTGCGCAAAAAAGAGTCGGCGTGGCTAAAGCCGCGTGGTTCCCGACCTTGCGGCTGACGGCGTCCGGAGGCTATGCCTCAAGCGATCTCGACACCCTGTTCGACAAGGGCATGGAGGGCTGGTCATTGGCCGCCATCCTGACCCAGGCCGTGTTCGATGGCGGCCGCAGGAATGCCGGCGTCGACTACGCCAAGGGCGGACTGGACGGCGCCTTTGCCGGCTATCAGCAGCAGGTCCTGGTGGCGTTCCAGGACGTTGAAAACCAGCTGTCCGACCTCACCTACCTGCAACAGCAGCAGGGCGCCGAAGCCCAGGCTGTCGACGCGGCGACCCGGGCGCTTGCCCAGTCGCAATCGCGCTACAAGAATGGCCAGTCGTCGCAGCTGGAGGTGCTGGACGCCCAGCGCCAGCAGCTGGCGATCCGGCGACAGGCACTCAGGGTCCGCGCGGCGCAGTATCAGTCCACGGTGGGCCTGATCCGCGCCCTGGGCGGAGGATGGCAGGGCTAAACGCGCTTCGTTAAAAAGCACGACCCGCCATCGCGGGCTGGAGGCCTCCCGGCAACTCCAGCCCGTTTTTTATTTTATCGCGCCGGGCATTCCCATTTCACCTGGCCGTAAGAGCGATTTACAATCCTGCGGCGACGGGGCAAGTATTTGGCAATGTCTAGATCCTCCCCACATTTGCTCGATTCCCGATCGGCCCGCGCCATCAGCGCCGGTCTGCGCAACCCCCGACTGATGACCGCTGCCGTGGCGCTTCAGGAGAACCGTATCGACGCAGCCGAGCCCTTGTTGCGGGCGCATCTGAAGGACAATCCGTTCGACGTGGCAGCCATCCGCATGCTGGCCGAGGTCGCCGCGCGCATCGGCCGTTATCGCGACTCGGAAAACCTGCTGCGCCGGGCGCTGGAGCTGGCACCGGGCTTCGGGGCAGCACGTGCCAACCTGGCGACCGTCCTCTACCGTCAGGGCCGCCCGGCCGACGCCATTGCCGAACTCGACCAGTTGATGGGTGACGCCATCGACGCCGAGACCTTCGGCGCCGCCAATCTCAAGGCGGCCGCTCTTGGTCGCATTGGCGAGTTTGAGGAAGGTATTGCCATCTACGAGGCGCTTCTGGCTGAACAGCCCAACCAGCCCAAGGTGTGGATGAGCTACGCCCACGCGCTGAAAACCGTCGGGCGGACGGATGACGGCGTCAAAGCCTACCGCCGGGCGCTGGAGATCGCACCGCACCTGGGCGAAGTGTGGTGGAGCCTGGCCAATTTGAAGGTCGTGCGTTTCGCCGGCGATGATATTGCCGCCATGGAAAAGGCTCTGGCCGACCCGGAATTGAGCGACACCGACCGGCTGCATCTCGACTTCGCGCTCGGCAAGGCGCTGGAGGACCGCAAGGACTATGCAGCGTCGTTCGCGCACTATGACAGCGGCAATGCAATCCGCCGCAAGACCAACACCTACAAGGCCGATGACACGGCGGCCTATGTCGATGAATGCATCGCCCTGTTCACGCCTGAGTTTTTCGCCGAACGGCACGGCTGGGGGTGCGAGGCCTCAGACCCGATCTTCGTGGTCGGCATGCCGCGCTCGGGCTCGACCCTGATCGAGCAGATCCTGGCGAGCCACAGCCAGATCGAAGGCACGCAGGAACTGCCGGACATTCCGGCCCTGGCCCGGCGCGGCGGCAACTATCCGCAGCGGCTCAAGGACCTGCCGCCAGAGCGCTTCCGCGAACTGGGCGAAGAGTATCTTGCCCGCACCCGCATTCATCGCAAGACCGGCCGGCCGCATTTTGTCGACAAGCTGCCCAACAACTGGGGTCATACCGGTTTTATCCGGCTGATCCTGCCCAATGCCACGATCATAGACGCGCGCCGCCATCCCCTCGCTTGCGGCTTTTCGAACTTCAAGCAGCACTTCGCGCGCGGCCAGGACTTCAGCTATTCACTCGATGACATGGGCCGGTATTATGCCGACTATGTCCGGCTCATGAAACACTTCGACACCAGCTTGCCAAATTTTGTGCACCGCACAATTCACGAGCAGTTGATCGACAATACCGAGGGAGAAATCCGCGCCCTGATTTCAGCGTGCGGGCTGGAATTCGAAGAGGGCACCCTGCGCTTTTTCGAAACCGAGCGCGCTGTTCGCACGCCCTCGTCCGAACAGGTCCGACGCCCGATCAATCGCGATGGAACTGATACCTGGCAAGGCTTTGAGCCGTGGCTAGAGCCGCTGAAGCAGGCGCTGGGCCCGGTACTGAATGCCTATCCAGAAGCACCATAACACCGTTTCCCTGGCGTCAATATTCGCCCTCCACATTCATCCGTATACAGATAAATGTGCAATTGCACGATCGTGGCAAAAGTGACACGGTATTGTCACGACAATCCGGTTGCCTCGCATACCAATTGACGCGTGATCACAATACGCCTCTATCCTCCGCATTAAGCAACAATGCGGGGTTATCATGCGGTCACGCACACTTACGGCAGCACTGCTGTCCACCACCATGCTGAGTGCCCTTCCGGTTCTGGCGCACGCGCAGGCAGCGCCCGCCGGCGAAGACCAGGGCGAGGTCATCGTCACGGCGCAAAAACGCTCCGAAAAGCTCCAGACCGTGCCGATCAGCATCCAGGTGCTGGGCACCAAGAAGCTGGACCAGCTCAATGTCGCCGACGTCAACGACTATGTCGCCCTGCTGCCGTCGGTGTCGTTCCAGAACAACCCCTATCAGGGCTCAAGCCTCTATTTCCGCGGCGTGGCCTCGGGCGGCGACGGCAACCACTCGGGCTCCCAACCTTCGACGGGTGTGTATCTCGACGAACAGCCGGTAACGACGATCGGCGGCGCGCTGGACGTCCACATCTATGACGTCGAGCGCATCGAATCCCTCGCCGGACCGCAGGGCACGCTCTACGGCGCCTCGTCCGAAGCCGGCACCATCCGCATCATCACCAACAAGCCGACGCGTTCGGGGACTTTCGGCCGCTTCGACGTCGAAGCCAATTCGGTCGCCCATGGCGGCACGGGCGGCAAGCTGGAAGGCATGTTCAACACGCCGATCGGCAATAATGCCGCCTTGCGCCTCGTCGGCTGGGCCCAGCACGACGCCGGTTTCATCGACAATGTCCCCGGCACGCGCGCCTTCCTGCCGGTCCCGGGCGGCATTGTCGTCGACAACGACGCATTCGTAGAAGAAGACTATAACGACAAGGATATTGTCGGCGGACGCGCCGCCCTTTTGATCGACCTGAACGACAACTGGACCGTCAACGCATCGCTGATCGGCCAGGACGCCAAGCGCAACGGCGCAGGCGGCTTTGACGAAAGCGTTGGCGACCTGGCCGTCCAGGCCTTTTTCCCGCAGTCGGGCCACGACCGCTTCGCCCAGGCCGCCCTGACGGTCCAGGGCAAGGTCGGCATTTTCGACGTCACCTATGCCGGCGCCTACATGGAGCGCAAGGTCGACACCGAATCCGACTACACCGACTACGCCGAAGCCTATGACCAGCTCTATTCGGGCAGTGGCGGCAATGCCGGCTATTTCTATTTCTACGACAATAACGGCGATGTCACCGATCCGCGCCAATGGATCGTGGCCAAGGACAAGTATACCAAGACCAGCCACGAACTGCGCTTCGCGACGCCGGGCGAGGAACGCCTGCGCTTCGTCGGCGGCCTGTTCTTCCAGCACCAGACCCACGACATCCTGCAGGACTACCAGGTGCCGGGCCTGGCTGCCGCCGTATCGGTCAATGGCCATCCGGGCACGCTGTGGCTGACCAAGCAGGAGCGGATCGACCGCGATAGCGCCATTTTCGGTGAGCTAAGTTTCGATATTACGCCGGACCTGACCCTGACCGCGGGTGGCCGCGCCTTCAGCTACGACAATTCGCTGATCGGCTTCTTCGGCTTCGGCCTCAATCCGGACTTCGTCAATGGCGCCCCGCCCAATGCCGTCTATGGCTCATCGGGCGCGCGCCGCTGCTTCACCACAGATACCGTTGGCGCCGTCAATCCGCGCGATCCGACCGGTACCTGGATTGCTGCCGCGGTCGAAGGCTCGCCCTGCACCAATCTCGGTGTCCAGAACGCCGACAAGTCGGTCAGCCCCAAGCACGCCAAGGGCGACGGCTTCTCACCCAAGATCAACCTGACCTGGCGCACCACGCCTGACACCATGATCTACGGCACCTATTCCAAGGGCTTCCGTCCGGGCGGCATCAACCGACGCGGCACGGTCGCGCCGTATGAGGCCGATTTCCTGACCAATTACGAGTTCGGCTGGAAGACCAGTCTGTTCGACAAGAAGGTCCGCTTCAACGGCGCTGTCTTTACCCAGCAATGGAAGGACTTCCAGTTCTCCTTCCTGGGCGCCAACAGCTTCACCGAAGTGCACAACGGACCAAACGCCACGATCAACGGCATTGAGACGGACGTCGTCTGGCAAGCCAGCGACCGCCTGACCATTACGGCCAGCGGCGCCTATACCGACGCCAAGACGACCGAAAACCTGTGCGGCTTCCAGGACGATAACGACCCGACCTGCACCGGCGTCGTGACCACCTATGAGACGCGCTACGATACCGGCTCGCCCGTCCTGACCCCGACAGACAACGACAACTACATCGCCGCACCCAAGGGTACGCGCCTGCCCATCACGCCGGAGTTGAAACTCAGCGCCGTCGCCCGCTACGGCTGGGAGATGGGCAAGTACGCGCCGTACTGGCAGGTGAAGGTCGCACACCAGTCGGACGCCACGTCGGACATCCGCACCCAGGCGATCGAGATCGGCACCTTTGCCTTCGTCAATCCGGCGGACAAGATCGGCAAGCTGAAAGGCTATACGACGATCGACTTCGCTATTGGCGCCACATGGGACAGCTGGACGGCGGAACTGTTCCTCACCAACCTGACCGACGAGCGCGCGCAACTGGGCCGCTATCAGCAATGCGGCTCGTGCTACGAACGCAACTACGTCATCACCAATACGCCGCGCACCTTCGGGTTCAGGCTGGGGTCGAAGTTCTAAACCCCTTCGACAAAACAGGAAAAAGGCGGTTCTGTTTCAGAGCCGCCTTTTTATTTCCTGCGGGCCAGGCGAATCCCGCGCAGAATAGTCACGGCTGGAACAAGGTGTGTCCCGCCTGAAGCATCTGCCCCACGATCTCTGGCCGGTGGCAAAAAGACCTGTTGCTGTAACCGAACATTGGTATATTCCGTGCTCGTAGTGCATCTCATGCCATGCCGGGAAAGGGCTATGCGGTGTCGACCAGTCGCTTGGATAGCAGTCGGTTAGATGGATGGAAGTCCATCGGCGCGCACTTCGGGCGTGACCGGACAACTGTGATGCGCTGGGCGCGTGAACGCGGCCTGCCCGTCAAGCGCATTCCGGGCGGCAAAACCGGTACCGTCTATGCGGTCAAGGAAGAGCTCGACCGCTGGGCCGCCAGCCAGTCCAATCTCAGCGAAGACGGCGCGGAGACGTCTGCCCCACCCGCCGGGTTTCACCTGACAGCGCGGCAAATGTGGATCGGCGGCGTCGCCGCTGTCGTCCTGGCCGCCATCATTCTCTCAACGATCCTGATGGGCCGTCCCGCACCATCGCACACCGCCCTGCCTTCGGACCCTGCCGTCAGCGCCACCTATCTCAAGGCGCGCGACGACTGGGCCCAGCGGACACCGGAACGCCTGGCCGCCGCCATAGCCGGTTTTGAACTAACGACGCGCCGCGATCCGCGTTTCGCGCCCGGCTGGTCGGGGCTGGCCGACGCCTACCTGCTGTCGCGGGAGTTCGGCGCCATGGCCGACCGCGACGCCTTTCCAAAGGCCAAGGCCGCCGCCGAACGCGCCCTTACGCTCGACCCCAACCTGCCGGGCGCGCACCGGGCGCTGGGCTTTATCCTCTACTGGTGGGAAGGCAAGCCTGCCGAAGCTGGCCGCGCCTTCCGCCGGGCGCTGGAACTCGATCCGTCGTCCGCGCAGAGCCATTTCTGGTATGGCAACATCCTGGCTGACAATGGCCAGCACGTCGCCGCGCAAAAGGAGCTCAACGCCGCCCGCCTGATCGAGCCCGGATCGGTGGCCATCCAGACCGACGTCGCCTGGGCACGCTGGTCGGCCGGCGACGAGGCCGGTGCACAGACTGCGCTGACCGAACTGGCCAGGACCCACCCCGACTTTCCGGTCATCCACGACTGCATGTCCGAGATGGCCCTGGCTGACGGCGACTATGTCGGCTACGTCCAGTCCTTGAGCGAACACGCGCGCCTGCGCCAGGACGCGGAGCTTATGGGTCATGCTGCGCGCCTACGCGATGCGCTCAAGGTCGGGGCGACCGAAGTCCAGCGCATGCTGATGGCGCGCGCCATGGCCGAGGTGGCCGCCGGCACACGGCGTACCCACGCCTGGCCGGTCTTTCTGGCCTCGGTGGCGCAGGATCGCCAGCAAACCCTGACCCTGCTCAAGGCCGCCGACGCGCGCGGCGAGGTCTGGGGTGACGCCGGGGTAACGGCGCGAATCCTCCGGCTGTGGATGGGTGATGCCGAGATCAGCCAGTTGGTCCGGCGGCGCAAGGCAGCGTCGGTGATCTGATTCACGCCCGCACCTCCGTTTACGACGGGGCGGAAGCCACCACAAACCCTTGTTTGCAACACATTGCGACATGGCTATGTCGCCAAAAAGCGCTCACGTTTTCAGGGACTTGCAACCCCCGGACCGTGGAGCCGTGACGCATGGCCAATCCCACCGCCAGACTGACCCGCAGGGCGCTGATCGGCGCCGGAGCGACTGCCATTCTGGCGTCAGGAACGGCCAGGGCCGCTGCGCGCTTTATCCCCTATGCGAACGTCAAGGCGGCCCTGCAATTGCGCCAGACCGGACTGTTCCGCATCGCCGAACTGGGCGTCATCGAGACGCTTCTGCTGTGCGTCAACGGCGCACCCATAGAGGTCCACGCCCGGCGCAATGGCATCTATCAACGCAAGGACGCTGCGCGGTCACAAAGCGTACGTAACGTCGCGCCGGTCGACTTCAACCGGCTGATCGCTGCCGCTGGTGGTCTCGACACCGGCGTCAACGGCACGGCGCGCGCTGCCGGATTCTACGTCCTCTACAGTGCCATGGCCGTGCTGGACCCTGCCGACGCCTTCACCGTCGTGCCGGTGGCGGGGGACACGGCGACGCGCCTGTCTTTTTCTACCGATCCGTTCTTCGCCGCCTGGTCGTTCAGCTACGACGCCCGGTCCGGCGCCTACGCCTTCAGCGCAGGAGACATCCGCGCCCACTGGATTCTGGAGGGACATCCATGACCAAGATCGCCATGACCAAGACTACCATGACCAAGAGTGCATCCCATATTCTCGCCTGCACCCTGATGCTGGTCAGCCTGTCGGCCTGCGCCACCACCGGCGGGACCACTGCTGCCGCACATGAGACGGACGGTGGCTTAGATACGGCCGCACGGGCTCTGCTGGCGGGCGACACGGACAAGGCCGTGCGCGGCTTTGGCGATGCAGCCGCGCGCAATCCGTCCGACGCCAACCGCCAGACCCTGCTGGCCCTGGCCTCGCAACAGGCGGCAGGCGGCGACCCTGGCGCCCAGGATGTCGCCACCGCTGGCTACGACATGGCGCTGCGCAGTTCGCAGAACGCCTATTGGGCGGCGGTCCTGGCCGGAAAAGCCGCGCACGATCGTGGCCGCTATGCCCAGGCACAGTCCTACTTCGCCCGCGCCGTTTTGATGCGCCCGGACGACCACCGCGCCCTGCTGTCCCTGGCCATATCCGCCTACCTGGCCGGCGATCCGCAACTGGCGTCATTAAGCGCCGCCCAGGCCGCGCGCTCGCCCGACGCCACCGTGCGGAAGGACGCTCTAAAAATCACCACGCTCGCTTCGGCAGCAACCGGCCGCGATGCCGAGGCGCGCGCGACTCTGGCGCAGTTCCAGGCGCTGGCGCCCGACGAAGCGCCGGCCGTGCTGACACGCATCAACGAACTGACGCGCACAGGTGCCGCCGAGCCCGCCGCGGCAACCATGTCGCAGGCCGCACCCGCCACACCCGACCAGGTGTCCGTCGACGTCGCCATCATCCTGTCGCAGACCTCACAACGCGACAGTATCGGCCTCAACCTGCTGGAAGGCCTGCAGGCGCAGTACGGCTTCCGCGAGGAGACGGTCGATAGCGGCGGCGGCAATATCGCGCGCACAGTGACCCAGGCGATTACCATCCCGCAGCTGACCTACAATCTCAATCTCTTCAATCGCTTCGGCCAGTACTACCAGGTCGTCGCCCGGCCAATGCTGAGCGCCTATCGCGGTGAGCCCGCCGACTTCTTCGTCGGCCGCTCGGCCAAGGTCGCTGTGTCGGGCGTCAACTTCTCGCAACTGGAATCGATCGACATCGGGACCAATGTCAAGGTGACGCCGCTAGACATTACGCCCGAGCGCACCCGGTTGAAGATCGAGGTGACGCGCTCCTTCCTGTCGGGTGAGCCGGCGGGCAATTTCAACGAGTCGGTCAACACCTGGCGCCAGACCGTGTCGACCACGGTCGAGGTCGATTTCGGCAAGACACTGATCCTGTCCGGCCTGTCCGAAAGCGTGCGCGATTCGAGCGCGACCAAGACACCCGTCATCGGCGATGCGCCGATCGTCGGCTCACTGTTCAACCGTCGCATCACCACCGATAAACGCGACGCCGTGCTGATCCTGGTGACGCCGTCGGCCGTCACCGCGTTCGACGCCCGCCCGTGGGCCCGCCCGGCCGATGTCGAGCGCCTGATCGGCCTGTGGAGCACAGTCGTCGCTCCCGGCAGCGATGCCGCCACCATTACCCGGCAGCTGGAACACGCCCGCCTGTTCACGCGGGGCCGTCGCGATGACGCCCGCCTGACCTGGCCCAGCCTGCCGCGCGACCAGGGCGAAATCGTCAAGGACCTGCTTATCCCCTGAACCCTATAAACCGGAGGAAAATGTCATGCGTAAAGTGCTTATCATACCGGCCGTCCTGTCTGCCCTGTTGCCCATAAGTCTGCTCAGCAACGTCCCTGCCCAAGCCAAACAGGAATGCGTCGCCATCATGAAGCTGGTTGGCGTTCCCGCCGACGTCGCCGAAGCCTCTGATGAAAGCGATGGCGACGAGGACGGCGATGGCGACGTCTGGGTCAATACGGGCGGTGGCAAAATGACGGGTTTCATCGACTGCAAGAAGATGCCGGGCGCCAAGAATGGCGATACCTACACCCAGAATTACGACACCGGCAAAACGCGCAAGACCGGCAATGACCTGCACACCGCGCTGATTGGCAATGAGATACGCGGCCGCAGCACCTCAGGCACGTCGCAATCCTCGTCCAGTTCGTCTTCGTCATCGAGCCAGACCGGCGCCAGCCGCCCCGCCACGTCCAACAGTGACGACGGCGCCGCCCCTACCGTCCCAGGCAAGAAGCGCGCACCCACAGCGGCCAGGCAGTAATCATATTCAAATCTCAACAAGGAGATGATCATGCGTACACTGACTATTCTTGCGGGCGCCCTGCTCCTTCCAGCCGTGGCGTCCCAGGCCCACGCCTCCGTCGAAAGCATGGCAACACCGCGCGATGGCGATCGCAACTGCGCCACGGCCCAGGAGAACAATAATTTCGCCCTGTGGCGGCCGGCGAATGGCCGGCTGGTCATCGGTGGCGAAGGCAAGGCGAAGTTCGAGTTCTATGGCCACGGCATCGATACCTCACCGGACGCCCAGATAACCGGGATCAGCGGCGCTTCGGCCCGTCGCGTCGAAGGTCGCGGCGGCGGGGTCAATGGCGCACGCGGCTGCGGTAATATCGGTTCGATCATCGTCGAGATCGACTTGCCGGGCGTCGGTTCCGCCAATAACGGCACCCTGCGCATCGGCAGCGAAACCATCGCCTTCGCCGCTACACCGCGCGTCGCCCAGAATGCCGAATGGGACGAGGCCAACCGCGCGGACGGCCGCGCCTCAGGCGGCACTACTACGGGTAGCGCTGCGCCGCCCCCGCCGCCGCTTCCGACCGCCGGCAATAATAGCAACGCCAACTGTACCGGCCCCGGCTGCCCCGGCCCTTCCAACAGCGTCCAGGCACCATTGTCCTCCGGCACGACGGGGACGAGTCCCGACACGCGCACCCTGCCCCGGTGCGCCGATGCCTACGGCATGAAGGGCGAGATCAGCAATGCCGGGCGAGACCTGACCCTGACCCTGCCGCTGGTTCGCACCGGCGCGATCGAACAGTGCTACAACCGCCATCTGCTGACCAGCTTTGTGACCAAGGGCGTGAATGACGCCACGACCCTCTCCGGTCCGTCACCGACGCTTGGCATGACGGTATCGAACGGGCTCGAAGCCAGCTTTCGCCAACAGGATGGTCGCAAGGACAGGAGTGGGCTGATCACGCTCGACGACGAGGTGCTGAAGACCTTTGTCGGGCGCAAAAGCTTCGACATCGACATCACGCCGGGATCCGGCGCACGGCTGAAATTGACACTGAAGTCCGAGCCCGCCTATGGCCCCAAGATCATCGCCGCGCCGGTCATCAACCCCAATATCGGGCGCTTGAGCTCCGACCTGGCATTGAAGGTCACGACCTACCAGGCGGCGGGCACAGGCGAGACCTTCGCGTGGCGGCTTACGCCCACTGATGGCGCACCCGCCAACTGCTTTACCCAGACTTCAGGTACGCTGACGGCAACCGCAGGCGCGACGACCTTCGAACTACCCTTGCACGCCACAGAAGCGGCGGGATGCACTACCAAGAGCTTCCGGACGACGATCGCGACGGCTTCGGTCGGTTCACCGGCCGGCACGCCGTTTGAACAGTCTGTCACCTTTGTGCTGCAGCCTTTGACGACAGTCCGCGTCCCGAACCAAAATACGCCGCAGGTCACCCGGCCAAATTTCTAAGGCGATATGCCAAGAGCCGTGGGCTGTGAATACAGCCTCTATGGCGGTCCTCATCAAGGGGGCCGCCAGCAGATAAAAGCGAGACAGCATCTCCGCATAACCGCTCTTTAATGGACAGCATGACGCCGCCACACCTTCGCGGCAAAAAACCAATTTAATAAATGCAGGTAATGAGGCTATTATCCGGAAATTACAGATGGAATAGTTCGTCGCCGGACCATGGATACTGACACAAACCATAAAGCAGCCCGACGTGGCCGCAATGTAGTGACTATCCATGATGTAGCCAGGCATATCGGCGTGTCCTCCATGACTGTGTCGCGGGTGATCAACGGCGAAAAGAATGTGCGTGATGAGACGCGCCAAAAGGTCCTGGCGTCGATCAAGGAACTGAACTACGCACCCAGCCCGACAGCGCGCACCCTGGCCACCCGCGAAACCATCCAGTTGGCCGTCCTGTATTCCAATCCGTCAACGGCATATCTCAACGAAGTCCTCCTCGGTGTTTTGATGGAAAGCGGCCGCTGCGGCTGCCGCGTCAGCCTTCAGCCCTGTCCGGACGTTGACGGGGCTGTAGACGCACTGGAGCATTTCAGCCGGTCGGGCATAGACGGCGTCATCCTCCCAGCGCCACTATCCAACTACAACCGAGTCGCGACGACACTCGAGACCCTGGGCCTGGCTTCCGTGGGCATTGCCGCCGCGCAGCAACCGACAGGCCGCACCATTGTCAGCATCGACGACCGCGCGGCCGCCTACGCCATGACCATGCGGCTGATCGCGCTTGGTCACACGCGCATCGGGTTCATCAAGGGACACCCGAACAACCGGGCCAGCGATTTCCGCGCCGAAGGCTTCATGGCCGCCATGAACGCGGCCGGCCTCGACGCCGATCCGGAGCTGATTGTACAGGGCTATTTCGATTATCATTCCGGCTTCAAGGCATCGGCCGAGTTGCTGGGACTGGCCAAGCGTCCGACCGCCATATTCGCCTCCAATGACGATATGGCCGCCGGCGTCCTGGCTAACGCGCACAGTTTCGGCATTTCGGTCCCCGCCGAATTGTCAGTCGTCGGCTTTGACGACACCACTGTCGCCACTACCGTCTGGCCGGAGCTGACCACGGTCCGCCAGGCGACAAAGGACATGGCTGTCCGCGCCGTCGATCTTGTCCTGCAACAGATCCGCGCCCAACGCAGCGGCATGGATTACGAGCCGACCTGGGAAATGCACCCCTTCGAAATCGTGGAACGCATGTCGACGGCGCCACTGGCAAAGGCCTAGGGCATTTCCCGGCCCAGATGGGCAAAGCCTGATTGTTTTTTCAACAACTTACAAACTGAACCGGCTCCTGCACCCGAGGTCCATGGCGATGTCCTATGCCGGGCAGGTCATGTTATAACATGGTGGCTTTGCGACGGCGTTCGTCCCGTGGCAACAGCCATTTCCCGGTCGCGACGCCTGCCCATTTTTGCTGGAAGGCTTTGCTGTATTCGGATTCCGAGGCACATCGGAATACTGGAGGCAGGTTTTCGCGAAATTGTTATCCCATATTCTTCCCCGTAAATAAAAGCTTTCAATGTGTCCGATTTTCAGGCTTTATACTCATACAAATATTCGTCTGGTTCGTTAGCACCTGATCATGCTGCATAAAAATTTGAAAATGGCCAAGTCCGAGAAGGTTGGTACCGGTCACATCATGACCGATTACCCACCTCTGCCGCGCCTTTCAAACCTTATCTCGCAGCAATTGGGGGTCGATATCGTCAGGGGGCTTTATGCCCCCGGCGAAGCCCTGCCGACCGAGATGACCCTTGCCAAGCATTGGAATATTTCGCGCTCGGCGGTCCGTGAAGGCATATGCGTCCTGTCCTCCAAGGGCCTGGTGGAAACGCGGACCAAGGCCGGGACGATCGTAACCGAACGGGCACGCTGGAACCTGCTCGACCCGCTCCTCCTGTCGTGGATGCGGCTCAGCGATCCGGACGAGCCGTTTATGCGCGCGCTGCTCGAGTTGCGATATATTATCGAACCCCAGGCCGCCGCCCTGGCCGCGAAGCGCCGCAGCGACGAGGACGTCGAGGCTTTGCAGAGATTTCTGGAGGTAATCCAGTCGCAGGGCCGCACGGAGGAAGCCGCACGACGCGCCGACCTGCAGTTTCACACCACGATCCTGAAGTCCGCGAAGAACCAGACCTTCGTGCCGCTGATCGATCCGATCGAAGCGTCGATTAGCTGGTCTCAAACCTACCGCGCCGCGCTTAATGTCGATGTCCGCAGCTCGGCCAGCAGCTATGCCCGCATCGTCGAAGCCATCGACCGCCAGGACGACGCCGAAGCCAGGTGGCAGATGGAAATGCTGATCCGCTCCCTGATGACCATTGTCGGCACTCAGCAACGGCAAGCCCCGGCAAACGCGCCGCACGTTCTGACGGCCTGACCGCCGGCATTCCGGCGCTGCCAGATACGGGCATTTCGAATAGTCGCAGCGGCAGGCGTAGCCAGACCCGCCGCTGAAAGCGCAAGCTGTACGGCGTGTTTTGCGCCGCACAGCTTCGCCGCATCATTGGGCCGCGATATTGACCTCGTCTTCGGCAGTCCACAGGCCGCTCATCTTCCATTGCTGCTCCAGCACGCCCGGACCATAGGTCTTGGAGCCGCCCAGCGTTTCGGCGATGGCTTGCAGGCGTGCGCCCTCTTCCAGATTCACGATGGTGTTGGCCAGCGACAGGATGCCCTTGCGGCCCCACACGGTCGAGCCGCCATTGGCTTCCAGGATAGCGAAATGGCTCTTGTCTTCTTCCAGGCGCTCCAGAATGTAGTTCGCCTCGCCCTGACGGCGGTCGATATAGACCGGGAGTTCGCGGATGCGCGTCCAGCGCTGGACCGGCACGTAAGAGATCTTCAGCGGGCGATGGGCCTGCGACCAAGCGCCAAGATAGACCGAGTGGACGTGGCTGACGGTCGTGATGTCGTCGTGCTTGCGGAAGATCGGCAGGTAACGGCCACCGCCGCCGGCGTTCTTCGCTTCGCCGTAAACCAGGTTGTTATCGAAGTCGTAGACGGCCGGCTTCAGCTCGGCGTCGGGCGCGAACGGACCGGGATAGCCGATCGAGACGATCAGCTGTTCGCCGGGCACGCGCTCGACGAAGTTGACCGTGCCGGCCGGCGAGATGGTGTGGGTGTCGCGCAGGCCCCGGAACGCCGTGGCGGCGTCCTTTTTGACCTGTTCGACAAAAGCGAGAACGGTTTCAGACAGTTGGGTCATGGGAAAATTCCTTCATGAGCGATATCCGAAAAGTGTGAAGCGGCTTTCGGATCAATATCGCGACAAAAAACAAGTTATTCAGCAGCAATGGACAGGCTGGCCTGGCGGCCACGGACGAGCGGCAGGACTTCTTCGCCGACACGGTAGGCTTCTTCGAGGTGTGGCGTGCCGGCCAGGATGAAGCCGTCGGCGCCGAGGCCGATCAGTTCATCAAGACGGGCGGCGCATTGCTCATAGGAGCCGACGATGCCGAGCGCCGGGCCGCCGCGCAGCAGTGAGAAGCCGGTCCACAGGTTCGGCCCGATGATCAGGTCGTCATAGTGTTTGGCGTCAGAGGCCTTGAAGGCGGCCTGACGCGCGGCGCCGACCGAATCCGACGCCTGACGGAAGCTGTCGCTGCGCTTGTGCGCCGTAGCTTCGAAACCGGCTTTGGCATCGGCCCAAGCCTCTTCTTCGGTCGGGCGGGCGATCAGGTCGACGCGGATCGAGCACTTGATGCGGCGCCCCAGGGCATCGGTCTTTTCCTTGACGGCGGCAAACTTGGCCTTCAGTTGCTCGAATGGTTCGAGCCACGTCAGGTAGAAGTCGGCGTGTTTCGAAGCCGAGGCCAGCGCGGCGTCCGATGAGCCCGAGAAGTAGATTTCCGGCAGGTCGGTCACCGCCAGGGCAGGCGGAAGCGCGCCGCCTTCGACGGAATAAAAACGGCCGTCATAGCTGAACGGGCCATCCTTCCAGACGCCCTTCAGGATATCGAGGAACTCGGTAGTGCGGCCATAGCGGTCGTCGTGGGCGAAGCTGTCGCCCCACCACAGTTGTGACGGGCCACCGCCACCGGTGATGATGTTGAACAGGGCCCGTCCGCCGGTGGCGCGCTGCAGCGATGCCGTCAGGCGCGCGGTTTCGACCGGATTGATAAAGCCCGGCTGGAAGGCGATCATGAAGCGGAAGGTCTTGGTTTCCCGCGCCAGGTGCGATGAGATCACCCACGGATCATCCGTCCCCGGAAAGCTTGGGATCAATCCGCCGTGGAAGCCCGAAATTTCGGCCGCCTTGGCGATCTGGGCGACGTGGTCGATATAGCTGGTGCCATCGGCGACACCGTCGTAGAGGCCGGGCGCCTGATTGCCTTCTCTGAGCGGCACCCAGTCGCCGCGCGACAGGTCGGGATTGCGGACCGAAGACGAGCAGCCGTGGGTCGGCAGACGCCAGAAGAAATCGATTTGGGAAGACATGTTGCGTTCCTTCCTTAAGCCGCTTGACGTTGAGATTGGCGCACCAGCGGCAGGACGTGCTCACCGATGCGATAGGCGGTCTCGATGCTGTTGGGAGCGAAGAGGATGAAGCGGTCGGCGCCGAGGCGCGCCAGTTCCGAGGCGACACCGGCGAAGTCGCCGGCAAGCGTGTCCGCGTCCTCGCTGAAGCCGGCGCGTTCCGCGTCGGTGCGGGCGCGGTCGGCGTCATCGTGGGTAAAGACGCGCGCCTTGACGGCGATCTTCACGGTCCGGCCGAGCTCGGCAGCCTGCGCTTTGAGCGTCGCGACACGCGCTTCGAGATCGTAGGTGCCAAGCGCGAAAACATGGACATCGGCGTGTTTTGCCGAGACGCTAAGCGCCTCGTCGCTGCCACCCGAAAGCGTGATTTCCGGCAGGTCGAGGCTGCTCAAAGGCGCATCAAAGCCACCGTTGAGCACTTCGAAGAACCGCCCCTTGAAGGTAAATCCGGTCTGGCTGGCGACGCCCTTCGACACCGTCAGGAACTCTTCGAGGCGCGCAGCCACGTCTGCATCGTCAACGAAGTCGCCAAGTGCGCGGCGGGCGGCACCATCGGTCGCGCTGGCCAACGCCCAGCCCAGGCGATTATTGCTGTAGCGCTGGAAGGTCACGGCTTGCTTGGCGGCATAGACCGCCGAACCGAGGCCGGGGCTGAATTCAATAACCAGCTTGGGCCGCCGGACTTCGCGGGCGATGGCGCCAGCAACGATCCACGACGATTCCCCGTCGATGTCGTCCGGAATGCTGAGGCCATCAAATCCGGCCAGTTCAGCAGCGCGGGCGATCTGGCTCAAATAGTCGAAATTGTTGAACCGGTCGCGACGCAGATCGCGGATGGTGGCGTTCGGCGTAGGGCGCGCATTACGGCTAAGTTGGTCGAAGGCGCCAGAGCGGTTGTCGCCGGCGACCGGCAATTGCCAATAGAATTCGGTCATGGGGAACCTCACGCGGTTTCGAAGGTGGGAAGAGACAGGGGCTCGGCCAATGCCGCTTTCAACGGCGCATGGACGATCCAGTCAGCGACATCGACGGGCGCGCTGATCAGGCCATGGCGGCGCAGGAAGTCAGCCTGGTTCTGGAAGGCGGCGACGCGCTCAGGCGCCAGGCTGACGTCGAAGCTGCGCGCCAGTGTGTCGCCATAGCCCTGGCGCACCGCATCGGCCGCCGTATTGGTCTCGGCGGCGACAATGTCGGCGACGCGGTGCGGATTGGCCCTGGCCCAGTCAGAGGCGTAGTTCAGCACCTGGAGGTACAGCGCCACCAGTTCCGGCTTGTCGTCGAGGAAGTGACGATGCACCGTGATTGGCCGCGGCGTACCGTTATTGATGCGCAGGGCCGGATCTTCGAGCGTGTTGAGATCGAGCACGACCTCAAGCCCGTGCTTTTCCTTCAGGGCCACGGCAGGCGCACCCTTGGCGTAAATAAGGTCGACCTCGCCGCTCAGCAGAGCCTCTTCGCTGGCCTGCGACCACGTCCCTCCCCGGCGTTGGCCGTTCCAGTTGACCTCGGGCGCCACCAGCTCTTTCAGGACAACGTCACCCAGGGTCAGGCCGGCCAGTTTCAGCGCGGTGTCGTAGCCACGCAGGGCCATGGCGCGCCAGATATCGACGGCGCCTGGCGCATTCGACAGGCCCAGCACCTTGCCGGCCAGGGTCTCAGGCGTCAGGTTCGCACCCGGGCGCGCCAGCAGAAGCTGGACCTCATCGACCCAGGTCAGACCGACGACGACCGTATTGTCGTAGCCCTTGGCCGACAGGTTGCGCGCACGATTCCAGAAAGCGGGAACATTTCCGCCTTCGCGGAACAGGGCTTTCAGCTCGTGATGGAAATGCTGGGCGCGCAGGTTCGGGTCATTGGTGTCCTGAAGCGTATGGACCTGGTAGTTGCGTTTGGCGAAGACGTCGGCGAACCAGCGTTGATTGAGGCCGATGGCGGTCGCCGTCGGCACCGGGCAGCGGGTGATCCACAGGGTATCGGCGGGAACAAGCGGGGGAAACAGGCTCATTCGGACTCTCCTTGGAACTGGCCTTGATGGATGAAGGTGTGCAGGGGGCGTCGGGCAGACGGCGTTTCCTGCGCGTGGAAGTTTTCGGGCAGGTCGCTGAGACCTGCGCGGCGGCCGATGGTGACAGCGACGTGGGCGGCATAGGTCTCAGGGAAGTTCAGAACCTGCGGCGCTGATTTGTGGTCGAAGCCGCCGATCGCTCGCGTGGCATAGCCGAGCAGGTGCGCCTGATGGGCAAAGGCCGACCAGGCCGCGCCGGCGTCAAAGGCATGGCTGTTGACCTGGACGGTCTGACCGTTGAAGACGAAGTCCTTGCGTGACAGGACGAAGATGATGGCTGAGGCCTTGTGCGCCCAGCTCCGGTTCTTTTCGTTGAGCAGCCCCAAAAGCTTGGCGAAATCGTCGCTGTCACGATGCGCGTAGACAAAGCGCACCGGCTGGGCATTAAAGCCGGACGGCGCCCAGCGGGAGGCTTCGAAACAGGTCAGGAGATCGTCCTGCGGGATCGCCTCCCCCGTCAGGGCACGCGACGACCAGCGCTCAACGAAGGACGAATGGACCGGATGATCGGACCGGCGGGCAGTATCGGCAGTATCGAAGCTCATTATTCCTGATCCTTGCGCAGCTGGACGACGGAGCTGGTTTCGACCGGTGGATTGGTCAGCTCAGCCAGGATTTCGTCCTTGAGACGGTGGAGAACGGGGGACGCGCGGTCGCGCGGATGGGTCAGGCCGACATCGACGGTGTGGACGATGCGGCCGGGATTGGCCTGCATGACCACGACGCGGTCGCCGAGATAGATCGCCTCTTCGACGTCGTGGGTGATCATGATCATGGTGGCGCCGCTGCTGAGCCAGATGCGTTGCAGCTCGGTCTGGAGGTGGACGCGCGTCAGGGCGTCAAGCGCACCGAACGGCTCATCGAGCAACAGGACCTTGGGTTCATTGACCAGGGCACGGGCAATCGCGGCACGTTGGGCCATACCGCCGGACAGTTGATGCGGCCAAGCCTTCTCGAAGCCTTTCAGACCGACCAGAGCGATGTGTTCGGCAACCAACTTGGCCTTGGCGGCCTTGGAGAGCGGCCGGTTGGTCAGGGCCAGGGCGACGTTCTGCTCCAGGGTCATCCACGGGAACAGGCGGTGATCCTGAAAGACCAGGCCGCGTTCCAGCGAGGTGCCGGCGACGCGCTGGCCGTCGAGCGTAATGACGCCTTCATAGGTGTCGTCGAGCCCGGCGATGAGGCGCAGAAGGGTCGACTTGCCGCAGCCCGACGGGCCAACGATCGAGACGAATTCGCCCGGATTGACGTTGAGGTCGAAGCCCGACAGCACCTTCAGTTCGCGGTCCTTGAACTGGAACTGCTTGCGGATCCCTTTAAGTGTCAAGGACCCTGTCGGCTTGGTCGAGGCGGTCAGTTGCGAGGGAGATACGTAGTCCATGGGTCAGGTCCTAACGGAGCGCCAGGCCAGGAGGCGCTGGCTGAGCTGGCGGATAAGCGTGTTAAGGAGGATGCCGGTCAGGCCGACGAACAGGACGCAGACAACGACGATGTCGAGCCGCGCCTGAAGCTGGGCGCTCTGCATCAGCGAGCCGAGGCCAAGGCCAGAAGCAAACAGCAGTTCGACGCCTATAGTCGATATCCAGGTAAAGGCCAGGGCCTGGAATAGGCCGGTGAAGATCGACGGCAGCGCGGCCGGCAGACGCACCTTCCAGAAGGTCTGCCAGGCCGTCAGGCGATAGACCCGGCCGACATCGAGCAGCGCCGCATCGGCCTGCTTGAGGCCTTCGAAGGTAAAAAGCACGGTCGGGTAAAAGGCCGACAGCGCCACTATGATCAGTTTCGAGCCATCGCCGGAACCGAACCACAGGCCGATCAAAGGCAGCCAGCCCAGGATCGGCACCTGGCGGAAGCTGTTATAGACGGGCTGAAGCGCCCACTCGACCGGCTTGAACAGGCCCATAAAGGCGCCGACCGTGGTCCCTAAGATGCCGCCGATAAACAGGCCGGCAAAGGCGCGCGTGATGCTGGCGGCATAGGCGCCGGTCAGTTCACCCGAGGTGAAGGTCTCAGTCAGCGCCTGCCAGATCTGCGATAGCGAGACATAGATGTGGGCATTGGTACCGCCCTGTTTCGCCTGATGATCCCACCACAGCAGGAACAGGACCGGCGGGATGAAGCCGAACAGCCAGACGAGATTTTTGGGTTTGAAGAGATCGGTTTTCATGACGGCCTCACGCTGTCTTCCAGCGCAGGGCGCGCGACTGGATAAGCTGGAAGAGGCGATCGAGCCCGAAACCGATGACGCCGGCGACGATGACGCCGACCATGACGATGTCGAGCCGGAACATCTGGCGGCCCATCTCCATCATCTGGCCCAGACCGGAGTCGGCGACGATCAGTTCGGCGGCGACCAGAACCAGCCACGCGCGGGTTAGGCTGAGGCGCGCCCCGGCGAGGATGTTCGGCAGGGTCGCCGGGATCAGGATACGGCCGACCAGAACCCACCACGGCGTCTTGTAAAGCGCCGCCACTTCGAAATGGCTCTTGGGCAGGCCCTTGATGCTGTCATAGGCAGCCAAAGCGACCGGGAAGAAGGCGGCCTTGGCGATGATGACGACCTTGAAGACCTCATCGATACCCAGCAGCAGGATCAGCATCGGAATGAAGGCCAGGACCGGCACCTGACGCAAAGCTTGAAAGGTTGGCCCGAAGATGCGCTCGACCGTCTTGGACAGAGCCAGCGCCACACCGAAGGCCAGGCCGAAGGTGGCACCAAAACCGAAGCCCCAGCCAAGACGTGTAAGGCTTTCGGACAGGTGGCGTTGCAGCTCACCCGTGGCGACGATCTCGCCAAAGGCGGCAACGACTGCGGCCGGCGACACCAGAACTTCAGGCGGAAAAAGTTTTAGCGCGGTGACGACCTGCCACAGCAGCAGGAGGGCCAGGGGCGAGCCGACCGACAGGATGACGCGCCAATTGAGTTTGATATCAGGCATCGGGGTTTGTTCCCTTGATGACGAAGTAGAGGACGGCAGCGGCCAACCACAGGACGGGTAGCCACAGGAGGTAGACGGTCTGGATGGCGACGACCTTGGAGACGAAGCCGCCGGCCAGGGCGCCGAGGCTGGAACCCGTCATCGAGGACAGGTTGTAGAGGCCGGAAATCTTCGACTTTTCGCCGGGGTGGTCGCTGAGCAGGCGCATATTGACGAGGTGGACCAGCGAAGATGCTGCGCTGAGCAGGACCGCGCCCGACGCCAGTTGCCCGAAGCTCTGGGCGGTGCCGAGCAACAGCAAGGCCGCCGTGGCCAGCATCAGCCCCCCGCCGTAGGCAAGCCATTTGTTGAGCCCTTGCGTCAGGCGGCCGGCGCCGAACAGGGCCAGCACGGTCGTGGCGCCGTGGAACAGCATGATGTGCACGCCGTCTTCCTTGGTCAGGCCGTGGATCTGGGCGGCGACGATGATGACAAAGGCGCCAAACAAAGACCCGGTCGCCGACGAGATGAACTCGATCAGGCAGGATTCCGAGACATTGCGGTTGCGCAGCAGGGTGCGGGCTTCGTCGTAGATGTGCCCGGCCGTCAGGCCCTTTTGCGGAGGCGCGGCTTCGTCGGTGAAGAAGTAGAGCGAGCCGATCGCCATGACGCCAAACAGGGCGGCGATAACGACAAAAGCCCAGACGTAGTTGACGTTGGCGACGAGGACAGTGGCCAGCGCCGGACCGATCAGGGCCAGACCCGCCGTCAGTGCGCCGCGATACCACCCGGCCTTGCCGACACCGATGCGTTGCAACTGAGCCAGGAAGGTCGAATTCATCGACACGATACGGAACGGAATGCACAGGCCGATGGTCAACCGCGCCACGGCCAGGGCGATCCAATTGCCGGCAAACGGCATCAGCAGATTGGCGATCAGCGGCCCGGTCGAGGCGACGGCGTAGACGCGACGGGCGCCGAAGCGGGCGATGACAAAGCCGGCCGGCACGGTGACCAACACCATGCCGATCGATTCCATCGCCATGATCAGGCCGATCTGGAAGGCATCGGCGCCGATCGACAAGGCAAAGAACTGCGTCACCACCTTACCAAGACCAATCGAGATGCCGCTGATCAGGGCCAGAGTCGTAAAGCCCGCCAGGAAGCTCCACGGCGACGGCCCGGCCTCAGCCGTCACAGCAATCGCATCCGGGGCTACGGGGTCGGCGCTCATACCGCTGCCACCGGGGTTTCCTTCCAGAAACCCTTCAGGCCCAGTTCGTCGAGGCCGGCATTGATAAAGCGCGGATCGACAAAGTCGCGCGTCGCCACCTGGTTCTGCACCAGCTTGTTGGCAAAAGTGTATTTCGACACGTCGTCGAAATGGCTGACGAAGTTGCGGTCGATAACCGGCGAGAAGTTGTCGCGCCATTCTCCGCCCTTATTGGCCAGGTCGCGCTCAACCACGGAGGTCGGATTATTTCCGCGCGACGCCAGTTCCAGATAGGCCTGACGGTTTTCCGGCTGCGCTGCCCAATGCGCGGCCTTGATGTAAGCGTTGACAACGCTCTGGGTCAGTTCGGGATGCTCATTGGTAAAGGCGGTGCGTGCGAAGATACCGGTGCGCATCTTCCAGTCGGGATTCTGCGTCGTCGACCAGATGATCCTGCCGGCGCCCTTGTCTTCCTGAAGGATGGCTTCGGACAGGGTAAAGACGGCATCGACCTTGCCCGCCGCCAGCGCCGAATAGGCCGCCTGAGGGTTCAGGTTGTAGATCTTGAAATCGTCAAGCTTCAGGCCCTTGGAGTCGAGAAGCTTGGCAAGCGTGAGTTCCCACGGGCGGCCACGATGGATAGCCAGCGACTTGCCCTTCAGGTCCTCGATCGAGGTGGCGTTCAGGCCGTTGCGCACGATCAGGTAGGCGTTATTGCCTGGGCCCGATGAGGTGATGGCGCGGATGTCGACGCCGCCAGACTTGGCGATCAGCGCCGGGAAGTCGCCATAGCCGGCAAAGTCGATGCGCTTGGCGGCGAAGCTTTCGTTGATCAAAGGCCCGCCGACCGCCGTCGACACCGGGAAGAAGGCCAGTTTCACGCCCTTGTCGGCCAGTGTTTTTTCCAGCCAACCCTGTTCGATGACGACCTGGGTCAGGCCGTTATAGGTCTGCTTGCCCTGAAAGGGGTAGGAGATGGCGGCGATGGTTACGGTCTGCGGCAGGGCGGACGCCGTTTTCACGGCGCCCCCCTTGTTTTCGCAGGCGGTCAGCGCCGCCGTAGTGCCCATCAGGCCCGCTATGAAGGTACGTCTGAGCATTGCATTCTCTCCTTAGAACTTGGCCGACAGGGTCAGGCCGTAGGTCAGCGGCTCGCCATAGGTGGTCAGGCGGGCGCCCTGCTGGGTGCCGAAGGTCAGGATCTTGTAGGTTTCGTCGGTAAGGTTGCGGACATAGGCCGAGACCTCGTAGCGCTCGCCAAACGCCGCCGTGACGCGGGCATTGCCGAGCGCATAGCCCGCCTGCTTCTGGTACTGGCTGACCAGGTAGTCGACCTTGGACGGGTCGCTTTCCTGAGCGTTGACGGTGAACCACTGGTCGGTGCGATAGCTCCAGTCGGTTTGCAGGGTCACGTCGCCGAAGCTGGTCGGGATGCGATATTCGAGCGCCACCGCACCTGAGAAATCGGGCGCGCGGGTAAACTCGTTGCCCCTGCCGAACAACAGACCGGTGTTCGGATTGTTCGGGATGAAGTCTTCGGTATATTCAGTCTTGAGCGTGCCCAGCGCCGCGTCGATGCGGAGGTTGGGTGTCGGCCGCGCCGAGATATCGAGCTCAAGCCCCTTCGACCAGCCCTTGGCATTGATCAGGCGGGCAGCGAACGAGGTGGTTCCTGCCGTGACGATGGGCACGCCCTGCACCAGGACCTGGGCCTTCTTGTAGTCGTAGTAGAAGGCCGACAGGTTGACGCGCAGCTTCTTGTCCCACCACTGCGATTTGAAACCGCCTTCGTAGGAGAACAGGTCCTCCGGCTCGATGCCGTTGGCGTCGAACTGGTTGGCTTGCGTGGCGCTGGCCTGGAAGGTGCCGGAACGGAAGCCGCGCGCGTGCTTGGCGTAGACCAGGAAATCCTCGGAGACCTTGTATTGCGGGGTGATGTCCCAGGTCCAGCGGTTCCAGGTCTTCGACGGCTCGGACACGAACGGCACGTAAGGCGTCGATGAAGTCACCGACGAACGCAGCCACCACTGGCCGGTATTGGTAAAGGTGATCAGCGGACGTGCAGTGGTCGGTGCCGTCGCCGGATCGACCGTGTTCAGGCGGCGATTGGCCGCCTCACCCACGCCATTCAGGATATCGATGCGGGCGTCACGCTGTTCGGACGTGTAGCGCAGGCCGCCGGTCAGCGAGAACTTGTCTGTGAAGTTGAACGTGCCCGATCCAAACAGCGCATAGGATTTAGCGACCTGGTCGTACTTGACGTTCTGGAAGTAGGTGTGACGCCAGCGCTGGGCACCTGTGCCCCGATCGAGATAGGCCGTCGTCTGGATGGTTGCGGTCGAGGAGTCCGAGGAGAAGTCTTCATGGAAGTAATGAGCGCCGACAATCCAGTCGAACAGACCTTCCTTGGGCGAAGTGATGCGGAATTCCTGGGTGAACTGGCGGCTTTCGATGTCGGCAAAGGAGCGCGAACCTTCGAAGGCAGTGAAGTCGCCGTCGGACTTCGACACCTGGCGGCCATTGTCGGCGGCGGTGATCGAGGTAAAGGTATAGCCGCCGCGATCCCAGTTCAGCGTCAGGGTCGCGCCCGTCTGTTCGGTCTTCGAAGAACCGTCGACATTGGACGCACCGATGCTGGGGGCATCTGTCGCAGCATTGCCGTAGTCGTCGAACGGCGCTGAAGCCCCCTTGAAGGTCGCGTTGTCGGGAAAGGCCGGCTCGATGTAGCGCGCAATCGGCGTGCCGTCAGAATTGCGGGCGCGGAAGGACAGCAGGGCTTCGAAGTCGTCATTGGGCCGATACAGCAGTTGGAAGCGCGCCGCGCTGTCGCTGATCTTGCCGAAATCATCCTCACCCGTGACGGCGTTCGTGGCGATGCCACCGCGCTTTTCGGATGCGAACGACAGGCGCGCCGCCAGCTTGTCGGACAGCGGGCCGGTCACGGCGCCCTGCGCATTATAGGATTCGAGGTTGCCGATGCCGGCGCGGGCAAAGCCGCCGGTCGTGAACTGCGGCTTGCGCGATATATAGTGGATAGCGCCGCCGACGGTGTTCTTGCCCCACAGCGTGCCTTGCGGGCCGCGCAGGACTTCGACGCGGTCGAGGTCGAAGGCCGGGAAGGCCTGGAACCACGGCGCGTTGAGATAGACTTCGTCGATATAAACACCGACCGGATTGACGACATTGGCGCCGGGGTCGTTGGAGCCGATACCACGGATGAACCAGCGCGGACGGTTACGCGACTCGGTCTGCGCCGCCGAGGCGTTCGGGATGAAACGCACGACGTCAGCGGCCGAGCGGATTTCCTGGCGCTCCAGGGCAGCGCCCGACACAACGCTGAGCGCTGTCGGCACCTTTTGCGCGCTTTCCGAACGCTTGTTGGCCGTCACGATGACGGTCTCGACGGAGCCGTCCTTGTCGTTGCGGCGAAGCTCGGCCGCTTCGGCGGCCTGGCGGGTGATGGACTGGTCGTCGGCGACGGCGCTATCCGCCACGACGTCGGCAGCGAATACGGGAGACGTGGAGGCAAGCAGCGTTGCCGAGGCGAGCCACAGGGCCCGCCGTCCGGGGAGGAGGGAGGTCATTTTGTCTTTGTTTTCTTGAGAAAATTACTGTGCGGCTATGGCCGGCTCGAGCTGCTCTATGGCCTTGTAAGACACCCATTGGCGAGCATCGAAATCGGCCTTCAGGAAGCCATGGCGGAAGAGGAAGTCCTTGAAGTCGACCAGAGCATCGATTGATTCCGCATTGAGGAAGGTATCGAGGTTCTGATGAACGTTCTCGCCGTAGGCGGCCCGGACCAGATCCGGGAAGCTGGAGGTTTCATTGGCGATGAAACTGTGCGTTTCGGCCGGGTGGCTGCGCGCCCACTCGCCGGCTTCGACGATCCGTTTCAGGAAGCGGACGACGATATCTGGGCGGGCATCGAGCAGGTCCTGATCGACCGTCAGGGTACGCGGCGCGCCGTTATTGATGCGCACCTTCGGATCGGGATGGAAGCCGATGTCGGTGACAATGTGCGCGGCCAGGGCGCGGGCAATTTCGACGCCGTAGACGCCCTTGACGAAGATGGCGTCGACTTCGCCATTCAGCAGGGCGCGGATTTCGGCCCGGTAACCCGAACGGCGACGGATGCGCTTGCCCGAAGCATCGACATCGCTGCCGCCCTCGGCTTGCGGCGCGGCTACGACATCGACGAGTTGGACGTCCTTCAGAGCCAGGCCTTCCAGCTCCAGCACCTTGTCATAGGCGCGCAGGGCGGTGGCGCGGTTGAAGTCGATCGAGCCGTGATTGACCGGCAGGGCCAGGCGGCGACCCTTCAGGTCCTTCGGACCTTTGATGCCCGAACCCGGCAGGGTAATAACCAGGAGAGACTCGTCAGTCCAGTTCAGGCCGATGACCCGCGTCTGGCGGCCATTGGCGCGTGCCCAGATGGCCGGGATATTACCACCCTGCCGAAAGGAATTGCTAAGCGTGTGGTCGAAGTGCGATTCCTTGATTGCCGGATCGAGGCTTTCCTGAAGCGACTTGAGTTCCAGGCCCTCAGGGGCGAATTCATCACGGAAGTAGCCAAGCTGAACGGCCAGGCCCAGCGGCGTCGGCACCGGGCAGCGGGTATACCAGAGATTGGGGAGATTGTAGGTCGCGCTCATGGCAAAACCTTTCGAAGCGTGTGGGGAGGCTTTCACGCGGCCTCATCTGGCCGCGCAGCTTCGGGAATGGGTGATGGTGTGTGACGGCGACCCCGTGGTCCAGCCGGTCAATTGGCTGCGCTTCGTATGTGCGTTAGCGCGACATCTAAACTCTATAAATTTGGTGTTGATTTGGCAATGTAGAAATTCTCATGTGATTGAGTAGGAATTTAACCGGCCCGCACCACCATATGGGTGTGCACGTGACACTGCGCGCTGGATTGGCATTCCAGCACGTCACTAAGACAACCATGTCATTGAAAAACCTGGCGCACCGGGGACAATGAAAATGAGAACTTTCGCCTCACCATAACCCTATGATTAATAACACATCTCTTGTTGCGCATACATAGAGATAAATTCAACAAAGCGCCAAAGGCGGAAGTAAAATTGTAATAGGCCCGCTTCTTCAAACGACGCCCGAAAGCGGACATTCGGGAGTCATCATGTTGCCTGGTACACATTGGATCAGCTTTGCAAGCCGCCTAACCGTCGATCGTCATGTTCCGACACTGGCGCCCAGGCTCAGGACTTCGGAGACGCAACGGCGCCCGTCCGTCCGATCTATCTGGATCACGATGTCGACCATCGACTTCACCAGCACATAAGCATTGGCATAGTCGAGGTTGGACGCGCCCTGCAATATCATGATTGCCAGTTGCCTCAGGGCGCCTTCGGCACTGTCGGCGTGGACGGTCGTCATCGAGCCCGGATGCCCCGTATTGATGGCGCGCAGGAAGGTATAGGCTTCGGCACCACGCACTTCCCCGAGCAATATCCGGTCCGGTCGCATGCGCAGGGCGGCCTCCAGCAGGTCGTTCGGCGTCACGCTCGCCTCGCCTTGTCCGCCGCGGGTGGCGATCAATTGGACTTTGTTGGCGTGACCCGGCCGCAGCTCCGCCGCGTCTTCGATGGTGATCAACCGTTCCGACAGCGGGATTTCAGCCAGCAATGAGTTGAGCAGGGTTGTCTTGCCGCTCGATGTCCCGCCGGAGATAACAATATTACGCCTTTGCCGGACGGCACCGGCCAGATACGCCGCCAGTTCGCCAGTAGGGGCGGGCACAACGCTGCGACGCTGTGCCGGCTCAAGTGCATAAGCGGTCAGGGGCATCACTGCCGTGCGATGTCGGCGGATGGCCATGGCGATATGAGCTTGCGTCGCCGGCGGCATGACGATCTGTATGCGCGCGCCGTCCGGAAGGCTGGCGGTGAGCAGCGGGTGGGCCCGGCTTAGTCCCTGGTGCGAATAAACGGCAACCTGACGGGCCAGGCGCTGCAGGTAGTCACTATCGAGTACGGGCATGGGCAGGCACGCGATGTCGCCTCCCAGCCGCTCCCGCCAGATTTCGCCCGGCCGGTTGATATATATATCGGTCGTCTCCGCATCGGCGAGCAATGGCCGAAGCGGCTCGAGATAGTGACTGAGATAGTCGCCGGGGTAATCGATGTTCACCTGACCGGTCATCGTCTTGGCAAGACCCCCGTGAAGTCCATGTCCCGGTTGACGAAGACCATGATCGGCGTTCCGGCCTCGACCCTGACCGTCGGCGCATTTACGCCTTGTGGGGAACCTGCCTGGGCGACGTTGCCCGCCGTTTGGGCAGGAACGCCCAGAACCACGGAACCATCGCCAGGGCGCGACGCCAACGCGATGCCTACCGTCAGGACCGTTTGAAGAGTGGCGGACCCGATGCGCGCCATCAGGTGATTGTCGACCTTCCCCGCAACACCTGCTCCACCCCGCAGGTCCGCTCCCGGCGCCGTCAGCTTGATGGCAACGCCATCGGGCCGGATCAGGCGTGTCCACTGGATCGCGACACGGCTCTGATTGGCCTGTGTCCCGGCACGGATTTCGCCGATCAGATGGCTGCCACGCGGGATGAGAACGCGCGTTCCGTCAAAGCCGCGTGTGTCACCCGTCGTGATGGCGCGCACGGCGCCGCCCTGGCTGGAATCGACCGGCGTTTCGATCGCGGCTGGAATAAGTGCACCCTGGGGGACCAGCATGGCGCGATTGCGCATGATCACGGCGCGCGCTGGCGTGTCGTCCGGCGCCGGGGTCTCGGCCGGCGACGCGGAAGGCAGGTCGATCGTCATGACGGGCTCGGACAGCCGCGGTTCGGGCGCCGGCGGTATTTGAGGCGGACCGGGGCGCTCGACATACTGGATGACCGGCGGCGGCGGTGGAGCCGGGACATAGCGAATTTCAGGGAGCGACTGGGAAGCCGGCTCGGGCGGCGGCGGCGGAATGACCAATGGCGCAATAGGCGGCGGAACCGTCATGGCAGCCGGTACGGTGCGCGGTACCATCTTGCGTCCGCCGATATGGGCCTGGCTGGCCCAGATCACCCCTCCACCTATGAGACAAAGGAGTGCGGCCACGATGACCGGTGAAGGCCCCGCTTTCGGCAGGGTCACCCGGGGCGCACGATCGTCGGGTCCTTGCGTGCCGGTACCGGTCATTTCCGTCCCTTCTCGATAACGCGTGTCGCTGTCGCCTTTTGATTCCCAAGTCTGAAAACGAACCGGTCGGCGACGAGGTCGATGACATATTTGCCATCACGCATGGCGCCGTTGATCAGGACCTCGGCCCCCTGGTCGTTGATCATGAAGACGGCCGGAACCTGGCCTTCGCTGCGCCATTCCACGAAGGTCGCAGAGCCGTTCTCATACATGGACAACGGACGCAAAGACGTGGCCCCTGTGAAGCGAAAGTCCGACCTCGGCGTATCCTGAGGAGCCGACTGGTCCAGATATACCGGATAGACGAAACGCAGCGATATCGGCGTCGCGGCGTCCGGAGTCGGAATCGCGGTCAGGTCGAAATTATATTCGCGGCTATCGGTGATGACGGTGAGATTGGTGTTGGTCGCGCCCTGCATCGGCTTGATGAACAGGCGATCAGCCCGATGGTTGGCCACGGCCTGCCAGACGGCGCTGTTCCCAAGCGCCACGTTTTCAATGCGTTCGTCCGATGAAAACTCGACGGCCACGGCATAGCCCAACGCCACGCGCAGGATAACGACCTCGTCCGGATCGTAGTCGACCGTCTGTATCCGCGGGTCCTTAACGCCCGGGGTCGGCGTGACCGACGCCTGAGCAGGAGCACCGACGGCGACCGACAGAACAGCAATCATGGCAAGGAGATAGCGGCGTATCGTCACGGCTCTCTCACGCTCGTAGGGGAAGCCGTACTATCTTCGGACGGCGGAATGTCGCTTAGGGCTGTCGCCACATCAGGCGCCTCGAGGGGTATCGCCATTGTGAAGCCCTGAGTCGGTCGCGGCGCGGTCTCGTCGCTGCGCCTGTAGCGCGTTACCTGGAAGCCCAGCGGATTGACCAGCCGGTCCTCTGCACTAAGCGGCCCGTCGGAAAACTGATAGGTGATGACTGCAGAATAATAACCGTATGTCCCGCTTGCGGTGCCTTCGTTCATTCGGGTCGTGGTGAAACGCACCAGAGCCGTCTTCGGCCCCAGTTCCGAGATAGACTCGATATTGACTGCCACCACCGCTGAACGCGGATAGAGTTTGAGGGGACTTTGCGGATTCTGCGCGGGCATCAGGGCAGCATATTCGCCACGCGCCTGGCCGCCCGACCAAAGCATTACCTTGCGGTAGTCGGCGCGCAGGGCCGTAATATCGAACCCTTCCCTGGCGACGACATACTGCGCCAGCATTGAACGCGTGAGGGCGGTGTTGGCGCGCAGGGTCTGACTGCCGTCTTTGTCCAGCACCTCTACAAATCCGGTCTGCCGGTCGACGAGGACCGGCACGACATTTGTCGATTTGAGCGGAACCAGGCTGGCCAGGGCGAGAGCTTCGGCAACAGCGATCAGGGCCGCCGCGCCGGCAACGAGCCAGGCCCGGTTACGGGCGCGCCGCGCGCCGTCGGCCTCGCTTTGCGCCCAGCTCGCGCTGTCCGGATAGTAGGATTGCGTGTCTGTTTTCATGAAATCAAGTCCCGCTTCGCCGCACCTGTTGACGCCCGCATATGTGTCGGCCGCCGCAATCCCGGCCCCGCACCTGCCAAAGATTCCGTGGAGCCGGCCCAAGCTGAAGCGCCGCCGCCGCCCCCTCCCCGGCTATTGTTCTGCCGCTGCTCGTCGGCCACGGCCAATGCGCCGACCGCGTCCGTCACGCGCTGCGCCCGCGAAACCGGGGGATCGGTCCGAATTTCCGGGACCGGCCAGGGAGATCGTGGGACCGACGGTGCTTCGGTTCCCGTTCGCGCGGTCACGAAGGTGCCGGCGCGCCGGATAAGGTCGACAGGCAGGAACCCACCTGCCGCGAGCACCGCGACCACGGTTATGGCTGCACACCCTGCAAGGAAAAACAGCCCGATAAGCAACGGGGCGCCGGCATCAGGAGACGTCTGCGACAGGCGCGACAGATCTCCTGTCAAAAAAGACAGTTCGAGTGCGGCACTCACCGCATAGCCTGTTTGGGCCACAAATAGCGCGATCATCGCCCGCAGCCACCCGACGAAGAGTCCAATCGACATATCGAACAGGGCGGCGGCGATGAACAGCGGCCCGACGGCCAGTACGATCGCCTGAGCCAGCCGCGTGGCCAGGCTGAACCCGACGCAAGAAAGCATCAATATGGCATTACCTAGGTCCTGGCCCGGAGTGGCAGGCGAAGGCCCCGGTACGGCGGGGGCAACGGACGGATCGCCGCCCGTGGGCTGCGGCGTCACAGGGACCGGCACCGCTTGGGCCGGCGCGGCCAATGCGTCCAGATAACCGGCCGCGGCGTGGCTGGCCTCGGTCAGCGAAGGCGCCCGCAATCCTGTGGGAGCCAGGGCCATGGCCGCCAATTCCCCCGGCCCCTGGGTAGAGACCGTATAGGCCAGCGCGGAATAGGTGGTGAAGCTCGTTGCCGCGGCAATGACAAAACCCAGCCGGAGCACCGCGTAGACCAGGCTGGCGGCATCGAGGTGATGATGCAGGATCAGGCGATAGCCAATGCCAGCGACATAGAGCACCAGCAACACCGCAACCAGGGCCGTCGGCAGGCCATGCCACAGGCCTCCGTGGAAGCCCGCCAGTTCGATCTGCCGCGACTGGCATTCGACATAGCTGGCCAGGCGCTCGACAACACCGGCGCCATCGGCCACGGCAGGACAGGCACCGCTCATGTCAGTCTCTCCAGGAAGACAGGCATCCAGTCGCCTGGGTCGTCGCCGACAGCGGCACGCACCTCATCCAGTAGTCGGATAGCGCTTTCGCGGCCGGACAGAACGTGCAGCATTTCCGCTTCGCCGGTCAGGTCGAGGCGCGCCACGACACTTTCGCGGCCATGCTTGATCAGGAAGCAATGGGCGTGATCGGGCAAGGACCGGACCAGGTCGAACTCATGCTGGGTCAGCCCGAACCCGTCGACATAGTCTGCCGCCTGGGCACGTGCATTGGGCAGGAAGATATGCGTGGCGGCCTGCTCCACGATCGCCGAGGATATGCGGCTGGCCAAAGCGTCCTGGGCACTCTGGGTGACGAAGCCCACCAGTCCGTTGCGCTTGCGGATGGTCTTTTCCCAGTCACGAATGCGGGCCACAAAGATATCGTCATCCAGCGCCTTCCAGCCCTCGTCGACAACAATAATCGCCGGCGATCCATCCAGCCGTTCTTCGACGCGATGGAACAGGTACATCATGGCCGGCGTCCGCGTCGCCGGTGCGTCCAGCAATTGCGTCATGTCGAAGCCAACGACCGCCGCATCCAGTCCGACCTCGTCCTCTGCATTGTCGAACAGCCAGGCGTGCTCTCCGGTACCGAACCAGGGACGCAGCCGGGCATGGAGGTCGGTGGCCCTCGGCCGCTCCGCGCCGCGCAGCAGGTCCGCGAAGGCACGCAGGCGGCGCAGGCTGGGCGGCGCCGAAAAATTAGCGTCGACCGCCGCCTCGATCACCGTTAGGTCCTCGGCGCTCGGTGTCTCGTCCGCCGAGACCAGGCGCGATACCCATTCAATCAAAAAGCGACGGTTCGCCGGAGATGCCTCCAGGGCCAGGGGATTCAGGCCTGAGGGCGCACCGGGGCGCAAACTGCGATAACGACCGCCGACCGCACGGATGAAGATTTCCGAGCCCCGATCCTTGTCGAAGAAGACGAGCCGTGGCCGAAACTTCAGCGCCTGGGCCAACAAGAAGTTCAGCACCACCGTCTTGCCCGAGCCGGAGGGGCCGATGACGCTGAAATTGCCGAGGTCGCCGTGGTGGAAGTTGAAAAAACAGGGTCCCGCCGCCGTCGTTTCGAGGACGGTCACCGCCTCACCCCAGTAACCGCGCGGCTCGCCAATCGCAAAATTGTGGAACGACGCGAAACTGGCGAAATTGCGTCCCGCAATGAGCGCGCGCCGGGTGATGAACTGCATATTGCCGGGGAACTGTGCCCAGAAAGCTGGCTCCAACGCCAGGTCCTCACGCACACCGACGATGCCGAGGTCCGCCAGCACCGCCTGGGCGTCGGCCAACCCTTGCGCGACCTGGCCTTCGTCGGCGGCGCTGAGCATCAGGGTCATATGATGTTCGCCGAAGATCGCACGTCCCGCGGCCAGGTCGTCACTGGCGCCAGCCAGTTCATTGCGCAAGGTGATCGCCTCGTCGTCGCTGGCGCGCATGCGGCGCAGGGCCAGGTTGACGCGGCGCAGTGCGGGGTCGCGATCAACGAAGGCGAAGCTTTGGGTCAGCACGAATTCGGCCGGCAACCGCAGCAATTCATCGATCATGCCCGGCCGCGACGTTCCGGGATAGTCCCGGATCGACAGGATGCCGAAATAGCGTCGGTCCTGTTCGGCATAGGGGGCCAGCTCACCGGTCATGCGCCCAAAGCTGAGGCGGCGGGCCGGCACGTGCGCTGCCAGCTTGCCCTCCGGCAGCAGTCGTGCCTGGCTGAAGCCGTTGTAAATCTGCGCCAGGAATTCAAGAATTCCGGAATAGCGCCTGCCGTCCCGCGCATAGACGCCGACGACGCGCGGCCGATAGGCCGCAAGCGAAGCCATCAGGACCTCGCGGGCCTCGTTCAAGTCGCGCAGGCCTTCGCGCAGTTCGCTGTCGGCGCGGCCGGCGTCAGCGGACACGTTTTCGAAGAATCGCTGAACCAGGCCCTTGCTGCCCTGGGTCGGCCGGCGCAGAAGCGTGACATAGATATCGTTGACATAGAGCGCCTTGGCGTCCAGCCGTTTGCGCCACCGGTCGTTCAGGGCGCGGCTGAATGCGTCGTCGTAAGAGGCATCAAGCGCCGGTTCGATGCGCCGGCGGACGATATGGTAATATAGCGCAAAGCGCGAAGCACTGAGCGCCTTGAGCGCGGCGTCCCTCAGGTCCTTGCGATAATTGAGTTCACTGGTGTCCGCGGTTTCGAACAGCAGTCCCTTCAGGACGATGGTCTGCATCAGACGCCTGTCGTGCAGCATCACCGTATTGTCGTCGACATGCGCAAGATACGGCAGGCGATCGCCGCCACGGGTTTCTTTTTCGTAAGCTACTCTGGTCATGGACTATAGGAATTGCACCCCCATAGCGACCGGTTCGCGATGTGCGGACAGCGTGAGCTCGTAACGATCCAGATATCGAAAATGCGCGGATCGTACAGGTGGGCGACCCAGCCGATGGCATGGATGACAAGAGCGGCGGCGATGACCCAGAGCGACTTGAAGACCAGGAACAGTTCCGTCGTGATGATGACGTTCGCTATCAAAAAGCTGTAGGTTACGCCCAGGAACATCTGCGGCTTGGTCAGGGCTACGAAAAGGCGGTCGCGGTCGAGCGTGTCCATGGTTCAAAAGCCGCCGCTGGCCGCTGTCTGAATGCCCGCGACGATGCTGGTCGCACCGAAGAGGATGAAGCACCCCAGGATGACCGCAGCGCCGTGACGCCAGTTCAACCGGCCTGTCAGCATCATATATCCGCAGAAGGCCACGGCGATCACAGCAACCACGGTCGCCGTCGTGCCCAGCAAGGTTCCCTGGATCCAGTGGAGGGCGCCGACAATCGCGCCCGAGCCTTCAGGATCCGCGTAAGCCTGGGCATGGGCCGGCAGGGCAACCAGGGCCAGGGCCGGAATGGTGCCCGACAAGTGTTGTATCGCTTTCATAGGTTTTACTCAGGTAAGAACTTGTGGATTGCGTGTCGCAGCAGGGGATGGGACCAGCGGCGCGGCGGCCGCTGGTCCCGGGTATCAGGGTCAGTTCGGAGACGTTCCGTAAACGACGCCACGGCCGGCATTGGTGGCCCCATAGACCGTACCGAAGGTCTTGGGGTCGCCCACAAGCATGCGGAAGCCGCCGTATTGATTCTGGGCGGTGTCGATCCGCACCCAGGTGCTGCCGCCGTTGACCGAGCGGAAGACGCCTTTGACATTGTTGTAGGTGCCGGCGACGTACATGGCCGGGTAGGACTGGCCGGACGCCGCCTTACCGAAGCCCATGGCCTGAATGCTCGTCGGACCGGAGACCTGGCTCCAGGTGCCCGAGCCGCAGGTCGTGTTACGCATCAGGCCGCTGTAGCCGTAGAGCCAGACGTCGCAGGACTTGCCGAACGGCGTGATCATAGTGTGCCACGCAATCGGCGTAACGGGCTGGGTCCAGCTAACGCCCTTGTTGGTGCTGACATAGACCTTGCCGGTGTAGCGATCGTAGGCATAGAAGTTGTTGACGTTCGCGCCGTCGGCCACCACGGCGATGCCTGCGGGCAACGATGTCGAAGACCAGCTGTAGGTGCTGTTGGTCGAGACGACCGGCACGACGCCGCTGTCACCGGGCGCCCAGACGATGGAGCTGCCGTCGGCGTTGATTGCGATGGTGCCGCCACTGTCATTCGTGACACCGGCCGGTGTGCTGGTGAAGGGAGACCAGCTGTAGCCGCCATTATACGAGATGGCGCCTGGAGCGCTGCCCCATATGCCGACCCGCACCATAATGTTCGAGGCGCTCTTGGCCCAGTCGAGTGAGGTGGTGTTGCCGCAGGTGGGATTGGAGTGCGCGGCCGCGGGGGCCTGTGTCATGCTGGAGTGGAAGAAGCCGCACACGTCGCCCATCCCGCTCACCAACGGCACCGAACCACCCCAGGGGAAGGTGCTCGGAGACGCCAGGCTGAGTGGGACGGTTTCTTCGACGCCATTTTCATCGAGCGCGAAATTGACGGTCCCACCGCTGGCCGACGCCGTCAAGTTCTGGGTCGACATGATGCCGCCCCCCCAGGTCACGAAGGCGTGGTTGGTGTTGAACGGATCAAGCGCCACGCCGGCCCAGTTGCCGATATAGGCGCGGGTTCCGTTCCAGGGCGCCGCCGTGAGGTTGACGTTGACATTGGCGGTGGCGTCGACCCAGGACTGGCCGCCGTTGGTGGTCCGATGCAGGGACTCACCGTGGCCGTCATAACGGTTGACGCTCATGACGGCGACAGTGCCCGAATGCGCCGGATCGACCGACAGACCGGAGAAGCCATAGTCAGCGAACCAGCCGGCCAGTTGCTGGCTGTCGTTCGGGGGCGTGATGTTGGTCCAGTTGCCGCCGGCAACATTGTACTTCCACACCTGGCCATGGTCCAAGCCGCTGGGACCGCCGCCGTTCGACCCCGAAGCCTGCCGCGAATAGGTGATGTAGAGGTTGCCGTCAGGACCGATCTGGCCTTGTTGCGGCATCAGGCCCGTCGGTGCGCCCGAAACCAGCGACCAGCTATTGCCGCCGTCTGTGCTACGGTAAAGCGTGGCGCCATTGGTAGCTGCGGCCGGGGTGCTGACACCGGCGAAGATGGTCTTCGTGTTCTGGCCCGACGAACTGGACGGCTTGTGCATGGCGACGAAGCTGACGCCCGCGCCGGTGTCGTTATTGGACATGGCCGGGAAGCCCGTGACCTTCGTCCACGTCGTGCCGCTGTTCGTGCTCTTCCACAGGCCGTTGCTCGAGGCCCAGGCCGAGGTGTTGGCCGTACCGTAGAACAGTACCGAACCCAGGTTGGGGTCGACCGCCAGGCGCGGGCCGACATTGCGGCCGGCCTCATTGCCGTTGACCTCGAAGGTGAACGGCGAGATGGTGAAACTGGCGCCTTGGTTGTTCGAGATCAGCAGGGCGCCGCAGCAGTTGGTCTGCCAGTCATGGCCGCCGCCGGCAACCATATAGAGCTTCTGGGTGTTGTTGGGATCGACGGCGATCGCTTCGACGAAGTCGTAGGAGGCCTGGTCCGGGGTCAACCAGTCGAGCAGCGGTACCCAGGTGCTGTTCGACGAATTGTAGCGATAGGCGCCGCCCACGTCGGTACGGGCATAAAACAGGCCCTGCTGGCCCGGATGGGCGATGACTTCGGGCACGTAACCGCCGCCGCCGATCTTTGCGGTCTGCCAGGTGTAGCTCTGTGCGCTGACGGGGGACACTGTGGAAATCGCCGCCGCCGAAATGGCAAGCAGGCTGACAGCCAGCCCTTTTAAAAGGGCATGACGCAGGTTTTTTTCATGACGTCCTTCCTGTTTTTTTGAGCCCGAAGCAGGCGCACGACCACAAGAGGACTAGGGTCGACACTCCCTACCAAAGGCGGGCCTTATTGTTAGACCCATAACAGAGATACACATCAAAACGTCATATGCAAAATTAAATTTTACATGTAAATTATAGATTGAGCGATTGCAACTTCGATATCGTTAATTGCTTACCTCCGGAACGCAAAAATGGTAATCTAATTTATTAAAATAAAGCAGTGCACTACGCATCGTGCAAACGTTATGGGTTCCAGTGAAAACTCGCGTGGCTCAAAAAATTATCCCCGACGACTGAGAATAATTTTATGATTTATTTCTACCAATAATTGCCTGTGAGGGTGAGAACGATCGACCGAGGTTGACATCAACCATGCGCCAAGCGTTAGACGTGCAGCCAATGCTGCTTGTACGTTTCAGCCGCTTGTCGAAATACCGCAGATGGTCGGCACCCTCTCCATTTTGCATGACGGGGCGGCGGTTTTCATAGCCTTGCAGCTACAGCTTAGGAATTTTTTTAGTTGCGCTAAACAAGACAATAGCATCCCCCTAGTGTCTCCACCAAGAGCACAAGACTCACGATTGATCTTAAGTCTTTGGAAAACCTGGCGCACCCGATACGATTCGAACGTACGACCTTTGCCTTCGGAGGGCAACGCTCTATCCAGCTGAGCTACGGGTGCCTGCTTTGCCGGACGCCGGCCTCAGGTGGCGCGGAACCTAAGCCAAACCCTGGCCGCACTCAACCGCAAAAAGCGGATAACCCCAAAAATCGCTTTAAGCCGCCAAGTCAGGCAGCAAGTCCCGCCGCCTGCATCATCGGTTTCAGCGCCGCCATGGCCTGGGGATTGCCCAGCAGGCTCTCGCGGATCTGCGGCATCCGCAGCAGGCGCATGACCTCCGCCTTGGCCTGTTCGCTGACCGGGCCCAGCGGCGCGGCATTGCCGGCGGCAAAGTTGAGCAGCATGGCCACCTTGTGCATCGGCGGTACGGGCGCCTTCAGCGTCTGCTGAATTAGGTGGATGTCATTGGCGATCTGAGCGCCGATCTGGCCAAGCTTGCCGACGATTTCGTCGCGGTCAGCGTCGCCAAGGGCAGCCTTCAGCACCTTCTTCTGCATCTGGGCCAGATGCTGCAGGCGTTGCGGCGCCGGCGTATTGGAGTTGCGGATTTCGCGTTCGAACTTCAGGCTGGTGATCGCCGAGACGACCCAACGTGCCGCCTGACGCTTGTTGGCGGCGCCCGCCACGTTTTCACACAGCCAGATCAGCTTTTCGATTTCCTCGGCCGACGTCTTGGCGTTCCCAGTCAGGCTGGCAACGAAGTCCGACGACACCAGCATCTTGGAGCGTTCGGTAAAGGCGTCCTTGACGTCGTCGCGCTGCGACTCTTCCTTGCCGGCGGCCGTCAGGCACATGGCAAGCGCGCGCAGGATCTCAATCTCGCCTTCCGGATCACCCGGCTTCAGGCGGCGCAACCCCTTGATCTCCTGCATCAGCCGTTTGGAAATACTGGCTCCCAGGGCTTTGAAGCAATCGCGCAGAATGAGGTTGTGATAGCCCTCAAGTACGTCTTTCAGCGGCGGAATGACGCGCGCGACCTGCGGGTCGATCCTGGCGACCAGGTCGACCTCGCGGCCGGCGGCCATGCGGGTCATGATCGCAAGTGAGGTGCCGAGATCGGCTTCCTGGCCCAGGACATCGGACAGCGAATTGCGCGACGAGAAGATTTCGACCACAGGCGCTTCGATGACGTGCATCGCCCACTCGCGGCCATCGATATGATCGGCCAGGACCGTGGCGAACAGCAGGAGCTTTTCCAGCTTGACAGATGGACGCCGGTCCTCGCCCAGCACCTTGGCCAGGGCGCCACCCAGGATATAGGCCTTTTCAGGATGGCTCGACAGCTTGTCGATCGTGCCCAGCCAGTTGGACGGTACGACGTCAGGGAAGCTTTTCTTGCGGCCATCGGTGATCAAACGCAGCACAGCCTTGTCGATCAAGGCGCGCCAGCGGCGCATCAGTTCGTGCAGGTCCTGGCCAGTGTCCTGACTTTCGGGCACGGCTAGTTTTTGCACGACATGCTGAAGCTCGGTGCCCGTCGCGTCAAGCCGTTCGGCGAGGTCGGGGCGGTGCAGCAGTTCGAACGGCGTGACGGCGTTGCGCTTCAGCCATTCTTCGAGCAGACGGCCGATCTTTTCACGCGCGATGGCTGTATAGAGATCCTGCGGCGCCGTGCAGATGCTGTCGACCGAGGAGACGGTCTTGACCTTCTTCTTCTCTTCGGGTGCGCCCTTGGTGAAGACGGTCAGTGAGCGATATTCGCCGGAATTGTTGTCTAGCGTCTCCTTGCTGACCATCACCGCGGCGAAACTCTTTTCGACCAGCAGGGTCTCAGCCGACTTTATGGCGACATCGCGGTTTTCCAGCGCCATTTGCAAGGCCCACGACGATGAGGGCGTCTTGCGCGCGAAAATCTCATAGTGGACCTGACTGTGCGCGAAGCCGCTCATCTGTTTTCCTGGTCAGCCCCTACCATTGGGCCTTGAAATTCCTGCAAAATTTACACAAATGGGGTTAAAATCCCATTGAGGACGCTTCTCGGTCCCGATATGACCTGTTTTGAGCCGTGTTCACGCCTTGAAATGGACTATATTGCGCTCTTAGAACTGTAGCAGTGGCGTATCCTATTCTATCTCTTGAAAACCGGAGCATTCATGGCCCGCATCACCCTGGTCGATGACGACGAAAACATCGTGACGAGCGTATCCATCGCGCTGGAAAGCGGCGGTCATACGATCCAGGCCTATTACGACGGGGCCACCGGCCTGGCCGCACTCGAGAAGGACCCGCCTGACCTTGCCATTCTCGACGTCAAGATGCCGCGCATGGACGGCATGGAAGTGCTGAAACGCATCCGGGCGACGTCGAACCTGCCGGTCATCATCCTGACCTCCAAGGACGACGAGATCGACGAGATCCTGGGTTTCAACCTGGGCGCCGACGACTATATGCACAAGCCGTTCTCGCAGCGCCTGCTGCTGGAACGCGTCAAGGCGGTGCTGCGCCGCGCCGGCATTATCGAACAGGGCGAGGCCCCCGAGGTCCAGGAAGCGCTGAACGCCAAGTCGCTCAAGCGCGGCAAACTGGTCATGGACGCCGCTCGCCACGAATGCACCTGGGACGGCAAGCCCGTCCGCCTGACGGTCACCGAATTCCTGCTGCTGCACGCCCTGGCCCAGCGTCCCGGCTTCGTCAAGAGCCGCGACAACCTGATGGATGCCGCTTATGACGATCAGGTATATGTCGACGACCGTACGATCGACAGCCACGTCAAGCGCATGCGCAAGAAGTTCCGCGTCGTCGACCCGGAATTCGATTCGATCGAAACGCTGTACGGCGTCGGCTATCGTTACCGTGAAGCCTGAGCAGGCTTCCGGCCGATAGGACAATCTGATGACAACCGGTCCCTGGTACAAGCGGCTGCCGTTTATCCATTCGCGTCTCGGGCGGCTGGTTGTCGGATTGAACATTATCAGCCTGCTGATCCTGGTCTGCGGTACTCTGGTGGTGAACGAGTTCCGGCGCGGCCTGATCGACGCCTATGAGGACTCGCTGAAGTCGCAGGCCCAGACGATTGGCAACCTGATCGGCGCCGTGGCGACGGGCGAAGAGAACGAAGCCCCACACCTCCAGCCCTACTATGCCGCGCAGGTAATGAACCGCTTTATCCCGCAGGGTCAGCGCGCGCGGCTGTACGACATCAACGGCAAGCTGGTGTCGGACGGCACGTGGATCGCCGATTCCCTGGCCGGGTCCGACCGGATCGACGTCACGCCCTTGCCGCCGGCGCGCAAGTCCACGGACCCGCAGCCGAAGGATAATTCGTCCGAAATGGCCAGGCTGCGCGCCCAGGGCCAGACCGACTTGCAGGACGAACTGGCCATGGCGCTCAGCGGCACCGATGTGGCGCACGTCCGCCGCAATGAGCATGGCAAGAAGGTCGTGTCGGTGTCGATCCCGATCAAGCGGGTGAAGACAGTGCTGGGCGTGCTGACGCTGGAACGCGGCAATGTCGATGAGATCGTCCAGGCGCAACGCCAGGCCATGGTGCCGTTTATCCTGGTGGCTTTGGGTGTGACCTTTATTTCGTCGATCATGCTGCATTTCCTGATCACGCGGCCGATCCAGCGGCTGTCGCTGGCCGCCGATACGGTGCGTGCGAACCAGGCGCGTGCCATCTCCCTGCCCGATCTCGAAGAGCGTCAGGATGAAATCGGCGGGCTGGCGCGCTCACTGGAAAGCATGACCGACACGCTGTGGCGGCGGATGGAGGAGATCGACCGCTTCGCTGCGGATGTGGCGCACGAGATCAAGAACCCGCTGACCTCGATTCGCAGCGCGCTGGAGACCCTGTCGATCGTCAGGGATGACAATGCCAAGGACCGGCTGATGGGGGTTCTCAATCAGGACGTCCGGCGGCTGGATCGCCTGATCACCGACATCTCCAACGCATCGCGCCTCGATGCCGAACTGTCGCGTGATGTGCCGAAGGCAATCGACGTCGGCGTGCTGATGGAAGACATCGCGTCGCTATATGAGCATACGGGTAGCGTCCGCGTCCGTCTGAGCCGTGAACTCGCCCACGCAACCGTCAATGGCCGTGAAGGCCCGCTGGGCCAGGTATTCCGCAATGTCATCGACAATGCACGCTCTTTCTCGCCCGAGGGCGGTGAAGTCCGCGTGGCCTTGCTTGCGGGCGAGGCCGGGCAGTTGCGGGTTATTATCGAGGACGATGGCCCGGGAATTCCGGAGGAAAACCTCGAGACCATCTTCCAGCGCTTCTATACGTCACGGCCGAAGGGCACGAGCTTCGGCAACAATTCCGGGCTGGGCCTGTCGATTTCGCGGCAGATCGTCGAGGCGCACCACGGGAAGATCTGGGCGGAAAACCGGACAGAAGGTGACAAGGTGGTGGGAGCGAGATTCAGTATTGTCCTGCCGGCTGCATAAGATTTCCGGGGTGCGGGGTCCGCGACCCCACAGTCCTTAACTTTTTTCTTTTCTTGAGGTCACCAACATGGCGGCTTCAAGAAAAGAAAGATAACGTAAGTTCCCAAGGTCGTTCTTTGGCCCTGCACCCCGGAAATCCTAAGCGTCTGCATGAGCAAACTGATCCTCCACGCCACATCCCTGACCCTGCTCGTCGGCCAAACCTGGCGGGGCGTGCTGATCGTGGGACCATCGGGTATTGGCAAGAGTGACCTGGCCCTGCGCGCCATCGAAGCTGGCTGCCATCTGGTCTCGGACGATTATTCGTGTATCTGGGTCTCCGGCGGTCATCTCTACGCCGCACCGCCCGAAACGATAGAAGGGCTGATGGAAGTCCGCGGCCTTGGCATCATCGGCCAGGGACAACGCCGCCCCATGACGCGCATCACCCTGGTGGCCATGGCGCAGACCGATCCGGTCGACCGCTTGCCGGAGAACGAGATCACTCCCATATTGGGACTGAACCTCCCGACGACCCGTCTCAATCCACGTGAAGCGTCATCGGTGCCCAAACTCATCACGCGCCTGCGGCAAAACTAAGCAATGCCCGAAAAAGTGTAAGCGGTTTTTCGTTAGGCATTGCGGGAGAAACAGGCCTCGACAGGCGCGGGCGCACAGACACAACCTGACCGTGCCGCTACGTCAAGTGACACATAAGACACGGTTTTCGCTGTGGTGCGGGTTTTGCTGGGTAGTTCAGAATTTCTCATTTTGCAGTGCGAAGCAAAGAGGACTAATATCGCGTATTCGGCCGATCGCATAAGCGCGGCAGTAAGGTTAAGGCATACATGATCGGACTGGTGATCGTTACGCATGGCAGGCTCGCCGAAGAGTTCGTCGCGGCGATGGAACATGTGGTTGGGCCACAGAGCCAGGTAACCCCCATCTGCATTGGGCCGGAAGACGATGTCAGCCTGCGCCGTCAGGAAATCCTGAAGGCGACGGCTGAGAACGACACAGGTGACGGCGTCATCCTGCTGACCGACATGTTCGGCGGCACGCCCTCCAACCTGGCCATTTCGGTCATGGAACAGACGCGCGCCGAAGTCATCGCCGGCATCAACCTGCCCATGCTGATCAAGCTGGCGTCCTTGCGCCGCAACGAAGATCTGGGTGCCTGCGTCTGTCATGCCCAGGAAGCCGGGCGCAAATACGTCACTGTCGCCTCATACGTGCTGTCGGGCGATAACTAAGCCATCTCTGAGACTCCAAGTACGGGATTTTGACTGGACTCAGAATCAGAACTCTCGCATCATTGGCAAAACACAGAGCATCGCCCGCTTCGGCTGAAGCGAAGCTATGCTCTTATTTTTCGTTTTGTCGCATTTCCTAACGGCGAACCGCTTTGGCACTTCGCCGGGAAATGCTTCTGCCTCCGAAGGAGGTTCAATGAGTGAGACGGCATTACCGGTGCGAGCCCAGGTCGAAATCTGCAACAACAAGGGCCTGCACGCCCGCGCCTCGGCCAAGTTCGTGAAACTGGCGTCGAGCTTTGAAAAAGCCCAGATCCACGTCATCAAGGACGACAACCGCGTTGACGCCCTGTCGATCATGGGCCTCTTGATGCTGGGCGCGGCCAAGGGCTCGCTGATCGAAATCGAAGCTGAGGGCGAGGAAGCCGAGGCCGCCGTCAAGGCGCTCAGCGAACTGGTCGCCAACCGCTTCGACGAAGAGGCGTAACGTGAAACCGCTCTGGCTCGCTCTTGCCGTTACCCTGTCGCTCGCGACGCCTGCTGCCGTGCACGCCGAAGACGGCGCGCCCGAAGCCTCCGCGCCGGCGAAGAAAAAAGTCGCGCGCAAGAAAGCCAAACCCAAGGCCGCAGCGCCCGCCAAGCCTGCCGGCCCGGTACCCTACACGACACTGACGCCATCTCCTGCGCCCACTGCCCAGCCCGTAACGATCGGTCCCCCCGCGCACGCTCTGACGCACGACGTCATGCCGCAGCCGGCCGAGACCAATGTGCCGGTCGCCCCGCCGTCCGACGTCGCCATTGCACCGAAAGTGGATACCGCACCGCCACCGCCACCGCCGCCCGTCGTGGCCCGGGCAATCCCCCAGGCAGCCCCGACAGTCGGAAGCCAGGCGCAGATCAGCCTGAAATGCGAAACCCAGGTTGTTGACGGCAAGCAGATGGTCAGCCGCGGCACCTTCTATATCGACCTGTTCCCGTCGGCCGTCTTTCCCGACCAGAATGCGGACTTCAAATTCCTGTTCGTCGATCCGGCGCACAAGTCGCTGATCCGCGGCTCGGTCTGTCTCGACACCATGTGCTCGGCCAATGTGACCGAAAGCGCCTACTACCTTGTCAACAAGGTCACCAAACGCGGCGCAGCGCTGCGCATCACGCTCGACCGGTCGCGCGGTGCCTTCTATGCCGAAGAAATCGACAGCGGCGTGCTGGGCCTGATCGGCGGTAACAAGAAGGGCAGTCATCCCGGCGAAAGCGGTTATTGTACACCGCAGAGCCTGCCGGCGAAACTGTTCTGACTTTACCGTTGGAAGCCTGACTATTCATTCTTTACGAACACTGCCGCCTCCCGCGTGGAAACCTTAGCGGGCAAACGATACTCTCCGATCAACACATTGATTTCCAAAGGAGATAGTTATGAACCAAGATCGTATCGAAGGCAGCTGGGAACAGGTCAAGGGCCGCGTGCAAAAGGCCTGGGGCAAGCTGACCAATGACGACCTCGACGTCATCGAAGGCAACCGTAAGCTCCTGTCCGGCAAAATCCAGGAACGCTATGGCGTAGCCCAGGACGAAGCTGAGCTTCAGGTGCGCCGCTGGAACGACGAAAACAACGATCTGGTCGATGACGGCACGATCCGCAACGACCAGCTCTAGCGCCAAGTCTCCGGTTCCGCCGAATCGGAGATGACAAGAGCGGAAGCGGCTTAACCGTCGCCTCCGCTCTTTGTTTGTGTGTGAAATCGTGTTTAATTGCCGGAGACCACGAGACGCTGATGACCCTGCTGGAACGCCTGAGGACCGAGACACGCGACGCGCACGAAGCGCTGCACGTTCATCCGCTTCTGGCGCCACTGGTGTCACCGGACATGACCTTGCGGGACTACCGCTACGCGCTGCTGGCCTTTGAGCGATTCTACCGGACGATGGAGCCTCAGGTCACTGAACCCGGCGCGCCGGTTCTGCAATGGCTTCACGCCGACATGGCGCGTGAACACCTGCCGCCCGTTGATTTTCCCATCGCCCTACCCCGGCTCACCACCCCCTCCCAATTATGGGGCTACCTCTATGTCAAACAGGGATCGACGCTCGGCGGGAATGTAATGTCAAAGGCGCTCCGACGCCACCTGGGCCTGCAACCCATGGCAGATCAACGCTTTTTTGCCGGTGATGGCGAGGAAAATGGTAAGCGGTGGCAAAACTTTATTGAAAATTTATTCGCAGTCGCCCCTTCCTTGCAATCGAACGAAACCATCGAGACGGCTGTGGCGTGCTTTCAGGGAATCGCCGGTATTTGCGACGTCGTGCTCCGCCTGAAAGACGAAGATGCCCTTCAAACCCCGTGAACAACTGACCGAGACTCAGCTGGAGAAAGCCCTGCAAGGTTGCGAGCAGGAGCCTATCCACACACCCGGCTCAATCCAGCCGTTCGGCGTCATGCTGGTTCTCAATCGCGAGGACCACATCGTCCTGCAGGCCAGTGAAAACCTTGAGTCCTGGACCGGCGTCCCGCACGCCAAAGCACTGGGCGCCAAACTCGACGTGATTCTTGGGGCCGAACAGGCCGACATCATCCGCCATATCGTCGTCATCCGTGAACTGGAGCCGACGCAGTCGAGCGTCATCCGGCTAAATGGCAAAACCTTCGACGCCGTCGCGCACCTGTCCGACGGCTACATCATCGTCGAACTGGAAGTCGTCGATGATCCCAAGGTGCTTGAGCGCGATTACTTCTACGACGAACTCCGTCAGTTCGCCGTCGGCATGCGCGATCAGCGCCGCCATGAGGAACTCTACAACTTCGTCACGGCTCAGGTACGCAAGATCACCGGCTTCGACCGCGTCAAGCTGTACCGCTTCGACGAGGACTGGAATGGCGAGGTCATCGCCGAAAGCCGCGCCGACTACATGGCGTCCTACAAGGGCATGCACTTCCCGGCGTCCGACATCCCGGCCCAGGCGCGCACGCTCTACACCAAGAACTTCATCCGGGCGATCGCCGATATCAACTACGCGCCGGTGCCGGTCCTGCCGGCGCTCAATCCGCATACCAACCGGCCGCTAGACATGTCGATGTCGGCCTTGCGCAGCGTGTCGCCGATCCACGTCCAGTACCTGGCCAATATGGGCGTGTCGGCGTCGATGTCGATCACCATCATGCAGAACGGCCGCTTCTGGGGTCTGGTCGCCTGCCACCATAACAGCCCCTACCACGTGCCATACCGCATCCGGCTGGTGTCGGAAATCATGGGGCACATCTTCTCGGCGCAGCTGTCATCGCTGGAGGAGATCGTCGATCGCGCCGAAACCGAAAAGCGCAAGCTGATCGTCGAGCGGCTGTCGGCAACGCTGGGCACCCATTTCGACCTGTACGACCTGCTGGTCGAAAAGAAGGAACTGGCGCTCGACGCCATGAAGGCCCAGGGCATGGCGGTCCAGTACAAGAAGCGCGTTCACAGCTTCGATTCCGCGCCCAACGAAGAGACCATGGTCCGACTGGCCGACTGGTTGCATCGCCGGCATCCCGGCGGCATCGTCAAGACCAATGACGCCGAAACCTTCTGCGCCGGCGTTCCGGGCCTGGAAGGGCTCAAGGGCGGCTTCCTGGCCGCGCCGATCAGCCATATGCGCAAGGACTATGTCGTATGGTTCCGCGACGCCATCGCCAAGAATGTCCACTGGGCGGGCAATCCGGAGAAAAAAGCAGTCGAGGAAAAGGCCGGCCACCGTCTGGTCCCGCGCGCATCGTTCGACCTGTGGAAGCAGGAGGTCCAGAGCCGTTCCCGGCCATGGGCACGGGACGATGTCGAGATGGCTCAGTCCATCATCCATATCTTCAATCAGTCCGAACGCATGGCGGCCGAAGAGGCCAGCCTGGCCAAGAGCGAATTCCTGGCCAATATGAGCCACGAACTGCGCACGCCGATGAACGCCATTATCGGCATCGTCAATATTCTCGACCGCGACCCGAGCCTGACGCCGAAACAGCGCCAGTTCATCTCGACCCTGAATGTCAGCTCGGGTTCCCTGCTGAACCTGATCAACGACCTGCTCGATATCGCCAAGATCGAATCGAGCGAGATGCAGATCGAGAACCGGCCCTTCAACCTGTCGGACCTGCTGGAAGAGGTGCGTTCGATCATGAATGTCCGCGCCGTCGAGAAGGATCTGCTGCTATCGATCAAGGCGCCATCGCGCGCCCAGATGAACTTCGTCGGCGACGTCACGCGCATCCGCCAGGTCATGCTGAACCTGGTGTCGAACGCGCTGAAATTCACCGAAGAAGGCTTCGTCAATATCCTGGTCAAGATCGAAAGCGAGCAGCGCGTGCGCATCGATGTCGTCGATTCCGGCATCGGCATGACCAAGGAGCAGATGGAGCGCGTCTTCGACAAGTTCGTCCAGGCCGACGAGACCATTTCCCGGCGCTTCGGCGGCACGGGGCTGGGTCTGGCCATCGTCAAGAACCTCGTCACCATGATGGGCGGCGAGGTCAACGTCCAGAGCCAGGAAGGCATGGGGTCGCGCTTTTGCATTGGCCTGCCGCTGCAACACGTCGAACACATAGCCGAGAACGACGACGACCCGCGCTTCCGCACAAGCCGGCCACCGGCGGAGGTCCAGAACGCGCTCAGGAAGACCAGCCACCGTAAGCGCATCCTGCTGGTGGAAGACTATGAAGGCAATGTCATTGTCGCCCTGACCCTGCTTCAGGACGCCGGCTACGAGGTCGTTGTCGCCAATAACGGCAAGGAGGCCGTTTCGAAGCTTGAGACCGAGTCCTTCGATCTGGTGCTGATGGACGTGCAGATGCCGGTCATGGACGGCTATACGGCCACAGCCCTGATCCGCAAGCTCCAGGCGGCAGGCCAGATGCAGGCGGTCAAGATCGTCGGCATGACGGCGCACGCGCTGAATGGCGACCGTCAGAAATGCCTCGACGTCGGCATGGACGACTATTTGTCCAAGCCGTTCAATCCGGAGCGGCTCGACGCCATACTGGCCCATAACCTCAGCGGCCAGCCGTCAGCCAGCCAGACGGGCCTGGGGGAGTAGTCTGGTCTGCTGGCGGCGCAGTACCATCAGGCCCATTGACCTCGACACATCCCTGTGCCACCTTAATGCCATGCTGAACAGCCGAGCCCTTAAAGTAGCCGCAACAACGACCGCCGCCAGTGGCGGGGCGTTTTGCTGGTGCATGGCCTCGAGCTAAAGCACTCTTCGCAAACTCCCCGTTCCTTTCATCGAAAAGGCCGGGGACGCAAGGATCGCTCCGGCCGCACTGCTCCGGAGCCACGCATGCCCTCTCAACGCACCCCTCAATCCGCGCTGATCGTCATAGACATGCAACGCGCCGTGTTCGCCGCGCACGTGCCGCCGCACGACGCAGACTTCGTCACCCGTCGGGTGTGCACGCTGATCGACCGGGCGCGCCGCGATGATGTGCAGATCGTCTTCGTCCAGAATGTGTCGGACGCCTATCCCCGTGGCTCGGCTGGCTGGCGGTTGCTGGCTCCGCTGGAGCCACGCTTTCCTGATTGGGTTATCGACAAGACGCGCCCCAGCATCTTCCATGGCACCAATCTGGCCGCGCAGTTAAGGGCCGTCGGCATATCGCGCCTGATTCTGGCCGGCGCGCGCACCGATACCTCTATCGACACCTCATGCCGGGCGGCAGCCGATCTCGGCTTTGACGTGGTTCTGGCGGGGGATGCCCACACGACGTTTGATGGCGAGGTACTGCCCGCCGACATGATTATCGCGCATCACAATGCGACGCTCTCAGGTCCGTTCGCCAGCGTGGTGACGGCTGACAGCGTGGGTTTCTGGCGCGGCGCGGAGTTCGCCTAGAGCGATATGGCAAAAAGTGCCAAGAAGCGCTTCTGGGTTTTTGCCTTAAATATCGCGACAAAGCAAAAACTTAGACCGGATTACCAGCTGCCGATATTCGGCAGGCTGACCCAGGGCTCGGCAGGTGCAAGCGCCGGGCCCTTTTGCAGCAGTTCGATACTGATGCCATCCAGTGAGCGGACAAAAGCCATGCTGCCGTCGCGCGGCGGGCGGTTGATGACCACGCCCATATCGCTCAGGTGCTGGCATATGGCGTAGAGGTCGTCGAACTCATAGGCCAGATGACCGAAGTTTCGTCCGCCGCCATAGTCTTCGACATTACCGTCTGCGTCCGGCCAGTTGTAGGTCAGTTCAAGCTCGGCCTGTCCACGCAAACCATCGTGCGGCCCCATATGGGCGTCTTCGTCGGCGGACAGGAAGATCAGACTGAACCGGCCCTTTTCGTTGTCCATGCGGCGAACCTGCTTCAGGCCCAGGCCGTCACAGTAGAAGCGCAGCGACGCATCCAGGTCCTTTACACGGACCATGGTATGCAGGAAACGCATCAGTGATCGCCTTCCGGACGGGGCGCCGGATCGACATAGTCGTGGGCGTGGTCCTTATGGACGAACTTGCGGTCGCAATAGCCGCATTCGACCTCGCCGTCCTCGCCCAGCTCCAGATAGACGAGCGGATGGCCCAGCGCGCCACCGCCGCCGTTGCACGACACCTTGTGGCCGTCGACATAGATGGTTTCGGGGGGCGGGATGATGGCGCTCATGGATATTCGGACCTGCGGATGAACCTGCTCAACCCTTAAGCAAAGCCGGTCCTTTCGTCAATTTCCTTGTCGGAAACGCCGGTGTGTGAAAGTCTCCGGGCATGGCCAAAGCGAACAAACTGAAATCCATGCTGGGTGGCACCATCGGCAACCTGGTCGAATGGTACGACTGGTATGCCTATGCGGCCTTCGCCCTCTATTTCTCGAAATCCTTCTTCCCGAAGGACGATCCGACGGCGCAGTTGCTGAACACGGCTGCCATCTTCGCCATGGGCTTTCTGGTGCGGCCGATCGGTGGCTGGCTTCTGGGCATGTATGCCGACCGCTATGGCCGTAAGACGGCTTTGACCGGCTCGATCCTGTTGATGTGCGCCGGATCGCTGATCATCGCCGTGACACCGGCCTATGAGACAATCGGCATCTTCTCACCCATCCTGCTTTTGCTGGCGCGTCTGCTGCAAGGGTTGAGCGTCGGCGGCGAATACGGCGCCAGCGCCACCTATCTGTCGGAAATGGCCGGACACCAGAATCGCGGCTTCTGGTCCAGCTTCCAGTACGTCACCCTGATCATGGGACAGCTGATCGCACTCGGCGTGCTGATTTTGCTGCAAAAATTCCTGCTGACCTCGGAACAGCTCGAAGACTGGGGCTGGCGCATTCCCTTTGTCATTGGTGCCGGCCTGGCGGTCGTCGCCATGTTTATCCGCACCCATATGGAAGAAACGGAATCCTTCCAGAAGACCGTCAATGCCCAAAAAGGCAGCGTCTGGGCGCTGGTCCGTGACCACCCCTGGCAGTCGCTTCAGGTTGTCGGCCTTACGCTTGGCGGTACGGTCGCCTTCTACACCTACACGACCTACATGCAGAAATTCCTGGTCAACACCGCCGGCTGGACGAAGGAGGCTGCGACCGCCGTGTCGGCTTTGTGCCTGTTCATCTATATGTGCCTGCAACCCCTGTTCGGCGCCCTGTCCGACCGCGTCGGACGCCGGCCCTTGCTGATCGGTTTCGGCATATTGGGAACACTGCTGACCGTGCCATTGATGACCCTCCTGTCCGGCACCAGCGACTTCTGGACCGGCTTTGCGCTGATCATGGCGGCATTGGTGATCGTCAGCGGCTATACCTCGATCAATGCCGTGGTGAAGGCCGAACTGTTTCCATCGCACGTCCGGGCGTTGGGCGTCGCCCTGCCTTACGCCATTGCCGTGTCGCTGTTTGGCGGATCGGCGGAGTATGTCGCGCTGGGCCTGAAGGCCCAGGGGATGGAAACCGCCTTCTACTGGTACGTCACCGGCTGCATCTTCGTGTCGTTGCTGGTCTACCTGTTTACCGCCGACACTAAGGTTACCTCCGCCTTTCGCGCGGAAGACGAGCAGTAGGGTTACCGGACGATTTACCGTCACGCTCACATCGCCTTTTTATATGCGCTCTTCTACGAATATTGCGCCGCAGCAAAAAGGAGAGCAACCATGCTGGATCAGACCATCGATCTCGTCTTCAGACGTCTGCATTTGAGGCTGACCGGCCCCGATGCAGCCTGCGCGGCCATCAAGCAACTGGTACGGGTTCACGTGCGCTTGCGCCCGGCGGATGTCGAGATGTTCGAACGCTTCGCCGATATGCTGTTCAGGCGTCACAACGGCCACAATACCGTCCTGATTGCCAATGAACTCAAGGGCCGCATTGAGCGTATGCACACCAAGAGCCAGGTCGTTGAATGGCTAAATGCCTGAGGGCGCTTGTAAAAAAGTGATACGGCGTTTCCATTAATGGTTGCGCCGCACAACTTTTAATATTCCAGGCGTGGGCGACACGCGGTTCTTACACAGGATCGCGGAAATTCAGTTCGAGCAGGACATTGTTCGGATCGGTGACGAAGACCTGGCGCAGGCCGATGGAGGGTATATCGGCCCGTTCGAACGGCAGATTGCGCGACTTCAGGCGGTCGATCATCTCATCGAAGCCTTCGCACTCAAACGCCACGTGGTGGATGGCGCCGGTGGGCGCTCCCGGCTGGACGTCACGCGGCACGGTATTGTCGGTACCGAACAGGTTGAGGTGAATGACCGCCATATTGCGGCTGTCGTAGAGCCACTCCCGCAGCGCCGGGTCACGCTCGGGCGCGACCCGCGCCTCCAGCCCCAGAAGGTCATTGTAAAAGGCGATGGTTCCCGCCATGTCGCGGGTCTGGATGTTTATGTGGTTGAGGTTCTTGACGATCATGAGACGTAAATAACCGAGTGGAGATAGGATTGCACGTCTCTTAGGTGCTTTCCCCAATGAACCCGATACATAGCCTGAACGCCGTGGACGGCCCAGTATTTTGAGACGTTTTCGTATGTCCATACGAAGGCATTCAAGTCGAGATAGATGTCTCTCAGGTCGTCAATGGCATCTCCCGTCAGCACCTCAGCCGGGTCTGCAAAATCTGACGGGTAAACAACGGGGTACCAGCCGAGATCGGGGAAGCCAGCAGAAATAAGTTGGTAGACATGTTCGTCGTCTACAACTGGTTCGCCTTCCGCCGGATCGACCTGGAGGTCACCCTCCGGAAGTGTCAGAGCATGAATCACCCACGCAAGGTTATCAAGTTTGCGAGCCAATTCCACGTTGCGCATCTTAGGTGTTTCGCCGGCACGCTCTGAAGCTACGACAAAGCCAAGATAGTCCTGGCAAGCGGCTAGCATTTCTGACGCATCTATATCCAAGCTTGCCTCCCACACGATCAAAGTACCCGAGCCTTAGCGAGGGACTTTGTCGTGAATTTCATCAGTGCGCCTCGTCCCAATTCAATGCCGCGTTGGCTTCGACGACAAGCGGCACGCTGAAGTCGACGGCCGGGAATGACGCCTGCGACATCACGTCCTTGATCAGCGGCATGACGGCGTCGACCTCGGCATCGGGCGCCTCAAAGATCAGTTCGTCGTGGACCTGAAGCAGCATCTTTGTCGTGAAACCTGCCTGGGTCAGAGCATCCGGCATGCGCATCATGGCGCGGCGGATGATGTCGGCGGCCGTACCCTGGATCGGCGCGTTGATGGCGGCGCGTTCGGCAAAGGATTTCAGCGCACCCTTGCCGTTGATTTCCGGAATATGGATCTTGCGGCCAAACAGCGTCACGACATAGCCATTGGCGCGGACATAGTCGCGGGCGCTGTCCATATAGGCCTTGATGCCCGGGAATCGGTCGAAATAGGTTTCGATATAACGACCCGCCTCCCCGCGTTCGATACCCAACTGGTTCGACAGGCCGAAGGCCGAGATGCCGTAGATGATGCCGAAATTGATCGCCTTGGCGCGCCGGCGGATTTCCGAGGTCATTTCCGCCATCGGCACATTGAACATTTCCGACGCCGTCATGGCGTGGATGTCATCGCCGCGCGTGAAAGCCTCCTTCAACTGCGGAATGTCGCCGATGTGGGCCAGGATGCGCAATTCGATCTGCGAATAGTCGGCGCTGATCAGCTTATGGCCCGGCTTGGCGACAAAGGCGGCGCGGATCTTGCGGCCCTCGGCGGTGCGGATCGGGATATTTTGCAGGTTCGGTTCATTAGACGACAGGCGCCCGGTCGGCGTCGCCGCCAGATGAAAGCTGGTGTGGATGCGGCGCGTTTCCGCATCGGCATATTCGACCAGGTTGTCGGTATAGGTGCCCTTCAGCTTCGACATCTGGCGATAGTCGAGCACCATCTTGGCCAGCGGCACGTTCTGCTCGGCCAGCTCTTCCAGCACCTTGACGTCGGTCGCCCATTGTCCGGACGCGGTCTTCTTGCCGCCCGGCAGCTTCATTTCATCGAAGAAGATCTGACCCAGCTGCTGCGGGCTGCCGATATTGAACGGCCGGCCGAGCAGGGCCTGCGCCTCCTGTTCGATGGCGTTCATGCGCGTGCCGAAATCCTGGCTGAGATTGCGCAGGATGTCCGGGTCGATGCGGATGCCGGCCAGTTCCATATCGGACAGAACGGCAGGCATGTTGCGTTCCAGCGTCTCATAGACGGTTGTCATGCGTTCGCGTTGCAGGCGCGGCTTGAGCAGATTCCACAGGCGCAGCGTCACATCGGCGTCTTCGGCGGCGTAGCGCGTCGCCTCCTTCAACTCGACGTGACGAAAGCTCTTGGCCTTCTTGCCGGAGCCGGCGACGTCCTTGAAGGTGATCGGTGTGTGCCCCAGGTGCATTTCCGACAGTTCGTCCATGCCGTGGCCGTGCATGCCGCCTTCGAGGACGTAAGACAGCAGCATGGTGTCGTCGAGCGGCGCCACATCGATGCCGTAACGGTGCAGGACGCTGAGGTCGTATTTGATGTTCTGGCCGACCTTGAGGATATTGCGGTTTTCCAGAAGCGGCTTGAGCACGCGCAGGGCGTCGTCGAGCGGAATCTGCTTCAGTTCATCGCCGAAATCGAGCCCTTCGGCTGCGTGACCCAGCGGGATATAACAAGCGCAGTTGGGCGCGGTCGACAGCGACACACCGACCAGCTTGGAATGCGACGCCGACAGGGCGTCCGTCTCGGTATCGACAGCGACGATCTGGGCGTGCATGGCGCGCGCTACCCAAACCTCAAGCGCCTCGATCGTCTGGACACATTCATAGGCATCGAGATCGAAAGGCTGCTTGGCGGCCTCTTCTGCCGTGTGTTTGACACCGTAGAGCGGGCGCAGGATCGGCGCGGTCGGGATCTGCGAAATCGCGGTCGTGAGTTCCAGGGTGTTGGACAGAGTGCCGCCGACGCGCTTGGCGAGGGACGAGAACTCCATCACGGTCAGGAACGCCGTCAGCATGTCCGGTTCCGGCTGCTTCAGCACGAAGTCGTCAAGCGGATGCGGGTCGGGCGTATCGCAGCGCAGCCGCACCAGTTCGCGCGACAGCAGGATTTGGTCCTTGAAATCGATCAGGGTCTGGCGACGTTTCTCCTGCTTGATCTCGTGGGCGCGTTCCAGGATGCCGTCGAGATTGCCGTATTCGATCAGCAACTGCGCAGCCGTCTTGACGCCGATGCCCGGCGCACCCGGCACATTGTCGGCCGAGTCGCCAATCAGGGCCTGGGCGTCGACCACCAGCTCCGGCGGCACGCCGAACTTTTCAATGACTTCTTCACGGCCGACGATGGTCGACTTGACCGGATCGAGCATGGTCACGTCGTCGTCGACCAGCTGCATCAGGTCCTTGTCCGACGAGACGATGGTGACCTTGAAGCCCTGCGCCTTGGCGATATGGGCGTAGGTGCAGATCAGGTCGTCGGCTTCATAGCCCGCCAGTTCGATCGCCGGCAGGCCAAAGGCACGCGTCGCGTCCCGGATCAGCGGAAACTGCGGGATCAGGTCTTCTGGCGGGGGCGGACGGTGCGCCTTGTACTGATCGTACATGTCATTGCGGAAGGTGTGTGAACCGGCGTCGAAAATAACCGCCAGGTGTGACGGCGCGTCGTCACCCCGGTTCTCCTTGATCAGCTTGTACAACATGTTGCAGAAGCCGGAGATGGCGCCAACCGGCAGGCCATCCGATTTACGCGTCAGCGGCGGCAGGCCGTGATAGGCGCGAAAAATATAGCCCGACCCGTCGATCAGGACGAGGCGCTTTGGTTTGCCATCGGTGGCGGTCGTGGTGTCGGGCATGGGAATCGTCTGCTTCTCAAAGGAACGGCTTTTACATAGAGCCATATCCTTCGGAGCGCCAGAACCTGTCACGAAGGATCAGCCGTATTGCGCCTTCCAGGCCGCTTTGCGCGTGGCATAATCGGGGTCGGATTCTGCCTTGCGCCACAGATCATAGAAGATGCGCGCGCTTTCGGCCTTTACTGGATCGCCGGTGCCGCGTTCCTTTTGGGCGTAGTCCTTATCGCGATCGTATTTGCGGCCGCCCTTGTAGTTGGCATAGCGCCGGGCGCGCGTGTAACCCATCTGCAAGAACTTGCGCGCCGTATCGGCGCCGACAAAGTCGTCGTTTTTCAGGTAGTCGAGGAACATGGCAAAGAGCGTGTCCGCCGACGCCTGCGCAATATCTGGTGTGCGGAACCGCCAGTGCGGCGTCATCTCACTCTTGTACGGCTCGACGACCAGAACGCCCTGTTCACCCTTGCCGACGCGATAGTCTTCGGGATGCCGCCGATAATCGATATCCGGCTTCCAGGCATAAGCGGTCTTGTTGAAATCAAGATAGGAAGGACGGAAGGCTTTCGCGGACATGACCGGCGTTGGAAATAGGAAGGCCAGGACAACGGTGCGCGTAATAACCTGCGCAGTCGTTTCCTGGCCTCTTCGTCCTACCGGGTGTCCCAAAGTGGGGTCTTCGGTAGTTCTGACACAATAGCCTGTTGGAGGTAAGGACGCAGCGTGCATAGCTCATGGTGCGATAAGATCCGTGTAAGAACGGAAGATATCGTCTCGTCAGGCTTAGACTATGTCGAATTTGGTCTTGTCCAGCACCGCCAGAACCAGGGCCAGTTCGCGGCCGCGCTTCAGCACCAGCCCCGCTTGATTATAGATGGCAAAGGCGCCCTGCTTGCGCGCCAGGGCCGGACGCTTTTCGATACGATAGAGCGGCGCTTCGGAGGTGCGGCGGAAGACGCAGAAGGCGACGGCTTCATTTCCGCTATCGATGGAATAGTCGCGCCAGTCGCCGGACGCTACCTTGCGTCCATATAATCGCAGGATCAGTTCCAGTTCCTTGCGCTCGAAAAAGACCGGCCCTTTGGTCGGTTGCGGGTTCTGGTAGGCGCCACTGAAATCCTGAACGCTCATAGAGTTGGGCATCCCCAATCAAACATGGAACTGAGGGGAATTAGGCCTCAAATACCGCAATCACGCAAGTCACTTTCCTTTATGGATATGAACACAGCCTTTATCGGGCAGTTATGAAAGCACCGCAATATGACCTTATTTCCGCCCTTTCGCCGCCGCTTCGTGCCGCCATTATCCTAGGTGTCGGCCAAGACGCTCTGCTTGGTTCCTCCCCTGAACAGCCCCCCCAGCCCCCGGGGATCAGGTAAGGTGTTTTGGCCGGCGATGTTTCCTCCCTATACTTTACCCTGAATGCCCTTGCCTTTGTCGCAAGGGTTTTTTTTGTTCAGGCGCTGGCAGCCCAGAGGCCCACGGGCGAGCGACGCATCGGCGCGAAATAGGACAGGGCTTCGACGCGCGCGATCCAGGCGTTGACGTGGCTGTAAGCCGACAGATCGACGCCGCCTTCGGGGGCATGGGCGATGTAGGTATAGCAGGCGAAGTCGGCGATGGTTTCCGAGGCGCCCACTAGCCAGTCCTGATCGGCCAGGTGTGAGTCCATGACCTTGAGCAGGTCGTGCGCCAGGGCTTGCGGCACTGTGATGTCGCCGGGCGCCTTGAACACATTCATGCGGCGGGCGGTTGCCGCGCCGTAATTGATCGGACCGGCGGCCTTGCCGAGCCAAGCGGTGATCTGCGCGGCTGCGGCCGGGTCACGCGGCAGGAAGAGGCCTTCTGCGTCGTACTTCAGGCAGAGATAGACCAGGATGGCGCCCGAATCCCAGATGACCGTGCCGTCGTCATCAATGACCGGCACCTGACCGAACGGATTGAGGGTCATGAACTCGCTGGTCTTCTGCGCCTTGTTGGCCAGGTCGACGTCGATCCGTTCGAACGGCAGGTCGAGTGCGCGCAGCAACAGCTCGACGCGGTGGGCGTGGCCCGACACCGGGAAGCTGTAGAAGACGATCGGCATTTCAGGTCTGGTCATGATGTTTTCCGGCTGGATTGGAAAGGAAGAGGCCCCCACCACCACGCCCCTCCGGGTCGCGGTCCCCCTCCCCATTTCATGGGGAGGAGTAAGGTTTAACGCGTCAGAAACAGAAAGGTACGCACACCGGCATCGACAAGGACGAACAGGCCCGGCCCGAGCAAAGCCATGCTGATATAACGCCACGCCGTGCCTTTGCGCACCAGATATGCCCCGCAGCCTATCGCAATGACGGCCGCGATAGTGGCAGCATAGGACAGGGTGCGGTTCGCAGACATGTCTGCGCCCGTGGCGAGATTACACACCACGGCAAAGAAAGTGGCGACACCACCGGTTATGGCTACGATCTGTGGACGTGTCATGCGCGCTCCATGTATCGGGGTGCAGGGGCCTGCGGCCCCTGCATAAAAAGAAAAGGCCTCCGGTCTTTAGAACCGGAGGCCTTTTCTTTTATCAGTTGACGCTTACTCCGCAGCCTCGGCGACATCGCTGCCGCGTGCCAGGTTGCGCAGGACGTACGGCATGACGCCGCCGTTCTTGTAGTATTCCAGCTCGGTCGGCGTATCGATGCGGCAACGGACCGGGAAGCGGGCGACCTTGCCGTCCGAAGCGCGGAACAGCTCGACGATCAGGTCCTGACGCGGGCTGACATTTTCCAGGCCGCGGATGGTGACGATTTCCTCACCGGTCAGGCCCAGCTTGGCCCAGCCTTCGACCTTGAACTGCAACGGCAGGACGCCCATGCCGACCAGGTTCGAACGGTGGATGCGCTCGAACGACTCAGCGATGACGGCGCGGACGCCCAGGAGCTTGGTGCCCTTGGCGGCCCAGTCGCGCGACGAGCCCGTGCCGTATTCCTTGCCCGCGAAGATGACCATGTTACGGCCTTCCTTCTGGTAGCGCATGGAGGCATCGTAGATCGACATGACTTCGCCCGACGGGAAGTGCTTGGTCACGCCGCCTTCGATTTCCGGCGTCACCTTGTTGCGGATGCGGATGTTGGCGAAGGTGCCACGCATCATGACTTCGTGGTGGCCGCGGCGTGCGCCGTAGGAGTTGAACTCCGACACCGGCACATTGTGGTCCGACAGGTAGATGCCGGCCGGGGCCGTCTTCTTGATGTTGCCGGCGGGCGAGATGTGGTCGGTCGTGATCGAGTCGCCGAAGATGCCCAGGACGCGGGCTTCGACGATGTCGGTCACCTTGTCCGGCGTCATCGTCATGCCTTCGAAGTACGGCGGGTTGGCGACGTAGGTCGAGTTTCCGTCCCAGCCGTAGGTCTGGCCGCCCGAAACGGCGATCGCCTGCCAGTGCTCGTCGCCCTTGAAGACGTCCGAATAGCGGGCGGTGAACATGTCGTTGGTGACGTGCTTTTCCTGCAGTTCGGCGATCTCGGCCTTGGTCGGCCAGATGTCCTTCAGGAAGACCGGCTGACCATCGCTGTCGAGGCCCAGCGCCTGTTCGCGCAGGTCGATCTTGGTCGAGCCGGCCAGGGCGTAGGCGACAACCAGCGGCGGCGAGGCCAGGTAGTTGGCGCGGACGTCCGGCGAGACACGGCCTTCGAAATTGCGGTTGCCAGACAGGACGGCCGAGGCGACCAGGTCGCCCGAATTGATGGCGGCCGAGATGGCGTCCGGCAGCGGGCCGGAGTTACCGATGCAGGTGGTGCAGCCATAGCCGACCAGGTTGAAGCCCAGGGCGTCGAGGTCCTTGGTCAGGCCGGCGGAGTTGAGGTAGTCGGTGACGACCTGCGAGCCCGGCGCCAGCGAGGTTTTGACCCACGGCTTGACCTTCAGGCCCTTGGCGACGGCGTTGCGGGCCAGCAGGCCGGCGGCGATCAGGACCGAGGGGTTCGAGGTATTGGTGCACGAGGTGATGGCGGCGATGACGACGTCGCCATGGCCGACCGAGAAGGCTTCGCCTTCGACGGCGACGCGCTCGTCTTCCTTGCCGGCCTTGCCGAAGTCACCCGTCAGGGCGGCGGCGAACTCTGCGGCGACGTTCGACAGGGCGACGCGGTCCTGCGGACGCTTGGGGCCTGCCAGCGAGGGCTCGACGGTCGAGATGTCGAGTTCCAGCGTGTCGGTGAAGATCGGCTCATGGGCCGGATCGAACCACAGGCCTTGCGCCTTGGCGTAGGCTTCGACCAGGGCAACGCGTTCAGGCGTACGGCCGGACTTGGCCAGGAAGTCGATCGTGGCCTGGGAGACCGGGAAGAAGCCGCAGGTGGCGCCGTATTCCGGGGCCATGTTGGCGATGGTCGCCTGGTCTTCGAGGCTGAGGTGGGTCAGGCCTTCGCCGTAATATTCGACGAACTTGCCGACGACGCCCTTCTTGCGCAGCATCTGCGTGATGGTCAGGACCAGGTCGGTGGCGGTGACGTCTTCCGGCAGGGTGCCGGTCAGCTTGAAGCCGATGACTTCGGGGATCAGCATCGGGATAGGCTGACCCAGCATGGCGGCTTCGGCTTCGATGCCACCGACGCCCCAGCCGAGGACGGCCAGGCCGTTGATCATGGTGGTGTGCGAGTCGGTGCCGACGACCGTGTCCGGATAGGCGACTTCGCCGCCGTCAGCGACATTGGTCCACACGGTTTGCGCCAGATATTCCAGGTTCACCTGGTGGCAGATGCCGGTGCCGGGAGGCACGACGCGGAAGTTGTTGAAGGCCGACGAGCCCCAACGCAGGAAGTTGTAGCGCTCCATATTGCGTTCGTATTCGCGGTCGACGTTCTTGCCGAAGCTGTCGCCCTTGCCGAAATAATCGACCATGACCGAGTGGTCGATGACTAGGTCGACAGGGCTCAGCGGGTTGATCTTTGCAGGGTCGGCGCCCAGCTTCACCATGGCGTCGCGCATGGCGGCCAGGTCGACGACCGCCGGCACGCCGGTGAAGTCCTGCATCAGCACGCGCGCGGGGCGGAAGCTGATTTCATGCTCGACCGAGCCCTTGTTCTTGGTCCAGGCGGCCAGGGCGGCGATATCGTCCTTGCCGACGGACACGCCGTCTTCGTTGCGCAACAGGTTTTCAAGCAGGACCTTCAGGCTGGCCGGCAGTTGCCCGGCATTGGTGAGGCCGTTGGCTTCGGCCGCCTTGAGATCGTAGTAGGTGTAGGTTTTATCGCCGACTTTCAGCTCGGCCTTTGACTTGAAGCTGTCAACTGAAGACATGAATGCGTGTCCTTTCCGCGTAGGCCGCCAACCGCCCCGATGGCGGTTCATATGTCCGGAGGGGGCGCGCTTGTAACGAAGGACGCACAGGGTCTCGACGTTGCGCTGCAACCTTTCCGTTGGCGGCAAATTGCCTTCTAAACTTTCTATTCCTTTTCGTCTATGAAGCCTTACGTTCGACGAGGTTATTTTTATGGTTATGGAATTGCAGGTAGAAGGGCTGGCCTTGCGCAAGGGCTATAACCTGCTGATTTCAAACTTGGATTTTGGGTTGGCGCCGGGCGAGGGCATCAGCCTGACCGGCGAAAACGGTGTCGGAAAGACCACGCTTTTGCGGACCCTGGCGGGATTTTCGCAAGCGTTTGCCGGGCACATCCGCTTTGTTGAGAATGGGACGCAGCTTGAGTCGGAGGATGTGCGGTCGCGAAACATCCACGTGCTGGGTCATCATGATGCCTTGTCGCCGTCGCGAACGGTCAAGCAGGAGCTGGAGTTTCAGGCGAAGTTCCTTGGCGGGGAGCCTGCGGCGGCCATTGCAGTATTGCGTTTAGAGACATTGCTGGATCTGGAAACACGCTACCTGTCTGCCGGGCAGAAGCGGCGGTTGTCGTGTGCGCGGTTGCTGATGGCGAAGCGGGAATTATGGCTGCTGGATGAGCCGATGGCGCCGCTGGATGCCGATCATCGCGCCTTGCTGGCCGGGTTGATGCAGGCGCACCTGGCAGACGGCGGTATGCTGGTCGCCGCCGTGCATGACCCTTTACCGTTCAAAACCCGAGAGCTGCGCCTGACCCGCCCCACCCGCGAACAGCAGGAGGCGGCGTTTGTGGTCTAACAATACTTATGCACACTTCGCCCTCCCCATTTATGGGGAGGGGGGACCATCGGCGGAGCAGATGGTGGGCGGGGCCTGCCCCACGGACGACGGGCTAAGAAGCTGGCCATTAGGTACGTCTACCGCCTGCCAATTTGATAGAAAGAGGCCCCGCCCACCATTGGCTCCGCCAATGGTCCCCCCTCCCCGCAAGCAGGGAGGGCGAAGAGGTTCCTTCCCATTGAATACGTCAGGTGAAAGGGTGAGTGCATGACCCCTTCCCTCACCCAAGCCGCCTTTGCGCTCCTAAAACGTGACCTCGGCCTGTCGCTTACACGCGGCGGGGGCCCCTTGCTGGCGATCGGTTTCTACCTGACTTTGATGGCGATGATCCCGTTAAGCCTCGGCCCCGACCAGGCGGTGCTCAGCCGCATTGCCGCCGGGCTGACCTGGCTATGCCTGGCGCTATCTAGCCTCCTGTCACTCGAGCGCCTGTTCGAGCGCGATTATGAAGACGCCGTGTTCGATGTCTTGCGGCTGGGGCCATTGCCGCTGGAACTGATCGCGCTGTTGAAATGCCTCAGCCAATGGCTTGGCACAGGCGTGATCCTGTCGCTGTTGACGCCCATGGTGATGATCATCCTCGGCGCACCGGTCGCCATGTCGATGATGGCGCTCATCTCAGCGCTGCTCGGCTCGTTAAGCTTCGCCCTGATCGGCGGTATGGGTGCCGCGCTCTCTCTCGGCACACGCAAGGGCGGAGTCCTGATGGCGCTGCTGGTCCTGCCCTTCTATGTCCCGCCGGTGATCTTTGGTGCCGGACTGATGCAGGCCGTCCAGACAAACAGCTCTCCCTGGCAGGCCCTGGCTTTCCTCGCCGCCTACGCACTCTTCGCGCTCGCCCTCACACCCGTAGCCATGGGCGCCGCCCTACGCAGTGCGCTGAACTGACGCTCTTGCCGGAAAGCCAATTCCGCCTTATGTCGCAACCATGATCAACTGGCTGGCCAATCCGGAGCGTTTCTCGTCCGTCGCACGACCCGTGCGACCATGGCTGGGCATCGTCGCGGCAGCGCTTCTTGTCTGGGGCCTGGCGCTCAGCTTCCTGTCGCCCGAAGACTACCAGCAGGGCGACACCGTCCGCATCATGTATATCCACGTACCGGCCGCCTGGATGTCGCTGGCGGCTTATACCATTATGGGCATCGCCAGCTTCTTCGGCCTGATTTTCCGCCACGCCCTGGCCGATGCCGCCGCCAAGGCCATCGCGCCGATCGGTGCGGTCTTCACAGCGCTGGCCCTGCTCACTGGCTCGCTGTGGGGCAAGCCGATGTGGGGCACGTGGTGGCAATGGGACGGCCGCATGACATCGGTGCTGGTGCTGTTCCTGTTTTACATCGGTTATATCGCCCTGCACGCCTCGATCGAGGACGAACAGCGCGCCGCCAAATCCACCGCAATCCTGGCCCTGGTCGGCCTGATCAACCTGCCGGTCATCAAGTTTTCCGTCGAATGGTGGAACAGCCTGCACCAGGGCGCGTCGATCTTCGTCAAGGGCGGGCCGACCATCGAAGCCTCAATGCGCTGGCCGCTCTATGTCATGGGCCTAGCCTACCTGTTCCTGATGCTGTGGCTGTTCCTGATCCGGCTCGACTCCGAAATCCTCAATCGCAAATACCGCGCCCTGCGCGCCCGCCTGAGTCTCAACTGATGCATCTCGATCTCGACATGGGTAAGTACGTGTTCTTCGTCTGGGGTGCCTACGGCGCCACCGCGCTGGGACTGATCGGCCTTGTCGTATTGACCCTGCGCGCCCACGCAGACCGCCAGAAGCAACTGGCAGCGCTTCAAGCGGCCGTGGCGGAGACGAAAAAGTGAAACGCGTTCTGGCGCTGTTGCCGCTGATCGTACTGGCAGGCCTGCTGGCCGTGCTCGGCTGGTTCAATTTTCACAAGAAGCCGACATACGAACCGCGCGAGATGATCGGCAAGTCGGTGCCGACGCAAACCCTGGCTGATCTCGACGACGGCAGTTTGCAAGACCTGAAGACGCTGGCGGCCAGCTACGACCGCCCCATCGTCGTCAATATCTTTGCGTCGTGGTGCGTGCCGTGCGTCGCCGAAAATCCGCAATTGCTGGCGCTGAAAGACAAGGGCGTACCGATCATCGGCATTGCCTGGAAGGACCAGCCTCAGGACACCCGCAACTTCCTCAATCAGCATGAAAACCCGTATGTGCGGACGCTGAGCGATCCGGACGCGCGCATCGGGGTGCAGATGGGGATTACCGGTGTGCCCGAGACATTTATCGTCATGCCGGACGGCACGATCAGCGACAAGCTGGCAGGCCCCATCGTTCCGCAGTCGGTCGACAGCGTCTATCAGGCGGCGACGAAAACCGGAAAAATCCAGTAAGCTTAGAAAATCCCGAGCGCCTGCTTCACAATGAAGACGATGGCGGCAACCGTCGCCGCGACCACACCCGACACCAGCACGCAGGACGCAATCGCCGAGACGAAACCGGTGATGATCCACGCCCCGTCCTTTTCCAGCAGACCCAACGCAAACACACAGATGGTGAAGGCCGGCAACATATTGCCGAGCGGGATCGGCAGGAACAGGATTACGGCCATCAGCAGGCAGACCCAACCGGCAACCCGTTCAAACGTCACGCCCGTCATAAAAGACAGGCGCGGCTTCAGTAAACGCTCGGCGCGCATCTGCCACGGCACGATCTTGTCGACCATGACCTTGAAGGTCGCCTTGGGCATCGATTGCCTGGTGATAAATTTCGGTAGCCACGGTTCCTTGCCCAGCGCCAGTTGCAGCGCCAGGAAGATCAGCGGCAGGCCGAGGACGGCCGAGGCGCCCGGCGGCATGGGCAGGGCGATCGGCAGGGCGAAGACGAAGAGCAGGGCCGCGATGGCGCGGTCGCGCATGGCGTAGAGCAGGTCAGAAATCGCAATCGCGCCCTCGCCCGGCCGGTTGGCCAGTCGCTTCAGGACATCCGACAGCTTCTCGTTTTCCGGTTCGGGCGCAATGCCACGGAGTGAGGCTAGACGGGTCGTGGTTTGGGCGTTCTCGGACATGTTCAGACGGGCTCGGCACGCACAATCGGGAATTTGTGCGATTGCGAAGGATATGGCCGCCGAATGTGGCCGACGCAAGGCCAGCCTGTGCAAAAGTGTCTTGTGTGTCCTTGGGGAAACAAAAGGTGATTGTGTGTGCCGGTGCGAAACGTTTGCACCGCACATAACATTGTTCGGGGTCAGTAATGCGGTGGCCGAGTAACGGGCGCGGCTTCGCTTGTCCGCTCTTCCATGCCCACCAATCGCTCGCCAAGGAGTTCCAAGACACGCTTCATGCGATCCACCACCTTCCACTGTTCAGACAACTGGTCGGACAGTTCGTCGATGGTCTTCGCCTGATGCGCCACCATTTCCTCGAGCGCGACGATACGATCTTCGGGAGTCATAGGCGCTGCGCGTCGGTGCGGCGGAATGGATCGAGCGGGTAGGTGCCGAGAATTTCCAGCTTCGTGGCGAAGAACTGCAACTCCTCCAAGGCACGGGCGAGGCCTGGATCGCTGGGGCGGCCTTCAACGTCGCAGTAGAAGAAGGTCGAGGCGAAGACGCCGTTTTCGATATAGCTTTCCAGCTTGGTCATGTTGACGCCGTTAGTCGCGAAGCCGCCCAGCGCCTTATAGAGCGAGGCCGCGACATTGCGAACCCGGAAGACAAAACTGGTCATGCATTCCACCTCCATCTGGGGCGGCGTCACGCGGTCTTCGGTCGTCAGCACCAGGAAGCGCGTCGTGTTGTGGCGCGCGTCTTCCATGTTGCGCTTCAATATCTCCAGACCATAGAGTTCAGCGGCGACTTCCGGTGCAATGGCGGCGCGACCGGGCTCACGCGACTGCGACAGGGCGCGCGCCGCACCGGCGGTGTCGTGAAAGACTTCGGCGGTGATGCCCAGTTCGCGCAAGGAATTGCGGCATTGAAGCAGGGCCATGGCGTGCGAGGCGGCGACCTTGACGTCAGACAGCTTGGTGCCCGGAGGCGCCATCAGATTCATTTCGATCGGCAGAAAGCGTTCGCCGATGATCTTGAGGCCCGAATGCGGCAGCAGGTGATGGACGTCCGACACGCGGCCGGCGACGGAATTCTCGATGGGAATCATGCCCATTTCGCATTCGCCCGAGGTGACGGCGGCAAAGGCCGCTTCGAAGGTCGGATAGGGCGCGGCGGTAAAGTCGCCAAACCAACGCTTGATGGCCTGATGGCTGAATGCCCCCGGCTCGCCCTGATAGGCGATCTTGCGTGGTGTCGGCGAAGTCATGACTCTGGATTTCCTTAATGGGTTAGGCCTCCAAATGCGGGGAGCATTTGGCAAGCGCGACTGCGCGCCCGAGCGCGTGCGAGGAGCCTCGCGGCGCTTGAGCGAAAAAGATGCGGCGATTTGTCCCGGGAAGGCCAAAAATGGCCTTTCCGGGACAAATGCCCGCTTGCGAATTTGGCGGTAGCGTGTCAGAGAGCCAAACGCAAGCAGATGCGTACCGGACCCCGTTCGGGCGCTGCGATTTCAATTTTATAGGGTATCCCAGGCGATATGAGCGGCGACCTTACAGTAAACAAGATTATGGGCGCGGTCCTGGCGACCGGTCTGGTCATCATGGGCGTGAAAATCGGGTCGGACATGATCTACGACACGCATGCGCCGAAGAAGCCTGGCTATCACATCGAAGTCGCCGAGGTCGAAGAAGCCGGTGGCGGTGGCCCTGCCGCTGACACCCCGCCCGACTGGGGCACGGTCCTTCCGGCCGCCGACGTCGCCGCCGGTGAAGCCGTCTTCAAGAAGTGCATGAGCTGTCACACCGACACGCAAGGCGGCCCGGACATGACCGGCCCGAACCTGTGGGGCGTCGTCGGCCGTCCGACCGCATCGCACGGCAGCTTCGCCTATTCGGACGCCATGGTGGCGCACAAGGGTGAAGCGCCAAACTGGACCTACGACCAGCTTTACGGCTTCCTCGGCGCACCGCCGAAGTGGGTCAAGGGCACCAAGATGACCTTTGCCGGCGTCAAGAAGCCGGAAGAGCGTATCAACCTGATCGCCTATCTGCACACCATGGGTTCGGCCGGTTACGCCATCCCCGCGCCGGATCCCTCGCGCGCTCCTGGCGCAGCTGCCGCTCCGGCGGAAACCGCAGGTGCAGCCCCGGCTGCCGCGGCTGCAACGCCTCAGCCGGCTGCGCCGACCGCAGCGGCTCCGGCCCCTGCCGCCGCCGCACACTAAGGCGCTCCCAAAACGCATACGAAAAACCCCGCCGGTTCTGCCGGCGGGGTTTTTCGTTTTTAATATCACCCTTGAGTTTACAGGCGGCGGAAAGCCGTCGGCATGCCCGAGCCGCAGGCGTCGATGCGGTTGACAGCCGCGGCCAGGGGCTCGACGGCCACCTTCATATGGTGGGCATTGGCGTGGATAATGTTCTCTTCGTCGACCATGATGGCGACGTGGCCCTTCCAGAAGACCAGGTCGCCGCGCGCCAGGCCGTCAAGGTCGGTGCGGATGTCGAGGCCGACACCCAGCTTGGCCTGCATGTCCGAATCGCGCGGGCAGCCATAACCCGAGGCATAGAGCGCCTGTTGCAGCAGGCCCGAGCAGTCGAGGCCGATGCTTTCGCGGCCGCCCCACTGATAGGGCGCATTGATATAGCTTTCGGCGACACCGACGAAATCATCGGCAAAAGCCTCAAACGTCGACAGGTGGCTCGCGAACACCCAGCCCATGTCGTTGATATAGGCAAAGCCATTCTCGAAGCGCGTGACACTGACCAGGGCATTCAGGCTGATCGCCGTCAGGATCGAAGCCTTGACGTTCGGCGCAACGAATACATAGGTGCGCAGGGTGGAGACGTAGTGGGTCGGCAGGTACCAGTCGTTGCGGAAGGCCGAGACCGGCACATAGCCGACATAGCCGTCGCGCAGGGCCTGCCCCCAATAGAAGTCGTGCTTGCGCTCGATAACCTTGAAGCGCTCACCCAGAAGCAGCTGATCCCATTGCTCGGAGCCGTGTTCCGGCTGGGCCAGGATCGGCGCCTTGGCGTCGTAGCAGCTCAGGACTTCACCGGCGACATAGGATCGGGCCCGGATCACGCCTTCATGTGCCTGATCGGTTACGCCGTCCTTATAGGGCGTGATACGCTTGTCGAAAGGTTCGCCACTCATCTCGGTCATTACAAACGGTGCCTTTTGCATCGGTTATGCGGGGCGCTCATCCGGTTTACATCCGACTGATCAGCTGACCAGATGAACTTATTATGTGGTGAGCCTAACAGACGGATGCAAAGGTGACGTTAACAGCGAGGCTAAACGGAAGGTTTTATCGCCGCAAACCCTTTAATTCATTGGTAATGGACCTTACCGAAGCGTGACCGCACGCACCTTGCGCGCAGGCCAGAAAAAAGCCCCGGCGTCAAAACGACGCCGGGGCTGAACCTTGCCCGATCCGGTTGAGGACTACGGACAACGGCGCCGACCAGGAAACGATAACGGCGGCGCCAAGTTTATTTGGGAGACATCACGGTCGGCCAGATCCAATAGCGTCACGAACAATGTCGCATTTGTCGTACAATAAAAACGCACTCAGCGCAATTAAATAAATTCTTTTTGGTTAATTGCGCGAGCGTTGCATACACCCGATCAGAGACCACCGATCAGGTGGTAAACGGCACGCAGCCCTTGCGCCTCAGCGCCGACCGGCCAGCCAGCCCGGCCGCGCGGGTTCCACGCATAGATATCGAAATGCACCCAGGCGCCGGTCTTGGGCGCGAAGCGTTGCAGGAACATGGCGGCCGTCACCGATCCCGCCTGGGCCCAGGCCGCCGGATCGTTGCGGATGTCGGCGATATCGCTGTCGAGCGCGTCCTTGTAACCCGGCCACAAGGGCATCCGCCAGATCGGATCATTGTGCGCCAGGGCGCAGACCTCCAGGCGGCGGGCAATGTCTTCGTCGTCGCAGTAGAAGGGGATGACTTCGGGGCCCAGGGCGACGCGGGCCGCGCCGGTCAGGGTGGCGAAGTCGATCGTCAGGTCGGGCTCCAGCTCGCCAGCACGCGTCAAGGCGTCGGCCAGGATCAAACGGCCTTCGGCGTCGCTATTGCCCATTTCGATGCTCAGCCCCGCGCGCGACGCCAGGATATCGCCCGGCCGCATGGCGGAACCGGAGATGGAATTTTCGACGGCGGCGATCAGGATGTGCAGACGCACCGGCAAGCGGCAGCTCATGATCCAGTCACCCAGAGCCAGGGCGTGGGCCGCCCCGCCCATATCCTTCTTCATCAGCCCCATGCCGGCGGTCTTGATGTTCAGCCCGCCGGTGTCGAAAGCGACGCCCTTACCGACCAGCACTATGGTCGGCGTCGCCGGTCCCGGCCCCTGCCAGCTCAGCTCGATGAAGCGCGGGGCGCGGTCGTCAGCGGCGGCGCGGCCGACGGCGTGGATGGCGGGATAGTTTTCCGTCAGCAGTTCATCGCCGATGGTGACATTGAACTCGGCGCCATGCCGCAACGACAGCGCAAAGGCGGCGTCGGCGATATCGGCCGGCCCCATGTCATTGGCGGGCGTATTGACAAGGTCGCGAACAAAACTATGGACGCGGACCTCTGCTTCCAGAGCGCCGGTGTCGAGGACATCGCTGTCGTCCAGCGTCGCGACCTCCTTCGGATCGCCAGACTTGTAGCGATCGAAACGATAGGCGCCCTGATGCCAGGCAGCGTGGATAGCGTGACGGTCGAGGCCTTCGTCGGCCTTCAGCGCCCAGCGTATGGCCGGCAGTTGCGAAGCAAGGGCGCGAAAGGTCAGGGGGGAATAGTCGCCGCGCGCGCCCAGGCCGAAAAAGGCCTGCATGACGCTGCCCTCCCCCTTGCCGCCATCGCCCGGCAGCACCACCAGACTGGCCGCCTTGCCGGTAAACTTGCGTGCCGTGAGAAACGCCGACTGTGCCGGCTTCAGCGCCGCCAGCGCGCCGTCGACCTCATCCTCGAACAGGGCATGGATGGTGGGTTCGAGCTTGACGGCCTTGCCGGGCAGGGGCTTGGGCATATGAATCTCCGCTAAGCGATATGCCAAAAAATGCGCAGCGGTTTCTGGCTGAATATCGCGACAAAACAAAAGCCTGGAGCATGATGGCGCTTCGAATCAAACGCCTCGTGCCCTGGCGAATGCACGACTGTCGCACAGCCTGCGTTAACAATTGATTGGGGCCTTAACCTTAAATTCATGCCTGTCTCTGAATCCTTAACGCAGCTTTACCCAAGAGGTATCCATGCGTAACCGCCTTCTGTTCTGGTCGACCCCCGCTATTCTGGCCTCAGCTGTTCTGGTCGCCGCTGCCCCGGCTTCGGCGGGTCTTTTCGGCAAGAAAGATAAGCCGGCCGGCCTAATGACCAATATGGCGCCCGCCGTCCAGACCGACAGCTTCCGCAAGGCGAGCAAGGCCGATATCGAAAAGGTACTGCGCTCCGACCCGCTGGCCCAGGCGGCCTTCTTCGCGCTGCAGTTCAGCCGCGATCCGACCAATGCCGAGATCGGCCTCTACCTGTCCAACGCCCAGCGGGCCATCGGCAACAATGCCGAAGCCGCCGACACGGCCCAGAAGATCCTGCTGTTCTCGCCCGACAATGTCCAGGTCCTGATGGCTGCCGGCAAGTCGCATATCGCCGCCGGCAATGCCTTCTATGCCATCGAACCGCTGAAACACATCATTGAGCTGAAGCCCAATACCTGGCAGGCCTATTCGCTGCTGGGCGTCGCCTACGACCAGACACGGCGCCCGGAAGACGCGCAAATAGCGTGGGCGGCCGCGCTCAAGCTGTCGCCCAACAATCCGTCGGTCCTGACCAATATCGCCATGTCCAAGGCCGAGGCTGGAGATCTGCCCGGCGCGGAAACCCTGCTGCGCACGGCTGTGGCCCAGCGTGACGCCACTATGCAGGTTCGTCAGAATCTGGCCCTGGTACTTGGCCTGTCCGGCAATCTGGCCGAGGCCGAAAAGCTGCTGCGCCAGGACCTGCCGCCCGCCCAGGCCGACGCCAACCTCGCCTGGCTGCAAAGCCAGCAGGCCAAGCCGTCGACGACGCCCTTGACCCGATCGTGGGATTCGCTGAAGGCGTCGGGCAGCTAACCAGGGTCGTAACGACCCTGGACCCGTAACGCGACGTAGCTTGTACCATCGTCTTCGCCCTCCTAAAAGGAGGGCGAATTGCGTTTAATCCCCCCTCGACTCTCCCTTGCGATCCCGTTAACCTTTTGGTTCGTCACGCCCTGATTCCCACGCGGGAAAGGCTGGCGAAAAATATCCCCAAAAACGATACACAAGATGTAGATGTTTACTGGTCATTAACCACTAGCTGTGGTGAATATGACCCTGCCACGTGGCGCGTAACCTCGATTCGGGAATGGTAAAATGAGCTCTCTGATTTTGTCGCAGTCCAAGGCCGGTCTCCTGACCCCCAGCCATTCCTACAAGCCTTTCCGCTATCCGTGGGCCTTCGAATTCTGGCGCAAGCAGCAGCAGGTCCACTGGATCCCGGAAGAAGTGCCGCTGGGCGAAGACTGCAAGGACTGGGCGACCAAGCTGACCGACAGTGAGCGTAACCTACTGACGCAGATCTTCCGCTTCTTTACTCAGTCGGACATCGAGGTCCAGGACAACTATCTGGAACGCTATTCGCGCGTCTTCAAGCCGACCGAAATCAAGATGATGATGTCGGCCTTCGCGAACATGGAAACCGTCCATATCGCCGCCTATGCCCTGCTACTCGAAACGATCGGCATGCCGGAATCGGAATTCGGCGCGTTCATGGACTACCAGGCCATGCGGGACAAGCACGACTATATGGGCACGTTCGGCGTCGATACCGAAGCCGATGTCTGCCGGACGCTCGCCATGTTCGGCGGCTTTACCGAAGGTCTGCAGCTGTTCGCCTCGTTCGCCATGCTGATGAACTTCCCGCGCTTCAACAAGATGAAGGGCATGGGCCAGATCGTGTCGTGGTCGGTGCGTGACGAAAGCCTCCACTGCGAAGGCATCATCAAGCTCTACCACGCCTTCAACAAGGAAACGAAGGCCGTCACCAAGTCGGTCGCCGACGACATCATCGACTGCTGCAAGACTGTCGTGAACATGGAAGACAAGTTCATCGACCTGGCCTTCGAAATGGGTCCGGTCCAGGGCATGACGCCTGACGATATCAAGGCCTATATCCGCTACATCGCCGACTGGCGCCTGCGTCAGCTCGACCTGCCGGAAGTGTTCGGTGGCGTGAAGGAAAACCCGCTGCCATGGCTGCAAGTCCTGCTGTCGGGCGTCGAACACGCCAACTTCTTTGAAGCCCGCGCCACGGAATATTCCAAGGCTGCCACCAAGGGCCAGTGGACTGGCGAACAGGGCGTCTGGGGCGCTTTCGACGAACTGCTCAAGAAGCGCGCTGAAGCGACCAAGCAAGGCATGGGCGTTTAAGCTTTCAGGAACACTAAATGCAAAAGGGAGCCTTCACGGGCTCCCTTTTTAATGCCTTCTCCCCGCCCTGGCGACAGAAGAAAGGCAAGAAAAACCCCGGAAGTCGCCTTCCGGGGTTTCTTACATTCTAACTTAATCGGTCCACTTAGCGGCGGCCACCGAAGAGTTGCAGCAGGCTGATGAACAGGTTGATGAAGTTCACATACAGTGACAGGGCGCCGATATAGGTCAGGGCTGCACGCTTCTGCTGGCCGACTTCGCCGACTTCGTAGTACATCTGCTTCAGCGACTGGGTCTGCCAGGCGATCAGGGCCGAGAAGACCAGGACGCCGATAGCCGAGATCGCCATCTGCATCATGCCGCTCTTGAAGATGAAGGCATTGGCCAGGCCGGCGATGATGATGCCGAGAACGGCGGCCATCAGGAAGCCCTTCATGCCCGACAGATCGCGCTTGGTCGTATAGCCGACCAAGCTTACCACGCCGAAGGTGGCGGCGGTGATGAAGAAGATATTGGCGATCGACATACCCGTATAGAGCAGGAAGATCGACGACAGCGACACGCCCATGACGGCGACGAACACCCAGTAGAAGCTGCCGGCGACCGCTGCGTTCAGGCGGTTCATGAACATGCCCGAAGCGAAGCTCAGACCCATCGGCGCGAACGCGAAAATCCAGCCGAGCATGGTGTAGCCGCGAACGCGGCCGTCCGGCGTGATGTTATAGAGCAGTTGCAGCAGGGCCGGCGAATTGGCTACTGCCCACGCCATCAGGCCGGTAACAACCAGGCCCAGCGCCATCTTCTGGTAGATGCCGAGCAGGAAGTTGCGCATACCCAAGTCAACCGAGGTATCCTTGGTATCGGTTTTTACAGAGCCGCGGCCCTGTGCGATTTGACTATCGTAGTCAGCCATTGAGGTTATTCCCCGTTAAATCTTGTCCGGACACATCTCAGACGATAAAGCCTGATAGTCCGTCTAAACGTCAATATGATGGCGACCCGTTGTTCTTACAAGAGGTATTGTGAGAGCGGCGATCCTTATAAGCAATAAGTCCAAAGGGTTAGTCATGCGCACCGCGCGGTACCGCTCCACTCTGTTCGTGCCCTGCGGCAATGCGAAGGCTCTGGCCAAGGCGGCCGCCCTCAACAGCGACGCGCTGATCTTCGACCTAGAAGACGCCGTCGGGCCCGATGGCTGGGCCAGTGCCCTGGCCGGACTGGTGGCGACGCTGGAGGCCGGCGGATTTCAGGCCGGACAGATTCTGGTGCGGATCGATCCCCGCCATCTGGCGGCGACCATCGATGCCCTGAGCCACTGCATACGCGCCCGAACGATCACCGGCATCGTCGTGCCCAAGGTCGAAGCGCCGGAAGCTATTCATGCCGTGCGCGACGCCCTGCCACGCGATACGAGCCTGTGGGCGATGATCGAAACGCCACGCGGCGTCGTCAATCTGGCTGAAGTTGCTTCTGCCATCGGGCTGAAAGGCCTCATCGCCGGTCCTAACGACCTGCGCAAGGGCCTGCGGACCCGGCCCATGGCGGCGCGGCAGGACATTGTCACCGCACTGTCGCAAATCGTTCTGCACGCCCGGGCGAACGACCTGATCGTGCTGGATGGGGTATATAATCAGCATACGGATGAAGTTGGTTTTGCCGCCGAATGCGATCAGGGCCGCAGTTTAGGCTTTGACGGTAAGACATTGATCCACCCCAGCCAGATCGCGGGGGCCAACCGGGCATTTTCGCCTTCGGAGACCGAGATTGCATGGGCTCAGGCCGTGGTTGCGGCCTTTGAAGGCTCGGACGATGGTGTGCTGTCGGTCAATGGCGAGATGGTCGAACGCCTGCATCTGGAACAAGCGCAGGTGATCCTCGAACTTAGCGCCGGTTGAGGTAGTCCTCGGAGCGCATTTCTTCGAGTCGCGACACGGTGCGTTCAAACTCAAATGCGCCATCGCCCGCCGGATAAAGCTTAGCCGGTTCGGCTTCCGCCAGGATGACCGTCTTGGCCGAGGCTTCGTACAGTGCGTCGATCAAGGTGACGAAACGGCGGGCTTCGTTGCGGTTGTGCGGCCCCAGGACCGGCACATTCTCGATAAACACCGTCGTAAAGCGTTCGGCGATTTCGAGATAGTCGGCCGGACCGTTGTAGACGCCACACAGTTCCGAGAAGGTCGCGCGCAGCAGCGGCCCGGCGGCGCGTTTGAAGGTCAGCTTGCGCTCATTGACCGTCAGCACCGCTTCCATTTCGGTGTTGAGCCTTGTCATGTCGGTCCACAGGCCGTTGAATCCGGCGACCTGTTCCGGGCTGGTCGACGGGAAGAAATAGGTCTGGTGTCCGCGCAGGCGATCCATGCGGAAATCGCGCGGGCCAGCGACTTCGACCATCGTACAGCGCGTCTTGATCATGTCGATGAACGGCACGAACAGGTCGCGGTTCAGGCCGTTCTTATAGAGATCGTCCGGTGCACGGTTCGATGTCGCGACCAGCACGACGCGGCGTTCGAATAGCGCCTGGAACAGCCGGCCGATGATCATGGCATCGGCGATATCGGTGACCTGAAGCTCATCGAAGCACAGCAGGCGCGAACGCTCGGCGATGACCTTGGCGACCGGGGCGACCGGATCGTCACCCTTGTGCATGCCGAACACAGCTTTACGCGTCGCAACGTCGCTTTCGCGCCACTTGCGGATCAGGTGATGGACTTCGGACATGAAGGCGTGGAAGTGAACGCGGCGCTTTTTCGGTTCGCGGGCAAAGCGGCAGAACAGGTCCATCATCATGGACTTGCCGCGGCCGGGCGGGCCCCACAGGTAGAGGCCGTAAATGCGCGGGCGCATGCCGAACAGGATACGCCACCAAGTATGGGTCTGACAGATCTGGCGCTCAAGCCGCACCAACGCCTCGATCCCCGCCTTCTGGGCAGGGTCAGCCGTGATCTCGCCCGACTTGATCAGGCGTTTGTACTCGGTGCGGATACCCATGTGTCTCTGACGCTACGCGCGGCCGTTTGCGGCCATCGCCCCACCTAAGGATTACATGGCAAGCCTTCTAGCGGATTTATCGAAAGATCGCGTTAAAAAATGCTGCGGGTGCGTAATTGTGAAGCCGCGTGTGGGATTTCGGCCATAAGTTAACCGAGCAGTCGTTTGCTGACCTGCTTGGCAACCTGCACGCCATGAGCGGCGGAGGTCGCCACACACGGGTGCCAGAAGTCCGTCACCTCGCCACAGGCAAAGACGCCCGGCACGCGCGTTTCACCGAAGCGATCAACCGTGACATAACCATCCTCGCCCCGGATATCGAGGCCAGCCGGTACCACCGCTTCGAAGCCGTATTGCACCCCAAAAGCATCGAAGCGCTGGCCATTGACCGTCATGTCCTCTTGCCGGGCGTCATAAGGCCCGATCACGACCGGCACATCGGGAATACCGGTCTGCAGCAGCTTTTGCGCACGCGGTTCGCCTCGCGAAAAGACTGTGACCTGCCCACCACGGCCCCGGACAAACTTGGCCTGATCGAAGGCATTGTCGCCACCGCCGAGGATAGCGACAGACTTGCCTGCAACGTCCAGAGCTTCCATGGGCTCGCCAGGGCCAATGGCGACATTGGCCGCCGAAACAAACCCGCCCGTTCGCGGCATCGAGCCGGTCGCAACCACGACAAAGCGCGCTGACAAAACCTCCTGCGCGGTCGTCACCACAAAGCCTTCGGCTACCGACAGAACCGGCGCGTTGAGCCGCAGCTCAGCGCCCACATCGGTCGCGTGTCGCACGAGAGATGCCGCGACCTGCTGGCCGGTCTTGCCCTGCACACCGGGAATCCACAGGTTCTGATAGGGCGAGCGCGTCTGGAGTCCACCTGCAATGCCGGAAGCCTCTAGTAGCAAGGCCTCGACACCCAGTTGCTTCAGCCAGATGGCGCAGCTCAGGCCCGCCGGCCCCACGCCGATAATAATAACGTCGTATCGCATCCCCGCCTTATGCACTCATAACGGATAAATCGCTACAATGACTGCGATTTCTGACTGCGGACATGAAGATATAGGGCGGGTAAGGGGATATTAACCCCCTGCTAAGCCGAAGATAATATAACGCGGTTACGGACGCGTTCCTGCCCGTCAATACAGTGAGGACACCTGTGAAGCTTCTGTGCGTAGAAGATAATGCCATTCAGCGCCGCATGATCGACCTGATGCTTGCGACAACCGGCATAGACGTCGATTTCGCCGCCTCCGGCCCGGAAGCGCTGGAAGCTTATCAGATCGCTGAATACGACGCCGTGCTGATGGACGTTGAAATGCCCGAGATGTCAGGGCTTCAGACCGCGCGCGAAATCCGCCAGATGGAAGGCGGCTTCAACCTTTGCTACACCCCCATCCTCTTCCTTGGCGGCGAAACCGATATCGCGGTTGACGACGCCTTTGACGCCGGTGGTGACGGCCACCTGATGAAGCCCTTTACGTCGGATGCGCTGTTCGGCGCGCTCGACCAGGTGATGAAGACTGCCAACGGCCAGGGACTTCAGGGTGTGTTGCGCGCAGCGCGATAAACGCCATTCCGCGTAAAAATCCCGCCTAATCTACCCGTTTAGTCATTTTGACTTGTAAATTCGGGCAAAAAACGCCATTTGCCGCGGACGCGGCGATACTGCCGTTATTATCAGTTCCTGGAGCAACGCTATGGGTTATCGGGTCGCCGTTGTTGGCGCCACCGGCGCCGTGGGTCGTGAGATTATGACGATCCTCGAAGAAGTGAACTTTCCGGTCTCGGAGATCTACGCGGTCGCTTCGCGTAAATCCCAGGGCGTCGAGATTTCCTTCGGCACAAAAACCCTGAAATGCCAGGACATCGAAAAGTTCGATTTCTCCAAGGTCGACATCGTGCTGATGAGCGCGGGCGGCGATGTCTCCAAGGCGTGGTCGGAAAAGATCGGCGCGCTTGGCCCCATCGTCATCGACAACTCGTCGGCCTGGCGCATGCACTCGGACGTTCCGCTGATCGTGCCGGAAGTCAACCCGGACGCCATCTGGGAATGCAAGAAGAAGAACATCATCGCCAATCCGAACTGTTCGACCATCCAGATGGTCACGGTCCTGAAGCCACTGCACGACGCCGCGCAGATCAAGCGCGTTGTTGTCTCGACCTATCAGTCGGTTGCCGGCGCCGGCAAGGCGGGCATGGATGAGCTGTGGGACCAGACCAAGGCCATCTACGGCATGGGCGACAAGACACCCAAGAAGTTCACCAAGCAGATCGCTTTCAACGTCATTCCGCACATCGACGTCTTCATGGAAGACGGCTACACCAAGGAAGAGTGGAAGATGATCGTCGAGACGCACAAGATCCTCGACCCGACGATCGACGTCGTGCCGACCTGTGTGCGCGTGCCGGTATTCGTCGGTCACTCGGAATCGATCAATATCCAGTTCGAAAGCCCGATGGACGAGCATCTGGCCCGCGAAATCCTGCGAGAGGCTCCTGGGGTCGCCGTTGTCGATAAGCGCGAAGACGGTGGCTATATCAGCCCGATCGAATGCGTCGGCGAATTCGACACCTACGTATCGCGCCTCCGCAACGACACAACGGTGCCTTATGGCATTTCGCTTTGGTGCGTCTCGGACAACCTGCGAAAGGGCGCGGCGCTCAATGCCGTGCAGATCGCACAGCTTCTCGACGAACGTGGTGTTATCGCTACGGTCGCCGCCTAAAACGGCCACCAGATCAGACCCTTAAAGGCTGGCGGACCGTGGTCCGCCAGCCTTTTTCTTTTGAGCAATTCAATGTCCATTCAGACCACCGGCGCAACGTCGCCGCTGTCATCGCCCATCACCCTGGCTGTCCTGTGTTACGCCATCTGGGGGTTCGCGCCGCTCTTCTACATCCCGATCCATGGCTTCGGCGCCGGATCGTTCGAAATCATCGCGCACCGTTCGGTGTGGGCGCTGCTGTGGGCGGTTGGACTGGTCGTCGGCACCAAACAGCTCCCGGAACTGTTGGCGATCCTGCGCCAGCCCAAGCTGCTGTTTTGGCTGCTGATCTCGGGCCTGATGGTCGGACTGAACTGGGGCATCTTCGTCTGGGCTGTCACCAATGGCCACACGATCGAGTCTTCACTCGGCTACTACCTCAACCCGTTGCTCAACATGGCCGTCGGCGCCGTGTTCTTTAAGGAACGGCTGGATAACTGGGGTAAGACCGCCATTGGTGGCGCCGTCATCGGCGTGCTGGTTCAGACCCTGGCGCTGGGTCACATCCCCTACGTGGCGCTCAGCCTGGCTGTCAGTTTCGCTACCTATGGCATCATCCGCAAGCAGTTGCCGGTCAATGCCCTGTCGGGCCTGGCGGTTGAGTGCGTCTTCCTGTTCATTCCTGGCCTGATCTACCTGATCTGGCTGGAAAGTTCAGGCGGTGGTCACCTGTTCACCGCGCCGACAAACGCGATCTGGTTTGTCCTGACGGGACCGATCACCGTGCTGCCGCTGACGCTCTTCAGCTTCGTGGCGCGCCGACTGCCGCTATCGACCATGGGCTTTATCCAGTTCATCGCGCCGACCATTTCGTTTTCCATCGGCCTGGCGCAAGGCGAGCCCTTCACCTGGCTGAGGGGCGTGTCGTTCCTGTTTATCTGGGGTGGCGCGGCGGTCTTTGCTTTTGGCGCATGGCGGCGGCTGATAGCGGTGAAGGTTGTTGAGGGGTAGGGGAGCAAGAGGCCCCGCCCACCATTTGCTCAGCAAATGGTGGGCGGGGCCTCTTGCCTTACAAACACTGATACAGCGCGTCGATCAGCTTCACGGCGCGCGGGTCGCCGATCAGGTAGGACGACTGGCGGTTCATGACATAGGCCGCCGAAAGCTTGCGATCGGGATCGGCCATGACGCACGAGCCGCCCCAGCCCGAGTGGCCTAAGGCCCGCTCATTCGGGCCATAGATGTGAATACCGCGATTGCGCAAGAAGCCCGCACCCCAGCTCAGCCGGAAGGGCAAGACGCGGTCCTGGCCATAGATGCGTTCGCGTGTCGCACTGCCGAGCGTATTGACCGACAGGATGCGATCGCTACCCATCGAACCACCGCTGGCGACGATCCCTAGGAACCGGGCCAGGGCCAGGGCCGTGCCGTGAGCATTGGCCGACGGAATTTCCATGCGACGCCAGTCTTCCGAGCCACGACCGCCAGGTGCCGAGCCCTTGTCGAGGAAAGCCGCCTGCTTGATCTTGTCGATCGCGCCGAGATCGGGCGGGGACGATGGCTTTTGCAGGGCGGCGATGCGCTGCGCCTCGCTGTCAGGCGTGCCGATCATCAGGTCGAGACCATACTTCACAGCGAAATCGTCGCGCAATGCGGTGCCGAGCGTCCGCCCATCAACGCGGCGGTGCAGTTCATTGATCAGGTAGCCGCCGGTAACCGGATGATAGCCAGAGCCCTGGCCCGGCGACCACAGCGGCTCCTGCGCGCACAGGGCATCAAGCGTCGCCTGGACGTCGAACCAGATCGACGGATCTTTCGCCGGCACAAAGCCCGGCAGGCCGCCCTGGTGCGAGATCAGCTGGCCGACAGTAATACGCGACTTGCCCGCCTGACCGAACTCCGGCCAGTAGTGGGCGACAGGTGTTTCGTAATCGACCTTGCCGCGTTCGACCAACCGCGCAACCAAGGTCGCCATGACCGCCTTGCCCGTCGAAAAGATCGGCGTCAACGTCTTGTCATCAAACGGCTTCAAACCTTCGCGGTCGGCCGATCCGGCCCAGATATCGAGGACGGTTTCGCCGCCGACCACAGCCGAAAAGCGCGCGCCGCGTTCGGTCAGCCCGCTCGGGCCATTGCTGAAGTTCTCGGCGAACGCGTCTTTAACGCGGGAAAATGTTTCCGGACAAACGCCGCCGATCTCAATCATGATCCAACCTTTTTAACGATGTGACATCATCTCTATCGCGCGCGAAGAGTCTCTTCAATCGCCGTTTCGCGCCAGCATCTTCGACCGTTGTAATCCTATCGCAAATCACGCCATGTCATCGCTACCAATGGTGCCACATGCCTTGCGGGGCCGCTTCGGCGCCTCATCGTTCCTCGGCCGGGACGGCCTCGCGGGCTACTCCAGACATTCGCGCAACCACCGGGCATAGTCTTCCGACGCCCAGACAAACGGAACCGCGATGATTTCCGGTACGTCATAGCTGTGATGCTGTCTCACCAGGGCTTCCAGCGCTGTCAGCTTTGACGCCAGCGTCTTTATCGTCAGCATGATTTCTGGTGCCGTCTCGACCTTGCCCTGCCAGCTATAGGTGCTGACCATGGCATGACTCTGCACGCACGCCGCCAATCGCTGGCCGATCAGCAACGCCGCCAGATTATTTGCTTCGATTTCCGACCCGCAGGCGACGGAAACCACGACCATGTCCGTATCTGTCATAACGTTAATGTAACCGCGATTGACTTTGATTTGCAAACCGGCTGACTGGTGGCCATCCAACATGGGAGAGACCGCAATGACCTTGGTTCGGCGTACCGTTTTATCGGCAGTGATCGGCATGAGCCTGATGGCCTGCGCACCCGCCATCGCAAAAGACAAGGCGTTGCAGGACGCCGTCGCCGGTTCCTGGCGCGCCCCTGAGAACAAGGCGCGCGACAGCCAGCGCCACCCGGTCGAAGCCCTGACCTTCTGGGGCCTGAAGCCCGGCATGACCATCCTCGAAATCAGCCCGGGCGCCCGCGGCTGGTGGACGGAAATCCTGGCGCCCTACGCCAAGACAACAGGTGGCACCTATGCCGCCGCCATGGGTAACACCTCCGACGCCAATTTCTGGAAAGAAGTCTCTGACAAGTCGATCTTTGGCGAGGTCAAGGCCTATAAGCTGGCCGGCGATGACTTCACCTCGCTGCCCGCCAACTCGGCTGACATGGTCCTGGTGGCCCGCGCTTATCACAACTGGTCACGCCAGGGCGAAACGACCGATAACTTCATGGGCGCCTTCTACAAGGCGCTCAAGCCCGGCGGTATCCTGGCGGTCGAACAGCACCGCGCGCCGGAAGGCTCCGATCCCAAGGCGGGCACCGGTTATGTTCCCGAGTCCTACGTCATCGAAGCGGCGAAAAAGGCCGGCTTCGTGCTCGACGGCAAGTCGGAAATCAACGCGAACCCCAAGGATACGCGCGACCATCCGTTTGGTGTCTGGACCCTGCCGCCGATCCGCAAGAGCAGTGAAGGTGCCAAGGTCCTGACCGACGCCGAACGCGCCAAGTTCGATGCCATTGGCGAGTCGGATCGCATGACGTTGCGCTTTAAAAAGCCGAAGTAACAATTCCCTTCTCCCCACCTGAGGGGAGAAGGTGGGCGAGCTTGCTCGACCGGATGAGGGGTCACGGTCGATTCCACACACCTATCTACGGCCATTTACCCCTCACCCCTACCCTCTCCCCTTAAAAGGGGAGAGGGGGATTTATATTGACCGCCCCATCAAAAGAACATAACATGAACTTGTTATGAAAAAGAGTATTAAAGAGCGGCTGGCCATTCTTTCCGACGCTGCCAAGTACGACGCCAGTTGCGCGTCTTCCGGAACCACGAAGCGCGATTCCAGCGCGGGCGGCATTGGTTCGACCGAAGGGTCCGGCATCTGCCACGCCTATGCGCCGGACGGACGGTGCATATCGCTGCTCAAGATCCTGATGACCAATTTCTGCATCTATGACTGCGCATACTGCATCAACCGGTCATCGAGCAATATCGAACGCGCCCGTTTCACACCAGCCGAAGTCGTCTGGCTGACGCTCGAATTCTATCGCCGCAACTATATCGAAGGCCTGTTCCTGTCGTCGGGCATTATCCGCAATTCCGACTACACCATGGAGCAGATGGTCCGGATCGCCCGCGACCTGCGTGTGACGCATGGCTTTCGCGGCTATATCCACCTCAAGACTATCCCGGAAGCGTCCGCGGCCCTGATCGAAGAGGCCGGTCTCTACGCCGATCGCCTCTCGATCAATATCGAACTGCCGACCGATGCCGGGGTCGAAGCCTTTGCCCCCCAGAAACACCCGGCGAATATCCGCCGCTCGATGGGCGAGCTCAAAGGCAAGATCGATGCGGCATCCGAACTGACCTACACCAAACGTCGTAAGACCTTCGCGCCGGCCGGCCAAAGCACCCAGATGATCATCGGCGCCGATCAGGCCAGCGACGCTACCATCTTGGGCACCAGCGCCAATCTTTACGGCAGCTACGCTCTGCGCCGCGTCTACTATTCCGCTTTCAGCCCGATCCCGGATGCATCGAAGGCACTGCCGCTGATCAAGCCGCCCCTGATGCGCGAACACCGCCTCTATCAGGCGGACTGGCTCTATCGCTTCTATGGCTTTGGCATCGGGGAAATCACAGCGTCGCAGCCCGACGGCATGCTCGACCTGACCATTGATCCAAAACTGTCCTGGGCGCTCGCCAATCGCGACCGGTTTCCTGTCGATATCAATAAGGCCGAGCGCGAAATGCTACTGCGCGTGCCGGGCTTTGGCGTCAAGACAGTCGATGCCATCCTCTGCGGCCGGGCGCACAAGCGGATGGGTCTGGACGATCTGAAACGGCTGAAAGTGTCGGTGAAGAAGGTCCAGCCCTTTGTCACTGCCTCCGGCTGGACACCGGTCAAGCTGATCGACCGCAGCGACCTGCGCGAGATGATGATGCCCAAGCCGCGGCAACTGGAACTGCTATGAAAATCATCCTGCGCGGCCGAGGTGATTTTGGTGAATGGCGCGCGGCTGCTCGCGACTTGCTGCACCAGGGCACGCTGCCGCACGACATCGAATGGACCAGGGTGGAAACAGCTGATGATTTGTTTTCTTCGCCCTCCCCAGCCTCGCCGGCAGGCAACATGGGGAGGGGGGACCGCGTAGCGGTGGGCGGGGCCACGGTAGTTACCGTACCCCCCGCCTTTATCGACCTGGCCGAACAGCTTATCTGCCACAGTGACCCTGCCCGCTTCCCCCTCGCCTATCGTCTGCTCTGGCGGCTGCAAACGGAAAAAGCCCTGCTGGAAATCCCTTCTGATCCCGACGTGTCGCGCGCCCGCATGATGGTCAAATCCGTCCATCGCGACAAACACAAGATGACTGCCTTTGTGCGCTTCAAGGAGGTGCCCTCTGACACCACCCGGCGCGCCTTCGTCGCCTGGTTCGAACCCGACCACTTTATCATCGAAACCACCGCACCCTTTTTCCAGCGACGTTTCGGCGATATGGACTGGGCGATCGCGACGCCGAAAGGCACGGCGTCGTGGGACGGCGAACACCTCCATACCGATGATGAACCTGCCGCACGTCCCGACCTGAGCGATGAAACGGACGAGCTGTGGCGGACCTACTTCGCCAATATCTTCAATCCGGCACGGCTGAAGGTGAAGTCGATGCAAACACATATGCCGAAGAAATACTGGAAGAACCTGCCCGAAGCCGGACTTATCCCGGACATGATCAGCACCGCCGAAAGCCGCGTGCGCGAGATGGCCGATCGTATGGCCAGCGAGACCGTGCCCGCATTTCACAAACGCCTGCACGGCAAGTCGCTATCGTAATTTTATGGTGAATTGCGCGACTAATCATCCAACGGGGTGGGCTCAAAAATTGGGAGCTTCACAATGGGTGTCTTCAGTTCAATCAAGGACTTTCTTTTCGGCAAGAAGTTCATCACCGTCGGCAAGTCCGGACAAGCCCAGGCGACGCCGAGTCCTGCCGCTCCGACTGCGCAGACCCAACCTGCGCCGGCCGCCCAACCCACTGTCGCCGAAGTGCAGGAACGCGTCGATATCGAGGCCATCCTCGACCAGGAAGCGCGCGAAGCCGGCCAGACGCTCAACTGGCGCCAGTCGATCGTCGACCTGATGAAGCTTTGCGGCATCGATTCCAGCCTGCAGAACCGCAAGGAGCTAGCGCAGGAACTTGGCTACAACGGCGACATGAATGATTCCGCCACGATGAACATCTGGCTGCACAAGGCGGTAATGCGCGAACTAGAAAAGTCTGGTGGTCAGGTGCCCGCCAATCTCAAGGATTGAGCTTAGGGAGCGAAATATGGCCACCTTTTACGCGACCGTCTTCGAAGCCATCGAGGATTTCATCTTCAGCCATCGCGATGAGGCCCCGACACTGGGTCAGGAAACGCCGCCGCCTGTTATCGCGCCCACAGCCCTTGAGCCCGCCGGCAGCATGTCGGCGCCATTGGGCGCGCCACCGCTGGTGCCGCTTATGGACCGGGTCGATGTCGAGGCCATCCTTGACTACGCCAACGCCATGGAAGGCCGTGACCTCAACTGGCGGCAGTCAGTTGACGACCTGCTGACGCTGTGCGGGATCGATCCGTCATCGGAAACCCGGGAAGCGCTGGCCGCCGAACTCGGCATGGCAGGAAATGCCAGTGATGCCACCCTGCTTCGGGCGACCATGCACCAACTGGACGAACGCGGCGGGGACATCCCGGCGGACTTCAAATAAAAAAAGCGGCGCATCCTGGGATGCGCCGCTTTTGCTTTGAGGCGGGGGAGCCTTAGTAGCGATAGTGTTCCGGCTTGAACGGACCTGCCACCGGCACGCCGATATAATCGGCCTGCTCGGCATTGAGCGTGGTCAGCTTGGCGCCCAGCTTGTCGAGGTGCAGCAAGGCGACCTTTTCGTCGAGACGCTTGGGCAGGGTGTAGACCTGGTTCTCGTACGACTTGCCATTGGTCCACAGTTCGATCTGCGCCAGGGTCTGGTTGGTGAAGCTGGCCGACATGACGAAGCTGGGGTGGCCCGTGGCGTTGCCGAGATTGACCAGGCGCCCTTCCGACAGGATGATGATCTTCTTGCCATCGGCGAACTCGACGTGGTGGACCTGCGGCTTGATCTCGTCCCACTTGAGGTTACGCAGAGCAGCGATCTGGATTTCCGAGTCGAAGTGACCGATGTTGCAGACGATGGCGTTGTGCTTCATCTCGCGCATGTGTTCCAGGCGCAGCACGTCCTTGTTGCCTGTTGCGGTGACGAAGATGTCGGCATAGGCAGCGACTTCCTCGACCGTGCGGACTTCATAGCCTTCCATCGCGGCCTGAAGGGCACAGATCGGGTCGATTTCGGTGACGATAACGCGGGCGCCGCCATTGCGCAGCGAAGCCGCCGAACCCTTGCCGACGTCGCCGTAACCCAGCACAACCGCGACCTTGCCGGCCAGCATGACGTCGGTGGCGCGGCGAATGGCGTCGACCAGCGATTCGCGGCAACCATACAGGTTGTCGAACTTCGACTTGGTCACGCTGTCATTGACGTTGATCGCCGGGAAGGGCAGGTCGCCCTTCTGCGCCATGGCGTACAAGCGGTGCACGCCCGTCGTCGTTTCTTCCGACACGCCCTTGATGGCATCGCGGATCGCCGAATAGAAGCCGGGCTTTTCCTTGATGTAGCGCTTCATGACCTTGTAGAGCGCTTCTTCTTCCTCGTTGGTTGGGTTCTCTAACAGCGAGGCGTCCTTTTCAGCCTTGGGGCCGAGGACACACAGCAGGGTCGCGTCGCCGCCGTCATCGAGGATCAGGTTCGGATAGCCACCGTCGTGCCATTCGAAGATCTTGTGGGCATAGTCCCAGTATTCTTCCAGGGTTTCGCCCTTGATGGCGAAGACCGGCGTGCCGCGTTCGGCGATGGCGGCAGCAGCGTGGTCCTGGGTCGAGAAGATGTTGCACGACGCCCAGCGGACTTCGGCGCCGAGCGCCTGCAGGGTTTCGATCAGCACACCCGTCTGGATGGTCATGTGCAGCGAGCCGGCAATGCGCGCGCCCTTCAAAACCTGCTGCTTGCCGAACTCGGCGCGGGTCGCCATCAGGCCCGGCATTTCGCCCTCGGCAATGTCCAGCTCCTTGCGGCCCCAAGGGGCAAGGCTGAGGTCTTTTACAATGAAGTCTGACATGGGATGGGTTCCGCGCAAATTAATTTGCGCGGTTATACCCGCTGGTCGTTACCGATGCAATAAAGATATAAAGATATCTTTATATGACCACACTCTCCAGAACGCCTTCGAGCAGTCCCGGCGCCTCCGCGTTGAAACTGCCTTGCCGCGCCAGTTGCGCAAAGCCATGGACCAGAGACCAAACGGCCGCCACGCGCGGATTGATGGGTAATCCCGGACCGTTTGCCGGGTCACAGTCCTCTGCCGACGCGCCCGTTACGACCTCGTGCAATAACGAGAAGGCCTCAAAACCGGAGGCGCGATGAGCCGGATCATCGAGGTTCAGCGCTTCATAGCGCCACATCAGGTCGAAGCGCGCAGGTTGCTCAAGGGCGTAACGCACATAGGCCCGCCCCTGAGCCAGCATGCGCGCCCGGCGGTCGCCGTCCATCTGGTTCGCCGCCCGCAAGGCCGCAATCAGACCTTCAAACCCGCGCGTCGCAATGGCCGTCAGGAGGCCCCGGGCGTCACCGAAATGGTGTGCGGGCGCGGCCGGCGAAACCCCGGCACGGCGCGCGGCCTCACGCAGCGAAAAGCCTTCGACACCGCGCTCGGCCAAGATGCTCTCACCAGCGGCGATCAACGCCTCTTTCAGATCGCCATGGTGATAAGTCTTGGGCGCGTCAATGTTAACGCCGTCAAGATTCAACTTGACACTGTTTAGTTTGTCGCTCATATCGCAATCTATACACTGTTCAAATGAAGGGCAAGGGGGAGACGATATGACGGAAATGGCATTTGGCTATGGCAACATGATTGCGATGGTGGGTTGGCTGGCGCTGAGTGCCTCGTCCTTCAGCGCGCAATTGCGGCAACGCGTTGTCCCTGCCGTTCGCCTCGGCATCCCAGTCCTGTTCGCCATGGCCTACAGTGTTCTCATGGCAGCCGGCGCAGAAGCCTTTCAGCAAGGCGGCGGGTATTCGTCAATTGCTCAGGTCCGCGCCCTGTTCCTGAACGACGAAGTGCTGACGGCCGGATGGCTGCACTATCTGGCCTTTGACCTGTTCGTCGGCGCGTGGATTGTCGATGACGGCAGGCAGCGGGGCATACCCGGCGTCCTGCTCCTGCCGTGCCTGTTCCTGACCTTCATGTTCGGTCCGGTGGGCTTTGCCGCCTACATGTTCATTCGGGGGGCGCAAGGGCAGGTAAAGGCTGGCATGTTGGCGATCCTGTTCCAACGCCAACCGCTTCTGGCAGGTTATGGCGCTCTTATGCTGCTCGGCTTCGGCGTGATGCTCGGCCTGCAAATGATCGACACCCGTATGCTCGACGGCGTCAATATCTGGGTAAAGCCGGCCAAGTTCTTCCTGTCGATCGCGGTCTACAGCCTGACGCTCGCCTGGGTCTTCGGCTATGTCCGTGAAGACCGCCGCAAACAGCCGCTTATGCAGTTCGCCGTCTGGAGCACGGTGCTGATGCTGTCGTTCGAGCTGTTCTGGATCACCTGGCAGGCGGCGCACGGCACGCATTCGCACTTCAACACGGCAACACCAATGTCATCGCTGATGTACACCCTCATGGGTATGGCCATTATCGTCGCGATTGCCGCCCTGCCCCTCATAGCCTGGGAGGTCGCGCGCAGGCCAGCGCCCGGTTTGCGGCCGGACTATGTGGCGGCTGTGGTGCTGGGGCTTGCCCTGTCCTTTTTGCTCGGCGGCACATTCGCCGGCATGATGGCGTCCTACCCGACAGGCCATGTCGTCGGCGCCGAGGGCGGGCACTTCCCGGTGCTTGGCTGGAACCGCGAAGGTGGCGACCTGCGCGTTGCCCACTTCTTTGGCCTGCACTTCATGCAGGTCCTGCCCTTGCTGGCGGCGCTGGTCTCGCCCTTGCCGGCCTTCTGGCGCTGGTTCGCGCTGGTAACGGGAACGATCGCCGGCGTCGCCCTGACCGTCCTGGTCTTCTTTCAGGCACTGGCGGGACAGCCTTTTCTCGCAGGGGTCGGCTAAACCTCGTCCTTGCCCGACAAAAGGATGCACAAGAGGGTGATCGCGGCGGCCGCCAGCAGGTAGTAGCCGACGTGCGACGCGCCATAATTGCTGTAGAGCCAGGTCGCCGCATAGGGCGCAAGCGAGGCGCCAAAGATACCGGCGAAGTTGAAGGTCAGGCTGGAACCGGTATAGCGCACCTCGGTCGGAAACGGTGCCGCCAACGCCGTGCCGATCAGGCCATAGGTCAGGCCCATCAAGGCCATGGCCAAGGCCGAAAAGACGAAGATGGCACTGTCCGCCCCGCCGAGCAGGACCGGCAGGCTGAACGAAAACAGGCCGATCAGCACCGTCGTGGCGATCAGCACCTGACGACGGCCGAACTTTTCCGCCAGCTTGGCCGAGATCGGGATGAACAGGCCGAATGCGACCGAGCCCAGGATCTGGATTTCCAGCGCTTCCAGGAAGGGGATGTGGCGGGTCTTGACGTTGAACGACAGAAGCCAGGCGCTGCCGATATAGAAGAGCACGAAGGTGACCAGGCCGACAAAGCTGCCGAGCAGCAGGCTGCGCTTGTGGTGGGCAAAGATGCGCGCCAGCGGCACCTTGACGCGCTCTTCCTTGTCCTTGGCCGCCTGGAATTCCGGCGTCTCGGTGATCGAGAAACGGACCCACAGGCCAATCACGATCAATACGATCGAGGCCAGGAAGGGCACGCGCCAGCCCCAGCTCAGGAAATCTTCCTGCGAGATGTTCTGCAGCAGGACCCAGAAGGCGCCCGACGACAGGAGCAGGCCTACCGGAGCGCCCAGTTGCGGGAACATGCCGTACCACGACCGCTTGCCCGGAGGCGCGTTCTCAGTCGCCAGCAGCACCGCGCCACCCCATTCCCCACCCAGGCCCAGCCCTTGCCCAAAGCGGCAAAGCGCCAGAAGTGCGGGCGCAGCGACACCGATCTGCGCATAGGACGGTAGAAGACCAATGATAACGGTCGAAATCCCCATGGTCAGCAATGCTGCGACCAGGGTCGCCTTGCGCCCGATGACGTCACCGAAATGGCCGAAGACCATGGCGCCGATCGGGCGGGCAAAAAACGCGATCGAGAAGGTGGCAAACGACTGAAGCAAGGCCGAGGTCGCATCGCTCGACGGGAAGAACAGCGTCGGGAAGACCAGCACAGCCGCCGTGGCATAGACGTAGAAGTCGAAGAATTCGATCGTCGTGCCGATCAGGCTGGCCAGCAGAACCTTGAACGGCGAATTGAGCGGCTTGGTGTCGGATGCGGTCATGCGAAGTTTCGATCCCCAGATTATTTCATGCGCATTAGAACAATCCGGTGCATTTGACCATACCTGCCGATGCCGCTAAGGCATGTCTCCTGACGCGGAGTTATGACATGGCCGATACATCCCAGACCTTTGCTACGGTGCGGCACGACTGGACCCAGGCCGAGATCGCCGCCCTGTTCGACCTGCCGTTCATGGAGCTGGTCTTCCGCGCCGCCACCGTACACCGGCAATCCTTCGACCCCAGCGAAGTCCAGCTGTCGCAGCTTTTGTCGGTCAAGACCGGCGGCTGCGCCGAAAACTGTGGCTACTGCTCGCAATCGGCACATTTCGATACAGGTTTGAAGGCCTCCAAGCTGATGCTGGCCGATCAGGTTCTGGCCGCCGCCCAGGCCGCAAAAGACGGCGGTGCGCAACGCTTCTGCATGGGCGCGGCGTGGCGCGACCTGAAGGACCGCGACCTGCCCGCCCTCAGCGAGATGATCAGCGGCGTCAAGGCGCTGGGGCTGGAAACCTGTGCGACGCTGGGCATGCTGCGTCCCGATCAGGCGACGGCACTGAAAGACGCCGGCCTCGACTATTACAACCACAACCTCGACACCTCGCCGGAATATTACGACAAGGTCGTCACGACGCGGACCTATGCCGAGCGCCTCGATACGCTCCAGGCCGTGGCCGATGCCGGCATGAAGACCTGCTGCGGCGGCATTGTCGGCATGGGCGAAGCACGCGAAGACCGGGTGTCGTTCCTGCATCAGCTGGCCACCTTGCCGAACCATCCCGACAGCCTGCCGATCAACAACCTGGTCGCGGTGACCGGCACGCCGTTGGGCGAAAAGGCCGCGCGCGACGGCGGCATTTCGGGCATCGAATTCGTCCGCACGGTCGCCGTGGCGCGTATCGTCTGCCCCAAGGCCATGGTGCGCCTCAGCGCCGGCCGCAATGAGATGAGCGATGAGCTTCAGGCCCTGTGCTTTATGTCGGGCGCCAATTCGATCTTTGTCGGCAATCAGCTGCTGACCACACCCAACCCGGAACGCGGCAGCGACGCCCACCTGTTCCAGGCGCTCGACCTCCGGCCGATGTCTTGAGTTTTTTGCTATTTGAACGTACCTTGGCTTTATGACACGACATACATCATTGGCCATTGACGATCAGGCGGCGGAGTTCATCGATGCACAAATTGATGCCGGTCATTTTGCGTCACCGAGCGATGTGGTCAATGCTGGCCTCCGGCTCCTTGAGGAACGTGAAAGCAAGGTCCGAGCCTTAAAGGCGGCCCTAGAGAAGGGCGACACCTCTGGACGTATTCGGGACTTCGACAAGTCCGCATTCTTAAGCGAAATGCGCAGGACTTTTAAAGGTTGAAGCGTCTTGTCATTTCGTCGGCTGCCAAAGACGATCTAAGTGATATCTGGCTTTACACCGCGCGTCAGTGGTCGGTTGATCAAGCAGAGCGCTATGTTGACCAACTCCTGACGGCCTGTGAAGATTTAGCGGCAGGGATTAAAATCGGCATGACCGTCGATGACATGCGCCCAGGTCATTTCCGTAGTTTTTCTCAATCCCATACGATCTTCTATAAGCATGAAGCAGCGGATGATCTGGTTATTGTGCGTATCCTTCACCAAAGCATGAACCCCGACGACAACTTTTAAACCTGTTATCGCGCGAAACAAAAATTCACATTGCGCCGATAGCGGCGATAGCCAAGCTGTGCTAGGTATCGCCATGAACAAACCCACAAAATTGAATGATACCCAACCGGCCGCGCCTTTGACCGCCGCCGAAGCTGTCGACCAGCTGAAGCAAATCTATGACCGTTCGGTCTCAGCACTTCAGGAAGACCTGCAGGCCTATCTGACCAACCGTGTCAAACCCGCCCGCGCCATGCGCGACGCCGGCCGTTACTGCTATCCGAAACTGACCGTTGTCTGGCGCGGCCTCCACGATGCCGAAGACGACGTCATCGCTGCCGCCCATCGCCACCCCCAGGTCAACCGCGCCTTTGCCCGCTTTTCGCGCCCCGGTACCTACGCGTCTTCGGTCACCCGTCCGGACCTGTATGGCGCCTATATCGAAGAACAACTGGGCCTGATGATCGCCGACTATGGCGCCGAGGTCAGCGTCGGCCTGTCGGACCAAGAAATCCCCTACCCCTACGTGCTCGACGGCGCGGGGCTGGATCTCAACGCTGTGTCGGCCCTGGACCTGGCGCGTCACTTCCCGGCCACCGAGTTGGCGCTGATCGGTAATGAGGTCGCCGACGGCTTGGAAGTCATGGATGACGAAGGCAATCGTCCGCTGGCCCTGTTCGACGGCCTGCGCACCGACTTCTCGCTGGCCCGCCTCAAGCACTATACGGGCACGCCGGCCGAACATACCCAAAGCTACATCCTGATGACGAACTATAATCGCTATGTCGATGTCTTCGTCACCTATGCCCTGGAACAGCTGAAGAAGCCCGACAGCCCCTATACGGCGCTTTCGTGCTGCGGCAATTTCATCGTCACCAAGGACACGCCGAACCCCGAGGAACTGATCGCCAATTCGACCTGGCGCAAGCATCAGATGCCCGCCTATCACTTGCTGGGCAAGGACCGTCAGGGGATCACCCTGGTCAATATCGGCGTCGGCCCCTCCAATGCCAAGAACATCACCGACCATCTGGCGGTCATGCGCCCGCACGCCTGGCTGATGATCGGCCACTGCGGCGGCCTGCGTCCTTCACAGAGCATCGGCGACTATGTGCTGGCCCACGCCTATCTGCGCGATGACCACGTGCTGGACGACGTGCTGCCGCGCGAAATCCCCATTCCCGCTATCGCCGAAGTCCAGCAGGCCCTGCATCAGGCCGCCGTACGCATCACCGGTGAGGACGGCGACGGTCTGAAGAAGCGACTGCGCACAGGCACGGTCGTCACCACCGACGACCGCAACTGGGAACTGCGCTATTCTGCAAGCTCCTTGCGCTTTTCGTTATCGCGCGCCGTCGCCATCGATATGGAAAGCGCCACCCTGGCCGCCCAAGGCTACCGCTTCCGCGTTCCCTACGGCACGCTTTTATGCGTCTCGGACAAACCTTTGCACGGTGAACTAAAGCTGCCGGGCCAGGCCAACCTGTTCTATGAGCGCGCCATCCGCGAACATATAGACATCGGCATCGAGACGGTCGGCATCCTGCGCGACTTCGGCACACGGCTGCATTCGCGCAAGCTCAGGGCCTTTGAGGAGCCACCTTTCCGGTAATATAGGCGTGGCAGATAAAAAAAGGAGCGGTTTGCCTCTTGGCAAGCCGCTCCGATAGGATCAATGGACCTCCATCCATAGGTTTCGCGGCGCCATTTTCACGCTCGGCAGATAGTGAAAACCGTGCCTAATTCCTGATCTTACTTTGCGCCCGCAAGCGTTTGCAATCGAATCAAGTTGCTGTGAATGTTGCCCTTTTCGGCTCACATACCGTTTATCAGTACGTGTTCGCTAAGTGTGAACCTGGCTGAGCTGTGCTTGGCGTCGTGGTACGAACACACCGGGTCCGCAGCACTGGTTTCCGACGGGGGCGCGCGAGGGCGTTACAGCTACCTGATGGCGGAGCCGGCGGCCGAAGCCGTCCTGGCCTATGATGATACCGCAGACGCAGCACAGGTGCTGCGCGCCGCGACGGCCTTTGTACAGCAAGGCGAAACGGTGCCTGGCCTGCCGCCGTTTACAGGCGGACTGCTCGGCCTGGCGGCTTTCGAACTGGGGCCACGACTTGAGCGCATGGCGCGGCGGCCGTTCCGCATCGAAGGGCGCGGCGCGTGGCCCGAACTGGTGGTGCGGCTCTATCCCGGCCTCATAAGTATCGATCACACGACCGGTCAGGGGCTGGTGATCGGCCGGGGGTCCAGCCAGAGCGAAGCCGACGCCATCCGTGACCGCCTGATCACGCTTTATCACGCAACCGCGTCAAAGCCAGCGCCGGTAGCCCCGCTTACCGACGCCCCCCTGCGGCTTGAAACGCCCGACGGTGTCCATGAGGACAAGGTCGCGGCCCTCGTCCGGCAGATTCATGCCGGCGACCTGTTCCAGGCCAATCTGGCGCGCGGCTGGAGCGGACGGTTGCGCAATGAGGTCTCGCCGGGCGATGTCGCAGCGGCTCTGCACGCGCAGGGAGCGGCCCCGTTTGGTGCGTTTGTGAACCTGGGCGAGCGCGCCATCGTGTCAAACAGCCCGGAGCGCTTCATTCGCCTCGACGCAGATGGCTTGCTCGAAACACGGCCAATCAAGGGAACACGCCCGCGCGGCCAAACCGAGCGCGAAGATCACGCATTCGCTGCCGAACTCCAGGTCAGCATCAAAGACCGCGCAGAAAACCTGATGATCGTCGACCTGATGCGGCACGACTTGTCGAAGGTCGCCGAGACCGGCAGCGTCGCTGTGCCGGCGCTCCATGCCTTGGAATCCTACGCCAATGTCCACCACCTCGTCTCGACCGTCACGGCCCAGCTGGCGGCCGGAAAGACCGCGGCCGACGTCCTGGCGGCAACCCTGCCGGCGGGCTCGATCTCAGGCGCGCCCAAGGTGCAGGCGATGAAGGTCATTCATGAAATGGAGGCGGCGCGCGGGCCCTATTGCGGCGCGCTGTTTACCGTCGACGCGGGCGGGGCGATGGATTCAAGCGTCCTGATCCGCACCCTGGCCTTCGAACGCGACGAGGCACACAGGTGGCATGTCCGCGCGGCGGCGGGCGGCGGTATAGTCGCCGACAGCGACCCTAAGGCCGAACGCATCGAAACGGAAACCAAGCTGTCCCTGATCCGCCGCGTCCTCGAAGGCGCCAAAATTAGTCTTTAGGACGCCTTACGGACAACGGCAGTGCCGTTGCGCGGATGGTGATAAAAGGTGTCCTTGAAGGTCTTTTCACCGGGCAGCAACTTGCCGAGCGGCGAGACGAAGTCGTATTCGACTTCCGTCATGATCAGGCTTTCCTTGGCGGCAATCTGGTCTGTGGTAATCGACGTGATTTGCTTGCCATCGGCATAGTCGGCGATATTGTGCCCGTCACTCCAGTCGACACGCGCAATCTTGTCCGCGCCCATGGTTACACAGGTCAGGCGCACCCTTAGCTTGGTGCCGGTCTCAAAGGGCTGCAACATGCTGGTGCCGATCTCCCACAGATCGGTGACATTGGCATTGGTCAGGGTTTCCGACTGCGCCGCCAGGTCACCTATCGTGGCGGCAAGGTGCGAGGTGCGGCGCCCCGCCATCATGCTCAGCGTCAATTCGGCCAGGCCGAGATAGGTCATGATGAGAATTGGCGCGATGAGCGCAAATTCGACGGCAGACACGCCCCGGCGGTCTTTGGCAAAGCCGCGCAGGCGAACGCAATTGGCAAGACGGTTGAGAATACCCATTAGAACGGCTCGTTTCTGAAGACGACCTTGGCGCTGATCACCGCATTCTTGTTGCTGAGCGTCGTCATGCCTGCCTCAAGGAACGGCGTGAACATCGGCCACTCGTAATAGGCGCGCACCATCTGGATTTTGCTGCCCTTGCCGATGACATAGGCGAAGTTGGCGGAATCGAACTGACCGTTCTTGATGAGGTCGGTCTTCGGAACCTGGGCGAAACTGTCATAGGTCTGGACGTCGACCTGGAGGCTGGCCTCACAGGTTCCGGACAGCCAGGTCATGTTGGCGCAGATCTTCTGACGAAAAATGGCCGCGGTGGAATTGGCCTGGGTCAGGATGCCTGTGCGAATCTGACGTGACGCCAGGTCGGTAGCATTATCCAGGGTCACCGATAAAAGTACGATCAGGGCCAGCTCGAAACAGCACAGGATCATGAAAATAAGCGGGAAAGCGATCATGGCGAATTCAACCGCCGCGGAACCCCGACGGTCCCTCACCCCCTCGCCAAGCTGCGCAATCCAACGCAGCGCGCGTATCTTCGCCACCATATCCCGGTCCGATCCCTGTGCCTAAGGTAGGACGATCCTACAGCACCTGGGTCAACAGTCCGTTAAGTCCCGGCAGCTTTTACGCGCAGCCTGCGCCGCTGTGGGGCCTAGGGCGCGGGAACGGGCGCCGCCACGGAAGCGCCCGGGGTCGAGGTATTGCCGTTATTGACGTCCTCGGCGATGCAGACATTGGTGCAGACCATCAGGCTGGGCTTCAGGCCCTTATAGACGGTAATAGCGCCCTGGCGCACCGCCGTTACGGCGACTTCTCCGTCAAACAGGGCGCGGCCGTCGCGGCCGGTGATCGTGACCGAACTGTTGCCGAAGCCCTTACCCAGAATATAGACGGTGCGGGAATCAACGACATTGACATCAGCAATCTCAGGATTGCCAACAATGACCGAAGACGCCGGCGCATTCAGCGAGACCCGGACCGTGTGGTTCTTTTCGACGACGAGGCGCTGACCCGCAACGGCCGCCGTCGCTGTAAAACCCGCCGCCGCGACAAGGGCAACCGCCAGGATATGTCTTCCATTCCGGATCATGACAGAACTCTTTATGTATTGCCGACACGCGCGCTGGCGCTGCTTTCACCCCTATCCTGACCATACAGGCATGAGGAGCGCGTTAGGAAACAGGGTAATCAATAAATCTTTAAAATTGCTAAATGCAATATTAAGGAAAAAATTTCTCATATATTTCAATTTTCACCGTCGTTAATCGTAGTTAACCTTAATTGGAATTTACAGTAAATATATATTTACCATAGATTATTTTTATAAAAACCTGATTGTTTACTTGGCCTTAATCATGGTTTCTTATTGTGATCTCGTGTTCGGGAGCAAATGAGCCGTCAAGCCGGTCCAACCCGATGCAAAATACGGCTCACTTGCCAACCTAATCTGACAATCCCTTCCAGGAGTTTCCCATGACCAAGTTCTTCAAGACCTTCGCTCAAGACCAATCGGGCGCCACTGCTATTGAATACGGCCTGATCGCCGCCCTGATCGCCGTTGCCATCATCACGATCGTGACCTCGGTCGGCACCAACCTGTCGGCGACCTTCACCAAGGTGAACAACGCCGTCGACTAATACGACCCGTAAGAATGCGCGCTTCCGGAAGGCAGCGCGCATTTTTGGTTAGTGCATTGGTTACCTGATGCGGAGAGCTACGTGCCGCGTAGTCGACCGGAACGGTCTTTGGCAACGGCTCACCTGCCTACATTTTATCTAATCGTCCAAGGAGACAGTTATGACCAAGTTTCTGAACAGGTTTGCTCAAAACGAATCTGGCGCTACGGCCATTGAGTATGGTCTGATTGCCGCCCTGATCGCCGTTGCCATCATCACGATCGTGACTTCGGTCGGCACCAATCTCTCGGCGACCTTCACCAAGGTCAACGACGCCGTCGACTAAGTCGGCTTACAATAATGCGCGCTCCCGATGGAGCGCGCATCCCTTATTGCAAATCATCGGTCGTCCCATGCTGAAGCGTTTTTTAAATGATGACAGAGGCGCGACAGCAATCGAATACGCTTTGATTTGCGGCCTGCTGTTTCTCGCCATCGTGACCGCCCTGTACTCCTACGGTGACAGCATGGGCGGCCTGTACAAGAAGATCGGTGATGCGATCAGCGGTGCCACAAGCTAAGATCCCTTATCCAGAGTATCTGTCCGAGCCGCGGGGTCCTCCGCGGCTTTTTTGTATGAAAATCCCCGCCGTAAGGCCTTCCTTAATCGGCCTTGGCTAGATTTACCCGACTGATTGAACATGGAAAGACCTCGCCCGTGCTGATCCCGCTCCTCTTCGCGCTCGCCTATCCTTTCTGCCTGTGCTGGGCGGCGAAGAGCGACATCGAGTCGATGACCATTCCAAACCGGCTGAATATCGGCCTGGCCCTGGCCTTCGTGCCGGTGGCTCTGCTGACGGGCCTGGGCTGGGAAGGCTGGGCCATGCATCTTGGCCTGGGGCTGGCTGGTCTCGTGCTCGGCATCGTCCTGTTCGCCTTCCGCCTGATGGGCGGCGGCGACGCCAAGCTGATTGCCGCTGCGGCCCTGTGGCTGGGACTGGACGGCTTCATTGCCCTGTTAATCTATACCGCCCTGGCCGGCGGCGCCCTGACCCTGATACTGCTCAGTGCGCGCAAGCTGTACGGCCATTATGCCGGCGTGCTGCCGGCCAATCTCGGCCGCCACCTTCAGGAAAAGGGCGACATTCCCTACGGTGTCGCGATCTGCGCCGGTGGTCTATTGGCCATGCAGCACAGCGACTTGCTACCGCTGTTGCTGAAACTGGCCTAGTTCCGGCACAGCGGCGAAAAAGCCCGGAATCGACGAAAAAGCAGACCGTTTCGATTTCCTTAGGTGAACGTTAACTAACCTTAAGCCAACAATGTCCTGAAAATTCACAACCTCCCTCCCGGCCGGCGCGTCCCGCCGGTCCGAGGGCCAGCGCTTTTGGGGAATCGGGTGCAATGAAGACGTCACGATACGTCGTACTGGGCATAGCAGCCATTGCCGGTATCCTGCTGTTCTTTCTCGTTCGCGGCATGATCGGCGGCAAGGCGACGACCGAAGCCACCGCCACGCCAGCGGCGCCCGCACCCGCGGCCGTCGCCTCCGCGCATGTCCTGGTCGCCAATCGCAACATCAAGGCCGGCGAGCATATCGCCGAAGGCGACCTTCGCTGGCAGGACTGGCCCGCCACCATGGTCACCCCTGCCTATATTACCGACCAGCCCGTCGCGCCGGCGCCTGAGCCCGCATCCGTGAGCACACCGGCTAATGGCAGCGAAGACGCGGCCAGCAAGGCGCAGCAAGCCGGCAACGATATCGCCGCAGCCGCCAAGCGGACCCTGGGTCCCAATGCCAAGACGGCCCTGGTCGGCTCGGTGGCCCGCGAAGATATCCTGGCCAATGAACCGATCATCGAAGCCAAGGTCGTCCGCGCCGACCAAGGTGGCTTCATGGCTGTCATGCTGGCGCCCGGCATGCGCGCCGTCGCCGTCCCGGTCAGCGTTGACAACACAGCCGGCGGCTTCATCCTGCCAGGCGACCGTGTCGATATCCTGGTGACCCATCAGACGCCCCGCGCCGGCGGCAGCGGCACGGTGGACAGCGTCCAGCCGGTGCTGCGCAATATCCGCGTCCTCGCTATCGACCAGCAGGTCAATACCGAGGAGAAGCAGAACCTGATCGGGGCCACCGCCACCCTGGAGGTCGCACCTGTCGATGGCCAGGCGCTGGTGCTGGCCAAGGCATCCGGCACGCTCTCTCTGATGCTGCGCTCCTATGCCGACGCATCCGGCCCGTCCGGGATCGTAACCGCCCTTCCGACTGGCGGCGACGGCAGCGTCCGTATCTTCCGAAACGGTCAGTCCTCAGATGTGCTGGTGACGCGATGAACCCGAAAAAACTCCCGGCCGCCTCGCTGGTCCTTGCCGCCGTCCTGGCGGCCTCTGCCGTACCGATCGCTGCGCATGCCGCGCCTGACACAGGCCCTGGCAAGGCAAGCGTGAAGGGCATGCAAAGCACCGCGGTCAAGTCGCAGATCCTGAACCTGCCCAAGGGCCGCTCGGCGGTCATCGACCTGCCTGCCGACGCCGCCGATGTCTTCGTGTCTAACCCGGCCGTCGCCGACGCCGTGCTGCGGACGCCGCGCCGCATCTTCGTCCTGGGCGTCGACGCCGGCCAGAGCGACGCCATCTTCTTCGACGCTTCGGGCCGCCAGATCCTCAACCTCCAGATCCGCGTCGACACGTCGACCGATCACCTGGCCGACGCCGTCACCCGCCTCTTCCCCGACAGCAAGGTTGAGGTCCAGAGCCTGGCCGGCAAGGTCGTGCTCAGCGGCATGGCGCGCAACAACGCCGAAGCCGACCAGATCTTCCGCCTGGCGCAGGGCTTCGCCGGCAAGCCGGAGGACGTGGTCAACCTGATCAGCATCGCCGGCAAGGACCAGGTGACACTCAAGGTCCGCATCGTCGAGATCAACCGCAACACGATCAAGCAGCTCGGATTCGACCACCTGCTCAGCGTCACCAATTCCAACGGCGTGCGCTTCGGCATGGCGACGAACACGACCTACGGCGTCAACAACAAGCTCCTGGGCGGAGGCTCCATCGGCTACGAGGATTCGCGTCCTCTGGGCCTGTCGATCGAATCCAACGTCAATGCGTTCGAACGCGTTGGCCTGGTCCGTACGCTGGCCGAACCAAACCTGACCTCGGTGTCGGGTGAAGCCGCCAAGTTCCTGGTCGGCGGCGAGTTCCCCGTTCCGGTCGCCCAGGACAATCAGGGCCGTGTCACGGTCGACTTCAAGCCTTTCGGTGTCGGCCTCGGCTTTACCCCGGTTGTCCTGTCGTCGGGCCGCGTATCGCTGAAGATCTCCACCGAGGTCTCCGAACTGTCGAACCTGGGCGCCCTGCAACTGAACTCGACCCTGACGCTGCCGGCCCTGTCGGTGCGCCGCGCCGAGGACACGGTCGAAATGCAGTCGGGATCGTCGATGATGATCGCAGGCCTGCTGCAGCAAAAATACAAGCAGTCGGTGGACGCCCTGCCGGGCCTGGTGTCGCTGCCTATCCTGGGCACTCTGTTCCGCTCGCGCGACTTCCTGAACGAGGAGACCGAGCTGGTCATCATCGTCACGCCATATATCGTTCAGCCCGGCGCGCCGGGGGACTATCAGACGCCTGCCGATAACCTGCACGTCGCGCACGACCTTCAGGCCGTCTTCATGGGCCGGGTCAACAAGGTCATCAAGGCGCGCAACGGCGAAGTGGCCTCCGACACTGACACGCCGCCCGCCTACTCCGCCCCAGTCGGCTACGTGATCGAATAGGACGCATCATGACCCATTCTCCCGTCCGTCTTCTTGCCCTCCTGGCACCCCTGATGGCACTTGGCGCCTGCGCCACGACTGGCCAGTCCGACACCACTGCCGAGCGCCCCGCCCTGCCGACCGACCAGTATCCTTTGATGGCCGAACGCCAGGTGCGCACCGTCTCGTTCCGCGTCAATCCGGGCGGCCTGTCTGAAAACCAGCGCCGCGCGCTCGATCAGGTGGCTGACGACGCCAGCTGGACGCGCGGCGACTCGGTCGATGTCGATATCGTCACCGCCGGGGAACCGGGCGCCGTGGCGGCCGGCCGCGTGATCGGCGACTACCTGGCCCGGCACGACGTGCCCGCCGAATCACTCAGTCAGACCAGCAAGCCCGAACAGCCGGCGGACATCGTCACGGTCAACATGACCTTCTCCCGCTCGGTCGTCTACGCCTGCAACCAGACCTGGGAAAACCTGACGGCGACCCGGTCGAACGACACCTATGCCAATTTCGGCTGCGCCGTAAACTCCAACCTGGCTGCACAGATCGCAGATCCGCGCGACATCGATCGCGCGGCGCGGGCGACTTCGTCCGACGCCCTGCGCAAGTCGGAAACCCTCGCCAAATACCGCAAGGGTGAAGTCACGTCGTCGGCCAAGGACGATCAGGCGCAGGGCACGATTTCCGACGCCGTCCAGTAATCTTAAGTCAGTGCGTACATGAGTAGCGTAACAATGCGTGCAGTCCCCCAGATCGCCCTACATAGCGATGCCAAAACGAGCGATGACATGCCTAATCCGGCCAAGTTGAACGATCCCTTTGACAGCATCGATGACATCGACGACGAATTCGTCACCGATTACAAGGCCTCTGACTTTAAGAGCGCGGACTTCAAGGAGAGCGGCGACGGCTTCGGCACGCCCGAGATCGATCCGGCGCTGGAAACGCCGTATGACGACGGCCCCGTCACGCGCGATCCTTTCGACGACGATCTTGAACCCGTACCGCATACGACGCGCCAGGCCTTCGCTGGCGTGACACCCCAGCCGCAGGCGCCAGGCTATGCCCTGGGCGGCGACGACGATATCGGCGCCATCTCGATCCCGCGCATCGCCATCCACTTCTTCCCCGACTCCGAAGACAGTGTGCAGGCCTGCGACACGGCCTCGCTGGATCGCCGCATGACCCGCGCCCAGTGCGTCGTCAAGCGCGGCGGCATCATGGAAGCCGTCGATACCTATCGCAGCGAGCCAACCCCGTCGCTGTTGTTCGTCGAGAGCAATGCGCGCGGCCGCGACATGCTGGATCAGCTGGCGCAACTGGCCGAAGTCTGTGACGCCAATACCAAGGTCGTCGTCGTCGGGCAGACCAACGACATTTCGCTGTATCGCGAACTGATGCGCCAGGGCGTGTCGGAATACATGGTCGCACCGGTTTCGCCGCTGCAACTCATCAAGACCGTAGCCTCGCTGTACAACGACCCCGAAACGCCGTTCGTCGGCCGCGCCATCGCCTTTGTCGGCGCACGCGGCGGCGCTGGTTCGTCGTCGATCGCCCACAACTTTGCCTATAACCTGGCCGAAGCCATGCAGGCCAATACGGTCATCGTTGACTATGACCTGCCGTTCGGCACGGCCGGGCTCGATTTCAACCAGGACCCGCTCCAGGGCGTCGCCGATGCGCTCAATGAGCCCGAACGCCTCGATTCCGTCCTGCTCGACCGCATGCTGATCAAGTGTTCGGAGCGCCTGTCGCTGTTCTCGGCGCCGGCCACGCTCGACCAGGACTTCACCGCCGATACCGAGGCCTATGACGAGGTCACGCGCAAGGTCCGCTCGGCCGCGCCCTTCATTGTCATGGACCTGCCTCACGTCTGGACGCCGTGGCTCAGGCAGAACCTGATCGCTGCCGACGACGTCGTCATCGTCGCCACGCCTGACCTGGCTTCGTTGCGCAACGCCAAGAACATCATCGACCTGCTCAAGGCCGCCCGTCCCAACGACCAGGCGCCCCGCCTCGTCCTGAACCAGATGGAAGTGCCCGGCCGTCCGGAAATCCCCGTCAAGGACTTTACCGCGGCCCTGGGTCTGGAACCCTGTTGCCTGATCCCGTTCGACGCCAAGCTGTTCGGCCAGGCGTCGAACAACGGCCAGATGATCGCTGAGGTCGGCGCGGCTTCCAAGGTCGGCGAGGCTCTGACCCAGTTGACTGCGCTCATCACCGGCCGTACGCCGGAGGTCAAGCCGAAGAAGTCCTTCCTGCAATCCCTGTTCAAGAAGTAAGGGCACAAGCTCAGTGTTTGGCAAACGACCGACCGATCAGGACAAGAGGCCCGCCGCGCCCGCACCGGCGGCAGCCAGCCCGGCTTCGTCGGCCGTCGCAGCCGCGCGTGAAGCCGTGGCGTCACCGGCAGCCAAGCCCCAGGCTCTTAGCAATGCCGGGCCACCTCCTGCCGCGTCGGGGAACGACACGGCAACGCGCCCGCAGGCGCTTGACGCCAAGGCAAAGCCTGACGCCACGGCAGCGCCCCTCCCTGAACTGAACCAGGAAAAACGTGTCGGGGGCGCAGCCCCTGCCGCCGCGAAAGCCAAGCTGGCCGCCGGTCTCGAGCAGATGAACAAGGCGCAGGCGGTCACCGAGATCGTCCGCGAGCAGTCCGACTATTACCACGCGACCAAGACCGCCATCTTCAACGCCCTGCTGAACACGATCGACCTGAGCCAGCTGGCTTCGCTCGATCACAAGGCGGCGTCCGAGGAAATACGCGACATCGTCGCCGAACTGGTCGCGATCAAGAACGTGTCGATGTCGGTGTCGGAACAGGACAACCTGGTCCAGGACATCATCAACGACGTCCTCGGCTATGGCCCGCTTGAACCTTTGCTGGCGCGCGATGACATTGCCGACATCATGGTCAACGGCGCCCACCGGGTCTTCATCGAAGTCAACGGCAAGGTCCAGCTGACCAATGTCCGTTTCCGCGACAACCAGCAGCTGATGAACATCTGTCAGCGCATCGTCAGCCAGGTCGGCCGCCGCGTCGACGAAAGCTCGCCGATCTGCGACGCCCGTCTGCCGGACGGGTCGCGCGTTAACGTTATCGCGCCGCCACTGTCGCTTGACGGTCCGACCCTGACCATCCGGAAGTTCAAAAAAGACAAGCTGACCATGCGCAACCTGGTGGAGTTCGGCTCCATCAGTCCGGAAGGCGCACGCGTGCTGGGCGTTATCGGAGCATCGCGCTGCAACGTCCTGATCTCTGGCGGTACTGGCTCGGGCAAGACGACCCTGCTCAACACCATGACCGCCTTCATCGATCCGACCGAACGCGTCGTGACCTGCGAAGACGCCGCCGAACTGCAGCTTCAGCAGCCACACGTCGTCCGCCTGGAAACCCGCCCCCCCAACCTCGAAGGCCAGGGCATGATCAACATGCGCGACCTGGTCAAGAACTGTCTGCGTATGCGCCCTGAACGCATCATCGTCGGTGAAGTCCGGGGCCCTGAAGCGTTCGACCTGCTCCAGGCCATGAATACTGGCCACGACGGCTCGATGGGTACACTCCACGCCAACAGCCCGCGTGAAGCCGTCTCGCGTCTCGAATCCATGATCACCATGGGCGGCTACGGCCTGCCGTCGAAGACCATCCGCGAAATGATCGTCGGTTCGATCGACCTCATCATCCAGGCTGCCCGCCTGCGCGACGGTTCGCGCCGCATCACCCACGTTACCGAAGTGCTCGGCCTGGAAGGCGATGTCATCATTACCCAGGACCTTTTCCTCTACGAGATCGAAGGGGAAAACAAGGAAGGCAAGATCATCGGCCGCCACCGTTCGACAGGCATCGGCCGCCCGCGCTTCTGGGACCGCGCCAAGTATTACGGCCTCGAACGCGAACTCGCGGAGGCGCTCGATGCCGCGGAGTAAGCGTACGCGTAAGGCTCAATCGTTTTCGCGTTCAAGGAGCGAAGCGTTAGCGCCATGCTCGCGCTCAGACGGCGGAGCGTTAGCGCCATGCTAATGACGATTGCCGTTGCCTTCCTGGGCTTTATCATTCTGGCCAGTCTCGGTTTTGTGTTCACCAGCGGACCGTCGAGCTCGCCGGCCCTGACCAAGCGCGCCGCCGCCATCGGCACGCGCCAGGCAACACGCGCCAAGCGTCAGAAGGGCGCCGCCAAGACGCCCGAAGAACGCCGCAAGCAGATCAGCGAGCAGCTCAAGGCCGCGGAAAAGCAGGAGCGCAAGAAGCGCCTGACCCTGCGTGCCCGCATGCTCTATGCCGGTCTGACGCCGAACATCATGCAGTTCATGATCTACAGCGCCATATTGGGCGGCGTCGCCTTCCTGGTCCCGGTCCTGCTGCTTAAGATGCAGATCATGCTCAAGCTGCTCATCAGCGCGGGCGCCGCCTTCGCCTTCGGCTACGGCGTGCCGCGCTGGATCCTGAGTTTCATTGCCGCAGGGCGCCTCAAGAAGTTCACCGAGGAATTTCCCAATGCCATGGACATCATCGTCCGCGGCATCAAGTCGGGCCTGCCGGTCAATGACGGCCTGAAGATCGTCGCCAAGGAAAGCACCGCACCGCTGGGTCCGGAATTCCAGCGCCTGATTGAAAACGTCGGCGTCGGCATGTCGCTGGAAGGTGGATTGGAAAAGATGAGCGAGACCATCCAGTCACCGGAATTGCGCTTTTTCACCATCGTCATCGCCATTCAGTCCAAGACCGGCGGCAACCTGGCCGAAGCGCTCGGCAACCTGTCGGCTGTCCTGCGTGCGCGCAAGCTGATGCGTGAAAAGATCAAGGCCCTGTCATCGGAAGCCATCGCTTCGGCCAGCATCATCGGCTCGCTGCCGCCCGCCGTCGGCACCATGATCACCCTCACCCGGCCGGAATACCTCGTCCCGATGTTCACCGATCCGCGCGGCCAGCTCATGCTGCTGGGTGGCATCGTGTGGATGACGCTTGGCATCCTTGCGATGCGCAAGATGATCAACTTTAAAATGTAGGTGATCATCATGGGGCTTACGGACGTCGCACAATTCATCATGAACCCGTCGACCCTGATCGCAGGGGGCGTGGCGGCACTGGCTGCCATATCGGTCATGACGCTGATGAAGGGCATGGTCGTCGACGAGCAGTTCGAGAAGCGCATGAAGGCGGTCGGGCAACGCCGTGAAGAGCTGCGCCGCATGTCGCGCCAGAACGTGTCGTCGGGCGGCAGTTCGCTGCGCCATCAGGACACCAGCCCCTATAAGGCGCTGGTCGAAAAACTGAACCTCAAGACCCTCCTGGAGGATCCAAAGGTCGTCGAAAAGCTGGCAACCGCCGGTTTCCGCGGCCCCAAGCCGATTTCGACCTTCTATTTCTTCCGCCTGTCGACGCCTTTCGTCTTTGGCCTGCTGGCGGTATTGTATCTGTTTGTTCTGAACGTCGTGAAGCTTGAAATGAACATCAAGTTTCTGATCGCTGTCGGCGCGTTCGTGGCAGGGTATTACGCGCCCAACATGTATATTTCCAACATGGCAGCGAAGCGTCGGGAATCGATTGTGTCGGCCTTCCCCGATGCACTCGACCTGATGCTGATCTGCGTCGAGGCCGGCATGTCGATCGAAGCCGCGCTCCAGAAGGTCAGCGCCGAACTGGGGCCTTCCTCCATCGAGCTGGCGGAAGAGCTGTCACTGCTGGTGGCCGAACTGAGCTACCTGCCCGAGCGCCGCCAGGCCTATGAAGGTCTCGCCAAACGGACGGCCCACCCCGGCATCAAGGCCGTGTGTACGGCCATGATCCAGGCCGAAAAGTACGGTACCCCGCTCGGCACCGCGCTCCGCGTCATGGCCAAGGAAAACCGCGAACTGCGCCTGGCCGCCGCCGAAAAGAAAGCCGCCGCCCTGCCGGCGCAGTTGACCGTACCGATGATCATCTTCTTCCTACCGGTGCTGTTCCTGGTCATCCTGGGCCCGGTCTTCATCCGCATCAGCGACACCCAGAAGAAGCAGCCAGACGCGCCCGTCATTTCGGACAAGGCGACAACCGACAAGAAATAGAGTTAGCGCCTGGCCGCCGCCAGCAACATGCCGATCACCAGCCCCAGGCCAAGAGCCAGCAGGCTTGATTGCAGCGGATGTTCGCGAATGCGCTGTGTCGCCGTGCGGTTCAGCCGCCCAAGATCGTCACCGGCATATTCCGTCAACTGACGAATGCGCGCCTCGGCCTGACGGGCGCGTTCAGCCACCAGGTCGGTTGCGTGACTGACCTCGTGCTTGATCATTTCCGAGATGGACTGGACGTCATCGGCGCTGAACGTCTTGAGCTTGCTGGCCGCTGCACGGGCCCGGGGAGACAGCGACATGGGTACCCACTCCTGTGTCTAACCTGTTCACGAACAAAAACCCTAGCCTCGCAAGGATCGGGATGCGGTGAGATTATGGCACGTCAAAAGTAAGAAAGGCGTGGGCTTTTTCAGCGCCACGCCCTTGTATTCCTTAACGCTAAATCGCTTTTACTGGCACGCCAGGCACTCTTCGTAATCCGTGCGCGGGGTTTCCATCTTCTCGACCACTTCCTTGTCTTCCGCGCCGGCGTGCGAAGCACGCTGGACCGACTTGGAGCGGAGATAGTAGAGCGACTTCAGGCCCTGCTCCCACGCGGTGAAATGCAGCATGTGCAGGTCCCACTTGTCGACATCACCCGGCAGGAAAATGTTCAGCGACTGCGACTGGCAGATTTCCGGCGTACGGTCTGCGGCCAGTTCAACGACCCAGCGCTGGTCGATTTCGAAAGCCGTCTTGAACAGGTCCTTCTCATCTTGCGTCAGGAAGTCGAGGTGCTGGACCGAGCCTTCATGCTGGACGATCGAGTCCCAGATTTCCGAGACGTCCTGGCCCTTTTGCTCCAGCAGGTCGACCAGATAAGGGTTCTTGACGGCGAAGGAACCCGACAGGGTCTTGTGCGTATAGATGTTGGCCGGGATCGGCTCGATACCGGCAGAGGTCCCGCCACAGATGATCGAGATCGAAGCCGTCGGCGCGATGGCCAGCTTGTGCGAGAAGCGTTCCATGACGCCGCGCTCTTCGGCGTCCTTGCAGGCGCCACGCTCGTGGGCCAGCATGACCGAGGCCTTGTCGGCTTCGCGGCGCAGGTGCTTGAACAGGCGCATGTTCCACGACTTGGCCATAGCCGATTCAAACGCCACGCCCTGGCTTTGCAGGAACGAGTGGAAGCCCATCAGGCCGAGGCCGACCGAGCGTTCGCACATCGCTGAATAAACAGCGGCATCCATCGCGTTCGGCGCGGTCTGGATGAAGTCTTCCAGAACATTGTCCAGGAAGCGCATGACGTCCTCGATGAACATCGGCTCATTGCGCCATTCCAGGAAGGTCTCGGCGTTGACCGACGACAGGCAGCAGACGGCGGTGCGGTCCTGGCCACGGTGATCCGGGCCGGTATGCAGCATGATTTCCGAGCACAGGTTCGACTGGCGGACCTTCAGGCCCAGTTCGCGCTGGTGCAACGGCATGGCGCGGTTCACAGTGTCGGAAAAGATCAGGTAGGGCTCGCCGGTCTGCAGGCGGATTTCCAGGATCTTCTGCCACAGCGAACGGGCGTCAATGTATTTGATGATTTCGTCGTTCTTGGGCGAGCGCAGGCCGAACGGCGCGCCGTCACGAACGGCTTCCATGAATTCGTCGGTGATGGCGATGCCGTGGTGCAGGTTCAGGGACTTGCGGTTGAAGTCACCCGACGGCTTGCGGATTTCGAGGAACTCTTCGATTTCCGGATGGAAGACATCGATATAAACCGCAGCCGAACCGCGGCGCAGCGAACCTTGGCTGATCGCCAGGGTCAGCGAGTCCATAACGCGGATAAAGGGGATGATGCCCGAAGTCTGGCCGGCGCCCTTTACCTTTTCGCCGATCGAACGGACGCTGCCCCAGTAGGTGCCGATGCCGCCGCCGTTCGAGGCCAGGGCGACGTTTTCATTCCAGGTGCCGACAATGCCTTCCAGGTTGTCGGGCACAGCGTTCAGGAAGCACGAGATCGGCAGGCCGCGTGCCGCGCCTCCGTTCGACAGGACCGGCGTCGCCGGCATGAACCACAGGCGGGAAATGTAGTCGTAGACGCGCTGGGCGTGGTCGGCGTCGTCAGCATAAGTCGTGGCAACGCGGGCAAACATGTCCTGATAGGATTCGCCGGGCAGCAGGTAGCGGTCGTCCAGGGTCGTCTTGCCGAAGTCCGTCAGCAGCGCGTCACGCGAGGGATCGGTAGCAACCTTGCGCACCAGCTTGAATTCCGGTCTTGCCTTAGGTCGAACCACAGTCCCCGCCTTGTAGGCCGTCGTTTCACGCTTAGCTGCATCGCTCACTGACATAATCTTACCTGCCTGTTAATAACTACATGTAGTGTCTCAACAACCCCACATGTCGATATATGGGGGCAAATCAGCCTGCTTCGTCAATGGCTTGAAACGAAGTTTTTAGTTAATGGAAGCTTAAATTTTCGCTTTTTCCAAACGTCTCAAGGGCTTGGACGCGATGCACAAAATTTCGCCTGAATCACGATTCCTGTGAAAGAATCATGACACCGTTTGGGCAGGACCTTCGGACAGGTAGCGGTCAAGCCTGTTGTGACGGTCAACCAGCACGACACTGGGGATAATCGGTGTATCGGTGAGCTCAAACCCCATGATGATGATCTGCTCGGATTCGCTGATCAGGTGCGCGGCCGCGCCATTCATCGCGATGACGCCCGAATCGCGCTCACCCTTGATGACATAGGTCTCCAGCCGGTGGCCCGAGGTGTTGGACACGACCAGCACGCGCTCGCCCTCCCACAGGCCAACGGCGTCCATCAGTGCCTCGTCGATCGTGATCGAGCCGATATAGGCCAGATTGGCTTCGGTGACGTAGGCGTTGTGAATTTTGGAACGCAGACAATGACGCATGACTTTTCTCGCCGAAAACTGGATGCGTTGCCTTACGGTGCCTCTTCGACCTCGTCCACCAGGAAAATCTCACCGTCGTAGTCGATGATGTACAGGTTCGACATATCATCTTCTCCGAAGCTGCTCATCGCACCAATCGCGCCGGCGCCCGGCACGAAAGCCGAGGTCCGGTCGGTGAACTGTGCGCCAGTCAGTGTCGTTCCCTGTGCAATCGATGACGCCGCAAGGGACCACAGGCGGCGATTGATGTAGTCACCAAAGACATACTGGCCGCGCAGGGCGACCACCGGACCGCGATAGACGTAGCCGCCGATCACGGTGCGTCCCTGCAAAGGCCCCGCCCCTTGCGCATAGGCGATCACAGGTTCCGTCAGGCCCACCGTCGATCCGGCGCTGTAGGGCAAGGTGCCTTCACGGATATTCCAGCCATAGTTCAGGCCCGGATCGGATGGACGCGCCAGGTTGACCTCTTCCATCGCGCCCTGACCGACATCCCCGATATAGAAGTTGCCAGTCGTCTTGTCGAAGCTGTTGCGGAACGGATTGCGCACGCCCCAGTGCCAGACCTCCGGTACGCCGCCGCTGCCCGACGCAAACGGATTGCCGGCGGGAATGGCGTAGTCACGGTTGGCGTCCGCCGGATAGGCATCCGTGCGCGGATCGATACGCAGAATCTTGCCCAGCAACGAGTTGGTATTCTGCGCATCGCCTTCGGGGTCGCCGGCGCCGCCGCCATCACCCACCGCCAGGACGAGATTGCCGGCGGCATCAAAGCCGATCCAGCCGCCATTGTGGTTGTTGGCTGTCGCATGCGGAACGGACAGGATAATGTCGCCGGTGCCCGTGGTCGCGCCACCAGTGACGGTGAATTTGCGGATCTGCACCGCGCCATCCTTTGCCGTGACACAGACATACAGGATGCCGCTGGTGGCGAAGTCGGGCGCCAGGACTGCGCCCAGAAGCCCGCGTTCGCCGTCGGTCGAGATGTCGCTGCGGATATCGAGGAAGGCGCCCGCTTCGGTTACGCCGGTCACCGGGTCATGGACCTTGATCAGGCCGCCCTTCTCGACGACCAGAATGCGGTCCGAGCCATCACCACGGCCGAACACGAACACCGGGGCTGAGAAAGCCTGGCCTATGCGCCGCGTCGAAACGCGTCCGGCCCGGTTTTCAACCGTGATGATGATGGCGCGCGATGCGGTGTGGGTGCCGTCCGACGCGGTCACCGTCAGGTCATAGACATTGTCGCGATTGGCGTCCGCCGGCCATTCGAAGTTCGGGCCCCTTGCAAAGCTGACGGCGCCGGTCGTCGCATTGATGGTGAAATCGGCCGCGTCACCGCCGGCACCCAGTCCGTAGGTCAAGGTACTGCTATCGGCATCGGTCGCCGCCACCGTATAGACTGTACCTGTCGCGTTTTCGGCTGCCGTAGCACTGGCCGCGGAACTGATGACTGGCGTTGCGGAGCCACCACCACTTCCCCCACCGCCGGAACCGCCACTGCCCGATCCGCCGCCGCCACAAGCGGTGAGGACGACGCATAATGTTGTCAGAGAGATACGCGAACGGGACTTCATGGCGGGCTCCATGGCGACGTTAACCCGTCATCTATAGTCCCTGGCCGGTGGGTTGCGAAGCCGCGTGGCGATCACAAGCGCGTAAGGTAAACTTCGACCGTACGTATAGCTTATCACGCTTTAGTCGTGCCAGAGATCGGTAATATCGCCCTTGCGGTTCAGCATATGAACGGCGCGCTTGATCACCGTGAGCACAGCTTCGACGCGCCCATCCTGTTCGTAGGTCAGGGCGGCGCGATGCATGCCGTCGAGTGCGAAGCGGGCCAGGTCGCGGCTGGCCTGGAAACGGGCGTCGCTGCCGGCCATGATAAAGCCCGGCGTGGCATTGCCCATGGCGCCGCGGTCGAAAGCTTCCTGCGCAGGACGGATCGACCTGGCGACGTCCGCGTCCTGGCGTGCGGCGCGTTCCAGCGCCAGGAACGCAGCGAACGGCACCGAGCTGAGCAGGCGCCAGTAGGCGTCGATTGCCCCGTCAAGCGCATCCTGGCCGGGCTTCAGCTTCTTGGCTTCGGCTTCGAAGGCGGCTTCCCGCGCGGCCTGGATGTGCCACGCCGCGGCTTCGACAAGGTCCTCGCGCGTGGGGAAGTGGTAAAGCATGGCCCCGCGCGTTAACCCGCAGGCTTCGGCGATGGCGGCATTACCGGCGCGGTCATAACCCAGTTCGGCGAACAGGCGCATGGAGGTTTCGAGGATCTGGATCCGCGTGCGGCGTGACTTCGGGGTATCCTTGGAGGGACTGCTATCACGCACTTGCGCAGGCTTTTGTCGATCGCTCATACAGATTTTCCTTAGCCCGCTCATTTCCCGTGGCAAGGAAGCGCGACCCCTTCCTTTAAAATAAAGGCATTTGGAGGCTAAGGCAAGCATAACAGCTGTGATAATTATATAATTTCGACGCAACTGTCATTTTGTGCAGTGCAAAAATTGCTGCCAGGAGGCGACCGTTTGCACGGCGTCCAGTCCCTTTGCGGAAAGGGTTAGGGTGACCTGGACGCATCACGCATACGCGGACTTGCCAAGCCGGAAGGAAATAGGGCATTTAGAGCATGCTCCGAAAAAGTGGAAACCGGTTTTTCGGACCAAGCATGCGAACACTAAGAAGTCTGGATCGTGCTGCGTTTCCTTCAAAACGCAGCACGATCCAGACCGGCGGAACTAACCTTATCCAAGGCATACACTTTGCGTATCTTGCTGGCCACCGATGCGTGGGAACCCCAGGTCAATGGCGTTGTAACGACGCTTAAACGCACGATCGAAGAGTGCGAGAAGCTGGGCCACGCGTTCAAGATCGTCGACTATAACCAGTTCAAGACGATTTCCTGGCCGGACTATCCGGAGGTCAAGCTGGCGCTGGGCTGTTACGAAGAGGTGCGTGAGATCATCCAGGACTACGAGCCGGATGCCATCCATATCGCCACCGAAGGGCCGGTCGGCTTTGCGGCGCGCCGGGTCTGCCAGGAATGGAAACTGCCCTTCACGACCAGCTATCATACCAAGTTCCCGGAATATGTCTCGGCCCGCCTGCCCATCCCCCTGAGCGTCGGCTATTCGATCATGCGCTGGTTTCACCGGCCGTCGGGGCGGGTAATGGTGGCGACACCGACGCTTCAGAACGATCTGGAATCACGCGGTTTCCGCAATATCTCACCGTGGACGCGCGGCGTCGACACCGTCATGTTCCGGCCGGGACTGGAGCCGATCAATGGCGACCTGCCGCGCCCGATCATGACCTATGTCGGCCGGGTCGCGGTCGAAAAGAATATCGAGGCCTTCCTGTCGCTCGACGTACCCGGCACCAAGGTTATTGTCGGCGGCGGCCCGCAACTGGAGGAACTCCGGGTCAAGTATCCGGACGTGGTATTTGCGGGTCCGCGTTTCGGCGAGGAACTGGCGCGATACTACTGCGATTCCGACGTCTTCGTGTTTCCGTCGCTGACCGACACCTTCGGGCTGGTGATCATCGAGGCCATGGCGGCGGGCACGCCTGTGGCCGCCTTTCCCGCGCACGGTCCGATCGACCTGATTCCGGGGTCTAATGCCGGCGCGATTAATGACGACCTGAAAATCGCCATCGAGGAAGCGCTGAAGCTCGACCGTGCGGCGGTGCGTGCCTATGCCGAGAAGTTTTCCTGGCGGGCGTGCGCGGAGGAGTTCATCCGCAATCTGCAGCCCTATCCGGAGCCGGCGAAGACAAAACTGTGGAACCGGTTGCGGCACCTGACGCGGCGGAAGCCGAAGCGGGCGTAGCTTCGGTTTCTGGGTTTGGGGTCTATAAGCTTTATGCCGGAACCGCGAACTGGCCGTTTTTGCGGAAGCGCCACAGATAGGTCGGCACGATCGATTCGACCGCGGTCGGCGCGATATCCAGATCACGGAAACCCTTGGCGCCCTTGGCGACCGTATTATCGGTTTGCAGCATAAGCACCTGGTCCGAGGTCAGGAACGGCGTCAGCGGCGTAATCGCCCCCAGGATATCGCCACCGACACCGATCAGGCTGGCGGCGAAGCCCGGCAGATAAACCAGCGGGCGCGGGCTCATCACTTCATTGCCGACATAGCGCAGCAGGTCCTTGAAGGCGAAGACTTCAGGGCCGCCCAGCTCGTAGGTCTGGCCATAGGCGTTTTCGTTGCCGAGCGTGCGCGCCACGGCTGCCGCGACATCGGCGACGTAGACCGGCTGAAATTTCGTATGAGCGCCATCGATCGCCGGCAGGACCGGGAACAGCTTGACCTGCGTCGCCAGCATGGTGAAGAAGCTGTCGCCATTGCCGAAGATCACCGACGGGCGCAGGACGACGGCCGTCGGGACATGACGGCGCACGACCTCTTCGCCCCGGCCCTTCGAGGCATAATAGCTCGACGCCGCGTCAGGCTTGGCGCCAAGCGCCGACATCTGCACCAGGTTGCGAATGCCGCGCGTCGCACAGGCCGCAGCGATACAGCTCGCGGCGGCGCGGTGAATGGCGTCAAAGCTCTGGCCGCCCTTCTGATACATGACACCGACCAGGTTGACGCAGGCATCGGCGCCTTCCAGCGCCTTGGCGATCTCGGATTCCTTGCGGATATCGCAACGCGTGACCTGAATCTGGCCAACATCGCCGGCGGGCTTGAGGTCATAGGCTTCGACGGCACGGCGGACGGCGACGCGAACGCGCCAGCCCTGTTTGGCGAGTGCTCGCACGACCTGTTTGCCGACAAAGCCCGAACCACCGAAAACCGTGACCAACTGTACCATGACCGCTTTCCTGAAAAACCTGCGTCACACGCTTTGAAACGCGTTACGCCTCGATAACCCAAGGTGTCTGGCTTCGCAACAGGATGTGTCGAAAACCCGCCGCCGATTGTCTGTTACAGGTCTTTTGTACGCGACCTATTTCCAGATAAAGCGCACGCCGTCCTTACCGTCGGACTGCGGTCCCGGGCTGTCGGCCATAACCACGCCCGTCGCGGGGTCGATGCGCAGGAAGCGGTTCGTCGCTAGCGACATTAGCACCAGCTCGCCATAGGGCGTTTCGATCCACTGGAAGCTCTGGGCCGTACCGGGCTTGCCGGCGGACAGGCCGACACCGGCATCCGCAGCGACCGTGACGTACTTGCCGCCGGTTTTCAGCGCAACGCGGCCGAGTCCCATGTCTTCGATCGCATAGGTTCCAGGCGTACCCTTGGTCGCTGCCGCCGACAGGCCGGTCTTGGCGCCATAGGAGGTCAGGGTGATCGTCTTGCCGAGCGGAATCGGCCGCATCAGTCCGTTCGGATGTGCTTCATGGACCGTAATGGCGTCGAAATCGGCATGGCCGCCCGTTGCGCCCGAAGCGTTATAGGCAAACAGGCTGTAGCGCACGCCCTGGAAGGTCTTGAGCTGGAAGGCCATCGTGAATTCCGGCCCCATCGGGGTAAAGATCTTCCCATTATTGGACCACGACAGCTGCGCCTTTTCTTTCAGGAAATCGGCGTCGGCGCGCAGCCACACGCGCGTACCTTTCAACGGCGCGCGTAGCGTCTTGCCGCTCGTCTGATCGAACTGCGTGACCGAAAGCCCCTTCGCCGTTTTCTCGACGCCAATCCAGGTATAGGGCCGGTTCAGCAGCGCCAAACCCGCCACATCGCCGTCCTTCAGACCCGATACATCTAGCACCACGGTCGGCTGCGACTGCGGGCCGATGGCGCGCTGGGTCAGCGTGTTACGCGCCTGCCAGAAATTATCCGACGGCAGGGTATTCAGCCGCAGATAGCCCGGCCGCGCCGTCAGCGACCATTGTTCATTAACCGGCACGTGGTTCCATTGCCAGACCGCCTTCAGGCTGCTGCCTGAAAAGTCATCACTGCGTTCATAGGGAGCGTGCGGCGCCTGCGGTGTTTTCGACGCGGGCTTGACCCAGGTGCGCGGCGTCCGGCCCAGATTGCCCGGCAGGCCGAAATAAGGCCAGCCGTCCTTCCAGGTGATCGGTGACAGGCTGGTCAGACGCCCGACGGAGTTATAGTCCATCATCGAAAAGCCCCACCACTCGCCGTTTTGGCCCTGGACGAGACCGCCCTGGTGCAGGGACATGCGGCCGTCGGGAGCGGGATTGGGCGGGTTGATCTTAAATGGCCCTGTATCGCTTCGGCCCCAGATGTCGGCCAGGCGATTGCCTTGCATCAAACCGAAATCCTCATCGATGCTGATCGCCTTGTTGACCTCGTAAGGACCGTTGATGCTGTCGGCGCGGGCCGCTGGCATGCGCATCCGGCCTTCGTACCAGGCCGAGGTGATGAAGTACTTGCCATTGAACTTGTAGAAATGCAGGCCCTCGCCCATGCCGGCGCTGGCGGGGATAATCTCGCGCTCGGTACCGGGCACGGCGTCCAGCAGGTCGTCGGTCAACTGCACCATCTTGATGCCCTGATAGCCCCAGATGGCATAGGCCTTGCCGTCATCCTCGAACAGCACGGAGAGATCGTGGAAAGACTGCTTCATCTCCTGCCGCGTCCATGGCCCCTTGGGATCCGTGGCGGTAAACAGCTGCGTCTTCTGGCCGTTGACATTGCTGAAGATATAGAAGGTGCCGTTGTGATAGCGGAGGCATGGCGCCCAGATGCCCTGGCCGTAGATCGACTTGCCATCCTCCAGCCGGAACTGCGGTCCCAGATCCAGCTTGTCGAGCGCGTAGGACATGAAGGTCCAGTTGACCAAGTCTTTTGAATGCAAGAGCGGCACGCCCGGCATGGCGTGCATGGTCGTGCCGGCCATGTAGTAGTCATCGCCGACACGGATTATGTCGGGATCGGAAAATTCGTCGTAGAACAAGGGATTGGTGAAGGTGCCATTGCCATTATCGGCAGTCCACGTCTTTGGCCATGTCTTGCCCGGTTCAGCCGCCACGGCCGCTCCCGCCAGCATCAGCCCCGCCATCACAGCCGTCAATACCGTACGCATGTCTCGTTCTCCCTGTTTTTCCGGGAGACTAGGCCAGATAGCTGCGCGCCTCAACCCTTATGTCTGACAATTGAAAATCAACGATAGTTACAGGCGCAAATTGGCTCTTTACATGGAAGATAATAGTCCTATATGTGGCCTTCTTCCGGCGGACCCCTAGAGTTCCAAAAGTTCGCCTCATGTTCACCCAAAAAGTGGTGTCCACTTTTTGGCATGAGGCTTATGCAACGCTGCTAACGCCGGTCTGGGTTTAACACTATCAATCGGGGTACCGAAGTGGATCAATACACTTCCGCCCTGGACCTGGTCCGCAAGCAGCCACCGGAACGTCCCGTCGCCCTCGTGCGTCGTGCGCCCGTAACTGTTGCGGCGCAATGGTTCCAGGCCAATTTCAAAGGCGATTTGTTCTACGCAGTCAAGGCGAACCCTTCGCCGTGGGTGCTTGAAACGCTTTGGGCCGCTGGCGTGCGCTCGTTCGACGTCGCATCGCTCAACGAAGTCCAACTGGTCCGTTCGACCCTGCCTTCGGCACGACTGGCCTTTATGCACCCGGTCAAGAGCCGTGTCGCCATCGCCCAGGCCTATTTCGATTATGGCGTCCGCACCTTCAGCCTCGATACACACGAAGAGCTGGCCAAGATTCTGCAAGCCACCGGCAATGCCAAGGACCTGAACCTGATCGTGCGCCTGGCGACTTCGGGCGAAGGCTCCAACCTGCCCCTGACCAACAAGTTCGGCGCCCAGAGCCACGAAGCCCCGTCGCTGCTGATGGCGACGCGTCAGGCTACATCGGGCCTGATGGGCGTGTCCTTCCACGTCGGTTCGCAGTGCATGCGCCCGACCGCCTATGCTGCCGCCATGGCCGCAGCTTCGCGTTCGCTCGTCCGCGCCGGCGTCTTTGCCGACGTCGTCGATGTCGGCGGCGGCTTCCCGTCAGTCTATCCGGGCATGGTCCCGCCGGCCCTGTCCGAATATATGGACGTCATCAACCGCGCCTTTGACGAAATGAAGGTGCATGAGGAAACCCAGCTTTGGGCCGAGCCCGGCCGCGCACTTGTGGCGGAATCGACCTCGGTCCTGACCAAGGTCGAGCTGCGCAAGGGTGACGCCCTGTACCTCAATGACGGCTCCTACGGTAACCTGTTCGACGCGACCCACGCCAAGTGGCCCTTCCCCGTGCGCCTGCACCGCCAGGACGACGCTGAGTCGGACACGTTGAAGCCCTTCCGCTTCTATGGTCCGACCTGCGACTCGATCGACTCGATGCCCGGCCCGTTCTGGCTGCCGGCCGACGTTGAAGAAGGCGATTACGTCGAAATCGGCATGCTGGGCGCCTATGGCGTCACCATGGGCACGCGTTTCAACGGCTATGGCGAGACGGAAACCGTCTTCCTGGACGATGCGCCGATGGCGTCGCTGTTCGGCCTGGGTCCGCGCTCGATCAACAATCCGCGCGGCCTTATGGAAGCCGACGACAACAAGGTCGTGCGCCTGAACCGTCCCAAGGGCGGCAAGCGCGGTAAGAAGCGGGTCAAGGCGAAAGCCTGACCCCCTTTACAAAACCTTTGTTTGCCAAGGCGGCCCCTATCCGCTATAGGAGCCGCGATTTCCGGCGGCTAAGCCTCGGGACACACCAATACCCTCCCCATCGCACCGTCTGGGGGGTCAAGGGGAAATGACGGGCGTCCACCTTTTCCTCTTCTCAAAGGATCAAGAGATGAACGCTGAAACCAAGCCGCAATCCAACATGAAGGCCAGCCTGCTCGCCGAAACCGTCGAGCACGTTGACATCACCTCCTACGACGCCCGTCCGATCATCGATTCGATGCGCAAGATGTCGTTCTCGTCGCGCGACACCGCCCGCGCCGCCGACATCTTCAACATGGCGCTGGAAGACACAACCTGCTCGCCATGGCTCATCCTGGCCGGTTCGACCTCGGCTGGCGGCTGCATGCACGTCTATCGTGACATGGTGAAGTTCGGCATGATCGACGCCGTCGTCGCTACCGGCGCTTCGATCGTCGACATGGACTTCTTCGAAGCGCTCGGCTTCAAGCACTACCAGGCTGCCGGCCCCGTCGATGACAACGTCCTGCGCGACAACTATATCGACCGCATCTACGACACCTATATCGACGAAGAAGAGCTGCAGGCGTGCGACCACACGATCCTCGAGATCTGCAACCGTCTTGAGCCGCGCGGCTATTCCTCGCGCGAATTCATCTGGGAAATGGGCAAGTGGCTGTCGGAAGGCAATGCCAAGAAGCCTGGCTCGCTGATCCAGACCGCCTTTGAGGAAGGCGTGCCGATCTTCTGCCCGGCCTTTGTCGACTCGTCGGCCGGTTTCGGCCTGGTCAAGCACCAGAAGGAACGCATCAAGGAAGGCAAGCCCTACCTGATGATCGACGCCGTGGCGGACTTCCGTGAACTGACGGATATCAAGATCGCTGCCGGCACCACCGGACTGTTCATGGTCGGCGGCGGTGTGCCCAAGAACTTCGCCCAGGACACGGTCGTTTGCGCCGAAATCCTTGGTGTCGAAGCCGACATGCACAAGTACGCCGTACAGATCACCGTCGCAGATGTGCGCGATGGTGCGTGTTCGTCATCAACGCTCAAGGAAGCGGCGTCGTGGGGCAAGGTTTCGACCACCTACGAGCAGATGGTTTTCGCTGAAGCGACAACTGTTGTGCCGCTGATCGGCTCCGATGCCTACCACCGCGGCGCGTGGAAAAACCGCACCAAGCCCAACTGGGCTAAGCTGTTCAAGTAAGTGTGATCAATTTTTTTGCACTGCACACTTGCCTTACGAACAGAAAGGTTTACTTAGAGGGTCAAGGCGGTGACTCGTATTAACGAGTCGTTTTCTACTTCGACGTAGACTGGGCCTACAAGTTCGTCACCGGGATCATCCCCCCCCTCGAAACCGGTGGCATGCGACGGAGACCATTGCCCCCCAATGGTCTCCGTTTTGCGTTCTGGCTATGGTCAGAGACCATTGTGCCCGGCTCTCCCGTCCGTTTTGCGTTTGAGCTGGCATCGCCATGCCTTGGGCGGGTTAAGTCGCGGGGTCGCAGACCCCGCACCCCATATGTTTGTCCGGGTACGAATAATCCTGATAGCCAATAAAAAGGGGCCTCCGAAGCGGGCCCTTTTCTATTGGCTAATAAGACTGTTCACACTCAGTCAAGTACCGGGGTGTGGGGCCTGAGGCCCCACGTCTTACCTTCCCGAAATCACTACGCGACCACCATTCGTCCTGCCGAACGTGTCCGTCCGGTAGAAGTCTTTCGCTTCCGCGCCCGGCAGGTAATAGTCCCCCGGCGTCACGGCGCGCGCGATATAGGCTACGTTGAAACTGTGGTCTGACGACACATCCAGCGCCGCGACATAACGGTCATCGCGGGCTTCCTGGGCCTTGGCTCCGGACAGCTGGCCGACAAAGCTGAACGGTCCGTTGGCGGTGTCTTCGCTGGTCAGGGTCGAGTCGATCTCAAAGCCGGCCGGCAGCGGATCGTCGATCACGATCGGCCGCGTTTCCGCTTTGTCACTACCGCCCGAAATCACCACAATGACGCGGTCGCCCTGACGCAGCTGCGACGGGTCGATACGCTGCCCCCCCAACGTGAAGAAAGTCTTCGACAGGCTGAGGCCACTGGATACCGCGCCCGGAGGCGCCACTGGCGTACCTATGACCGTCACCGTCCGCCAGATCGGACCCGAGCCAGTGTTCTTGAATTGCGCACCGGCGAACCTGGTCACGCCGAAGCGCTGGACGTTCGCACTGCCCGGCAGGGTCGACACGCCATTGGCGTCGATCCGGGTCTTGCCAGCCGATTTCAGCATGTAGGACGCCGCCTTGAGGATGTAAGCCTGCTCGATCGTGTTGAGTTGGGCCGGGCTCTTCATAGAGGTTTCGAGACGCGGGATCAGCGTGGCGCCAATGTCGCCATTACCCGATTCATAGGCGAGCGCGATGATACCGGCCAGGTCACGCAGCGGCGACTGATACCAGTCGTAGTGATCCGTATAGCCGATCTTTTCGATCGCCTGGCGGAAGGCCTGACGGGACCGGGCGCGATCGCCCATCATGCCGAGGGCGGCCGCCACCTGGGCACGCGCCAGCGGCGACTGTTCCTCATTGAACTGGACGTCACGGTACCAGCGCAGGCGGGCCAGGTCGCCCGACTTGCCCTTGGCCATGACGTACAGCGCATAGGCCGACGCCCGGCTGCGCATCTGCTTGGTCAGTTGCTCACCCGATATGCCGCTATAGTACCAGTAGTCCGGCACGCTCAGGCGGTAATTGACCGAGGTGTAGCCCTGCGGCTTCGACAGGTCGCGCATGGCGTTCATGGCCTTGTCGATCGCCTCCTGCGGCACATAGGCGCCGCGCGCGCGGGCCTCCAGCAGAAAATCGGTGGCATAGGCGCCGATAAAGCCGTCGGCATCGCCGTCACCGACGCGCCACAGGCCAAACGCGCCGTCCTGAGCCTGACGGTCCAGCAGCTTCTGCACGGCGATCTTGAGCGCTCCTGCGGACGGCCGCGCGCGGGCCTTGCCGACCATCGATTCGTCGGCATAGAGCCACGGCATCGCCGCCGACGTCACCTGCTCGGTGCAGCCGTAAGGATATTTGTTGAGCGCGGCCGCGATCGGACCCGGATCGACATTGCGGAAGGGCGAATAGCTGACCTCGACCGTCGCCGAGCCAGGCTGCAGGCCGGCCAGCAGCGATGTGTTCGGTGTGTAGACGGCATTGACCGCTTGCTGTTCGACCGACACCCGCGTCTGCGGACCCCAGCCGTTGCGGGTCTGGATCTGGAACGAATCCTGGAAGTCGTAGCCCTGGCCATTGAGCGCGATATTAACCGTCGAAATGCCGGTCGTGTTCGGCGCGTTCATCGCCACGGCTTCGATGACCTTCTGGCCCTTGCCGAGGTTGAAGGCCTTTTCGAATGCCAGCGCTAGCCCTTGCAGGCCCTTGATGATGGCCTTGTAGATGCCGGGCTTGCCATCGACATTGTTCAGTTCCAGGGTCGCAAACGCCTTGTCGCCCGGATTGAGGAAGCGCGGCAGGGCCAGGTCCATGACGACGGGTTCGCGCACCACCAGCTTCTGCTGGCTGGAGCCGACAGCCTCATCCGTCCAGGCCACCGCCATGACGCGCAGCTCGCCGTTGAACTTCGAGATCGGCAGGCGCACCACGGCCCGGCCGTCGAGGCCGGTGTCGATGACACCCGACCACAGGGCGACGGTCCGGATCGGCGTCGTCGTCAGGCCTTCGCCACCGATCGAGTCAGCGCCGAAAGTGTCGGCGGCCGCGGCCAGATTCGGATCGAGCAGGCGGCCATAGTCGTCATTATAGTCCACGCCCAGGGCACGCTTGCCGAAGTACCAGCCGACCGGGTCCGGCGTCTTGAACTTGGTCAGGTTGAGGATGCCCTGATCTACGACGGCCAGAGACACCTTGGCGCTGTCGCCCAGCTTGGCGCCCTTGATATGCACCGGCACTTCGATGAATGGCTTGCCATCCTTGCCGACCTGCGGCTTGAACGGCGTATCGCCGCCCGGCAGCTGGATCTCGAGCTTGCGCGACTTGGCGTCGAGCGGCACGTAAATCAGACCGACAGCGCGGCGCGGCTTCGACGACTCGACTGGATCGCGCGGCTGGATGACCGACACCAGCACATAGGCGCCCCCACCCCAAGCCGCCGACGTCTTCAGGCGGACGCTGGTGCCGTTTTCGCCGATGCTGACCGTCTTCATCTCGATGATGCGGTCGGTGGCGACGGCGATCTGCGCCTCGCCCTTATAGGGCGCCTTCAGCGTCAGTTCGACCGTGTCGCCCTGATTGAACTTGCGGCCGCCGGTTGACAGACGCACCATATCCGGTGCGTCAGACCCTTTTTGCGACGTGCCCCAGCCCGAAGCGAAGCGCACCGAACTGCGCGCCTTGCCCGGCACCTCGACCTCAAGACGGTAATCACCCCAGTCCAGCCCGCGTTGCAGGGTAAAGCCGGTATTGGCATTGAGATCGACGGTCTTGGTCAGGACGACGGCATCGCGGTGCGTCGAGCGCCACTGCCAGCGGCCATTGGCGATATACCAGTCATAATCCCAGTGCTCGGCGATCAGCTTGACCACCGCGCCCTTGACGGCCGTCTTCTGGCCCTGCGGCGTCACGCCGATGACATTGAGCGCGACCTGTGGCGTATCGCGCCACGACCGGGCCTCCTTCTGGTCGACCTTGACACCGAGATAGAGCGGCGCCGGCTTGATCTTCAGCGTCTGGCCTTCCTTGACCGGACGGCCACCAGGTTCGAAGACCGAAGCGGTCAACTGGACGATCAGGGGCTGCGAGGTTTCGCCGGCCAGGGCGGCGTTGAACGGGAACAGGGCATTGCCCTGGCCGTCCGTCGTCGCCGACGGCAGATCGACGTACTTTTCTTCGTAGGGCTTGGCGGAATCGCCGAAGGTAAAGTCCTTGAAGGCCGGGAAGGGCTCGGCGTCCTGGCTGATACGGGCCTCGCCGGTCACCTGCAGGTCCGAACCGACTGCACCATAGAGGTAACGCGCATTGACGCGCACCGGACGCTGTTCGGTCAGCGACAGCAGCGGTCTTTGGCTGTCGGCCGTGACATCAACACCAAGACGCTGAGGTGCGAAGTCCTCGACGGCGAAGCTGGCTGAACCGGCAGCGCCTTCCAGGCCGTCCATCTCCAGTCGGGCCTGCCACTGGCCGCGCGGTGCGGTCTTCGGCAGCACGATGCTGGCGCCGGCAAAGCCGTCCTGCGTCTTGTCGAAGCGGAAGCGGAAGGCCTCGACGCCCGACGGCCGTGTGACGATCAGGGCGCCCTTTCGGTCCTTGACGGCCTTGCCTTCATTGTCGCGCATCAGGGCGACCAGGCGCACGGTTTCGCCGGGACGATAGATGCCACGATCGGTGTACATGAAGCCATCGACGCCCTGGGCATTGGCCCGGCCATCGGTCACTTCGGCCTCGTCCTGACGGCCACCGACGCCATGTTGCGTCAGGTCCATCGGCGTGCGCTGGACATCGACCGCCGTGTAATCGTCGTTCGGTCCATAGGCCATGATCATCTTGGCCGTCAGGGCGTCAGTGCCCTTCAGCAGCGCGCCGCCGAAGCTGGCGCGGCCGTCAACGCCGGAGCGCGTTTCGGCCAGGATGTCGCCGTTCGACGCCACCAGGTCGACCTTGACGCCGCTGATAGCTTTGGCGGATTTCAGCGACCGCACCACGACATCCAGCCCGTTCGGGCTCTTGTAGGTCGTCATCGCCATGTCGGTATAGAGAATCCAGCGCCGCGCCTGGGCTGGCTGGTCGTCGACCTTCTTGTCGCGGCCGCCCGAGCCATCGCGCACCTTGACGACGTAAGCACCGGGCTTCATCGTTTTCAGCACGGCGCCCAGCGGGAAGACGGTTGTGACGCGTTCGCCATTGCCCGTCTTGACCGCCATCTTGCCGGTCCAGATCTTGACGCCGATATCGTCGGCGGAGTCCTCGCCCCATGAATAGTCGTAATCGCCTTCAGGCGTCGGATCAGGCGCGGACACGCTCTTGCGCACCAGATTGCGGTCGGAGACATGCCAGACTTCGACACTCAACGCCGACACATTGACGGTTTCGATCGCGACGCCGTCGGCTTCCTCGCGTGGCAGGATGACGCCATTGCCCTTGAAGCCGACATAGGGTGGCTTTTCGCCGAAATCGAAATCGAAGTCCTCATTGGCCTTCAGCTTTTCCGAACCCTTGCCTGGCAGGCCTTTAAGCAGCGTAATGCGGCGATCGACAAAGCCTATGCCCGCGACACACAGGGTGTCGTCCTTGACCGAAACGGCCGGCGCCGACGGCAGAGCCGGGCTGACAACGACATAATCGCCATACGACTTGGACGGATCGAGCGCCTGGGTGAACTGGACGCAGGCTTTCGGCGTCGGGCCCGACGTATCGATCGACTGTTGCCAGGTGCTGAATTCATAGTCACGACGGCCGGCGCGGCGGGCATTCTTGTCACGCACCTTGCCGAACAAACCTGTCGCCGGCTTGCCTGGGGCCTCGGCGACGGCGGCAGACTCGGTCTTGCCCGATATGCCATCGGTGGCTTTCGCCGCGAGAAAACCGACACAGAAGCCCGAAATCAGCACCGCCGCCGCGCTCGCGATGAGCGTTCTGTTTTGCCAGTCGATCATGGAAAATGTCCCTGCCTGTAGGGCACGGGTCAAGCCGCCCCTCAACGCCTTAACTTCTTTGAGAGAAGCGCGGAATGGATTGAGAATCAATCTTTGTTTTACGTTTGTGGCAAATAAGATAGAAGGGTCGCATTAAATAGGCGGGGATGGGTCTCATCCCCTATAATTTAAAGCCATTTTCTCCGCCGGAGCTGGGAAGCCTCTTGAGCAAGTTCGCACGCGTCATGGTGCTCGTGGTCGACGATAATCACTATATGCGGGTGATCGTCTGTACCATGCTGCGTTCCATGGGTATTACCCTGATCCGCGAAGCTTCGGATGGCATCGAGGCGCTCGAAATCGTGCGCGACTGGCGCCCGGATGTCATCATCCTCGACCTGATGATGGAACAGCTCGACGGCCTCGAATTCACCAAACTGCTGCGCAAGGGTTCGGACAGCCCGCACCCTTACGTGCCCATCATCATGATGACCGGTCACACCGACCGCCGCCACGTGCTTGAGGCACGCGACGCCGGGGTCAATGAGATCATCGCCAAGCCGCTCACCGCCAAGGCTTTGATCGACCGCATGCGCAGCGTCATCAATAACGAGCGTGGCTGGGTGAAATCGAGCACCTATATCGGTCCCGATAGGCGCCGCAGGAACAACCCCGAATACCGCGGGCCGTTCCGCCGCGCTTCGGACAAGGCGGATTAGGAACAGGTGGCGCGACGCTGGGTCACATGACGCAGTGCGCGAAACGTATTCCATTCTAAACCTTTTGCCGTTAGAACAACGGCCATGTCCGATACCGCAACCTCCCCCTTCGGTTTCCGGGACCTCGACCCGCGCGAAAAGGTGTCGCGCGTCGCCGAGGTCTTCGCGCGCGTTGCCCCCAAATACGACCTGATGAATGACGTCATGTCGCTGGGCGTCCACCACGTCTGGAAGGACGCCGCCTGCGCGCGGCTCAATCCACAGCCGGGCGAAGTGATCCTCGACGTTGCCGGCGGCACGGGTGACATCGCTCGTCGCCTGGCGAAGATGGCGCGCGCCGCCAAGGCCCGCCGTCAAGGCCGCGGCTATGATGCCAAGGACGTCGAAATCCGCGTCATCGACTATAACGAACAAATGATCCTGGCCGGCCGCGAAAAGGGCACGGAGCCGGAATTGAGCTGGTCGGTCGGCGACGCTATGAACCTCGCCATCGACGATGGCTCTGTTGACGCCTATATCATCAGCTTCGGCATCCGCAATGTCGCCGACGTCCAGGTGGCGCTCAACGAAGCCCGCCGCGTCCTCAAGCCGGGCGGCCGCTTCTTCTGCCTCGAATTCTCGCACCCGACCACGACGCCCATCGCCAAGATCTACGAGACCTACAGCTTCAAGGTCATCCCGTGGATGGGCGAGCTGGTCGCCGGCGACCGCGACAGCTATCAGTACCTGGTCGAAAGCATCCAGCGCTTCCCCAATCAGGAGACGCTGAAGGACATGATGACCACGGCCGGCTTCCGCAACGCCCGTTACACCAACTTCTCCGGGGGCATCTGCGCCCTGCATGAGGGCTGGGCGTAAAGCGCTCGCAAGATCGGATGGCCAGTTTCGCTTCATGGATGCGCATGTTCCGCACGGGCCTTGTCCTGCTGCGCCATGACGCCCTTGTGCCCAAGGAACTGTCACCGCTCCTGCCACCATTTCCGCGCTTCTTCGCCGGGCTCCTACGTGCATTGTTCAGCCGCCGCAGCAGTCTAAGGCCGGGCGAGCGTTATGCCCTGGCGCTTCAGGAACTGGGACCGGCCTTTATCAAGCTCGGCCAGGTGTTGTCGACGCGTGGTGACATCTTCGGCAAGACCTTTATCGAGGACCTGAGCCACCTCAAGGACCGCCTGCCGGCCTTCTCGCACAAGGTTGCGGTAGAGTCGGTCGAAGAGGCGCTAGGCAAGCCCTTGGGCGAGATCTTCAGCGAGTTTGGCGAAGTGCTGGGCGCTGCGTCGATCGCCCAGGCTCATCGCGCCGTCCTGCGCGACGGCCGCAAGGTCGCGGTCAAGATCCTGCGCCCCGGCATCGAAGAGGTCATCGCGGCCGACATCGCCATGCTGACCTTGTCGGCCAGCCTGATCCACCGCTTCGTCAGCATGACGCGGCGGCTGGAGCCCGAGGCCTTTGTCGCGACGGTGGCGCAGTCGCTGATGCTCGAACTCGACCTGCGCCTCGAAGCCTCGGCGTGTGACGAGATCGGCAAGATCATCAACGCCACGCCCTATATGCGCGCCCCCAAGGTCGTCTGGCATCAGGTGTCGCGCCGGGTGATCGTGCTCGAATGGGCAGACGGCACGCCCCTGTCCAAGCCGGAAGCCCTGGCCTTGCCGGGGCTGGACCACAAGGAAACGGCCGATAACCTGATCCGCGCCTTCCTGTCGCAGGCGCTCGACCACGGGGTCTTCCACGCCGACCTGCACGAAGGCAACCTGTTCGTTGCGGCGCCCGCGCGTTTGATCGCCATCGACTTCGGCATTATCGGCCGCCTGCGTCCGCAGGAGCGGCGCTACCTCGCCGAAATGCTGTGGGGCTTCCTGCAGCGCGATTACAAACGCGTCGCCGAGGTCCATTTCGAAGCCGGCTATGTGCCGCGCACGCACAATGTCGATAGCTTCGCCCAGGCCTTGCGCGCCGTCGGTGAGCCGGTCCTTGGGCAAAAGGCAACCGAGGTGTCGATGGGCCGGCTTCTGACCCAGCTTTTCGAAATTACCGCTCAGTTCGATATGCACCTGCGGCCAGAACTGGTGCTGCTGCAAAAGACCATGGTCAGCGTCGAGGGCGTGGCGCGCCGCATCTATCCCGAACACAATCTGTGGGAAGCTGCCCGTCCTGTGGTCCGTGCCTGGATTTCGCGCGAACTGTCGCCGATCACCGAGGCCAGGCGCCTGCTGGAAAAACTGATTCGCAAGCTGGATGAGCCCGCGACCGAGACGGTGATTACGACCGGTAATGACAATATGCGCGCAGAGCTGCGCCACAGCCGCACCATCGGCTATATTGCGCTGGCGACGTCGATCCTGTCGCTGGCGATGATGATCTGGCTGGCGGTCCGGTAGTCAATCGTCGCGGGTCGTCCGGCGCTCGGACTCGATGATCTTCTGCCGGTTCCAATAGGCCACGCCGTCATCCGGCCGGAACATGGTGCGCGGCGCGCCCTTTTTCGTCATGACCGCAAAAACATTACCCTTCGGATCGTAGAACAGCGTGTCGCCATTGTTGCGCTTGAGTGTTTGCGTGCCCGGCGGCGGCGCATGGATAAAGCCATGGACCATGGCCATGTGGTCTTCGAACGATTTCGAGCCGAATTCCGCCCCGTGGCGTTCGAAGTGATAGCGGGCGTTTTCTTCGGTCGAATATTTGCGGTTTGACGACCATAGCGGCCAGTCACCGTAATGCGTCGCCGTGACGACCGCATGGTCGGCTGCGATCGGCAGGGACTTGCCGAAATTGGGCGCGCCGGCATTTTGGTGTGTAGACTCAGGTTCCGTCGACTGTTCCGGCGCCGATACGGACTGAGGGGCTTCGACCTCAACGGGTGCTGCCGCGACAGGCGATGAGGCCGCCTTGCCTTCGCCGTCCTTGAGCACGGCTGACGGTCCGGCATCGCAGGCCGCCAGGCCCAACAGTGCGGCGATCAATAAGAACCTTTTGTAACCGCCTGTCATCCTTGCCCCCTACGCCTTATCTATGGCACACACCGCCCTAAGCGGAAAGGCCAAGAGAAAGACATGGTATGACCGAGCCCAAGCGCATTCTCCTGATCATCGGCGGCGGCATCGCGGCCTACAAATCGCTGGAGCTGATCCGCCTGATCAAAAAGGCCGGCCTGAATGTCCGCGTCGTCCTGACCAAGGCGGCAGAAGCCTTTGTCACGCCGCTGACTGCCGCGGCCCTGTCCGGCGATACCGTCTATTCCGACCTGTTCGATCTGACCGTCGAGGCCGAGATGGGCCACATCATGCTGTCGCGCCAGGCCGACCTGGTCGTGGTTGCGCCCGCCACCGCCGACCTGATGGCCAAGGCCGCGCACGGTCAGGCAAATGACCTCGCCACGACCCTTCTTCTGGCGACCGACAAGCCTGTGCTGATGGCACCGGCGATGAATGTCCGCATGTGGCACCACGCCGCGACCCAGCGCAACCTGGCCCAGCTGACCGCCGACGGCGTATTGTTTGTCGGCCCAGATGAGGGCGACATGGCTTGCGGTGAATTCGGTCTCGGGCGGATGAGCGAGCCGGAATCCATTTTCGCAGCCATTCAGGAACATCTGGCCGCCAATCAGCGCCTCAAGGGCAAGAAGATTGTGCTCACCGCCGGGCCGACATTCGAGCCGCTCGATCCCGTGCGTGGCCTGACCAACCGCTCGTCGGGCAAGCAGGGCTATGCCATTGCTGACCGGCTGGCGCGCGAAGGCGCCGACGTGACTTTGGTGTCGGGACCGGTTGCCCTGCCTGTGCCGCCGGGCGTCAAGCGCATCGATGTCGAGACCGCCCAGCAGATGTTCGATGCCGTCCATGCTGCCCTGCCATGCGATGTCTTTGTGGCTGTGGCGGCCGTCGCCGACTGGCGGCCCAAGGAGGCGGCTGCCGAAAAGCAGAAGAAGACGGCTGAACCCGAGCTGTCGGTCACCTTCGTTAAGAACCCTGACATTCTCGAATCCGTATCCAAACACCTTGAGATGCGCCCGCGTCTGGTTATCGGTTTCGCGGCCGAGACCAACACGCTTGAAGATTACGCCAAGGCCAAGCTGGCGTCGAAGGGTTGCGACGCCATTATCGCCAACGATGTATCCGAAGGCGTGTTCGGCTCAGCGCGCAATTCGGTGACCTTGGTCGATCTCGATGGCTTTACGCCCGTATCCGGCGAGACCAAGGCGGATGTCGCGAGCTTCCTGGCCGACTATATCCACAGGCGCCTCAGTTAGCTGTTAACTTTTCCAATGGGCGCTGTAGCGGCGCGCCATTTCATGGAATGATATCGCCAAACTACGCCCTCCCTGCTTGCGGGGAGGGGGGACCATTTGCGAAGCAAATGGTGGGCGGGGTGACCGCCGGGCGTTTCAAACTCCAACATTCGGAGTTGTGGCTGATCGTGTTGGCCCCGCCCACCGCCTGACGGCGGTCCCCCCTCCCATGAATGGGGAGGGCGAATCCCGAACAGCCGAATAGCCGCGAGCTTTGCCAATGAACGCCCATGTCATCCCGACCGCCGAACCCGAAGTCACCGCCCACGTCGTGCAATTGCCGCACGCAGCCGGTCTGGCCCTGCCTGCCTATGAGACCGAGGGTTCTGCCGGTCTGGACCTGCGCGCGGCGATCCCCGAGGGTGAAACCCTGACGCTGAAGCCGCTGGGCCGCGCGCTCGTGCCAACCGGCCTGAAGATCGCCGTGCCGCAAGGCTATGAAGTCCAGGTTCGCCCACGCTCGGGCCTGGCGTTGAAATTCGGCATCACCTGCCTCAATTCGCCGGGCACGATCGACTCCGACTATCGCGGTGAGGTTGGCGTCATCCTGATCAATCTGGGTTCGGAAGACTTCGTCATCAATCGCGGTGACCGGATTGCTCAGATGGTCGTCGCGCGTCATGCTCGTATTGCCTGGAAGGCAGAGGAGTTGCTCGATGAAACCGGGCGCGGCGACGGCGGATTCGGCTCAACGGGCCGCTGATCCTTTTTCGTTTTAAATTCCTTAGGCCGCTTCCGTTTGTCAGAGCCGAAGCGGTTTATTTATACCAACTCGCTCGCCTAATGAGCGAATAGAGCTCGCGCGCCACACGCATCTGTGATCACATAACCACATTATTTCAATTTACGGCAACACCGAAGCGCCCCAGTCTTTCAATCTGACCTATCCATATCGATTTCTTATCGTGAAATTCCCCTGATGGCCGAACCCGGCCCCCAAGATGAACATGGAATGAACATCAGCCTAAAGGGGAATTCAGGTAACCGGACGTAAATGGAGATGTCGGGTTTGCTTACCGTCGCCTGCACCAAAGATATCAATAAGCAGCGGCGCTTTTGAAAGATTTTTATTATGGGCGAGTTTGTACAATTTCTCTGGGCTATCGTGGATTCCACCGCTGCGGCGTTGATCGGCCTCAACCTTGTGCCCGCGCTGCTATTGAGTCTGTTTATCGGCTTTGCCCTGCCGCGAGGATTGAGCTGGCTGAAGGCGCTATTCGCCGTTATCCCCGCCATGCTGATTGTTGCCGTGTGGCCTACCATCTACGGCGCCGAGCCGATCTGGCCCGACCTCATGCAGATGGAAACCGAGATCCAGATCGTTGTCCTGTTCGCCGTCGCTTGGGCCCTCATCTGGCTGTGCGAAAAGATCAAGGCGCTGTTCATGCCGGTGAACCTGAGCCGTCCGCTCATTCCCGTTATCATCGCTTCGAAATCCTGAACCTTTTCAATGCGGCTATCGCGCCTGGCGCGTGGTCTGACCCGCCACGCGCCATAACTGCGTTCGGCGAACATAGACAACCGCATTGAATCATTATTTATGGTGAATAGGAATTAATCTGTGGAGCGAGCCAGGCGGTTCGATCCGATCCGCGAATTGACATGAACCTTGAGAGGGTAGCTCATGAACGATATCTGGAATTTCATCCTGTCGCTTGGCGACGGCCTTCAAGACGCACTGGCGGCAGTAAATCTCTTACTGGTCCTGATCATCGGCCTGATCATCGGGCTGTTTCAGCAGAAGAACGACAGTCTGGCACTGAAAGCATTGCTGACCGTCTTGGGCGCCTATGCCGTAAGCATCTTCCTGCCGCGCCTGACCGGTGACCCGTTGCACATTCCCGACTTCCGCCATCTGTCGGCCATCGTTCAGGTCATCATGATGTACGTGTTTGCCTACGGCGTCGTCGGTGTCGTTGGCACGACGAAGACCGCCATGAAATTCCAGGCCAAGAAAGCCTAGAGTCTAAATATCTGTATTTAAAAAGCCGCTTGCATTGCAGGCGGCTTTTCTGTGTCAGAAGCCTAGCACGTCCTGCATGTCATAGAGCCCCGCCGTCTGCTTGCGGCCCCAGATCGCCGCCTGGACGGCACCGCGGGCGAACAGGGTGCGATCGCGTGCCGAATGCGACAGGGTCAGAATCTCGTCTTCCGACGCCAGTATGGCCGAGTGTTCGCCGACAATGCCGCCGGCGCGGATCACCGAAAAGCCGATCGTGCCAGTCTCGCGCGCACCGGTGATGCCGTCGCGCGCCACGACCTTGGCGTCGTCGAGCTTGATGCCCCGGCCATAGGCAGCCGCCTCCCCCAGCATCAGGGCGGTGCCGGACGGCGCATCCACCTTGCGCTTGTGATGGCCTTCCAGGATTTCGATATCCCAGTCTTCGGCCGCCAGACGGGCGCTGGCCTGCTTCAGGAGGCCCGCCAACAGGTTGATGCCCAGCGAAAAGTTGCCCGAACGGATGATGATGACCTGGTCGGCATATTGCGGAATGCGCGCCAGCTGTTCGTTCGTAAAGCCGGTCGAGCCGATGACATGGACCAGCGGACGCGGACGGCTCAGGCCTTCATTGGCGCAGGCTTCCAGCAGGGCAAGCGAGGCCTCAGGAGTCGAGAAATCGATGACGCAGTCGGCCTTGATCAGGTTGGGATGCTCGCCCTTGTCGAACTTCGACGCGACGGCGTGTTTGCCTTCTTCCAGCACACGCAGGATGGCCTGGCCCATACGGCCCTTGTATCCATTGACGGCAAAGCGAAGCGTCGGCGCGGTCATAGTCAGTCCTTACGAAGTTTCGTAGTCCGATAGGATGTGAACGCCCTCAGGTCAAACAAAACAACACCCGCCGGTGAGGTACCGGCGGGTGTTGTAACCATATTTGCTTGGTCGCAATGTTAAGCGAAAACCGCTGCACACTTTTCGCACATTGCTCCGTAGCGATTCCGGGTGCAGGGCCCGTGGCCCTGCCGACCCTGCCTGCTACTGAGCAGCGGCGCCGGTGATATCGTCCCAGAAGCGCTTGGCCTTGTGAACGAAGCCCTGGCTCTGGGCGTAGGACTTTTCTTCACAGATGGCCGAGAATTCCTTCATCAGCTCCTTCTGGCGCGCCGTCAGGTGCCTGGGCGTCTCGACGAACAGCTCGACGATCAGGTCGCCCTTCTGCCGCGAATTGAGACCCGGCATGCCGCGGCCCTTGATCTTGACCTTGTGGCCGGTCTGGGCGCCTTCGGGAATGGCAACGTCCAGCTTGCACTGACCATCGCAATTGTCACCGCCCATCAGGCACGGCACTTCCATGTCGCCGCCCAGCACGGCCGTCGACATCGGCACGGGGATAGAGCAATGCAGGTCAAGGCCATCGCGCTCGAAGATGTCGTGTTCGGCGACACCGAGGAAGATATAGAGATCGCCCTTGGGTCCACCCTTGGCACCGGCCTGGCCTTCGCCCTTGAGCAGGATGCGCGCACCATCATCGACACCAGCGGGGATGCGGACATTGAGCGTCTTGTTCTTACGAATCTGGCCGTGGCCCTTACAGCTGTCGCAGACGTCCTTGATGATCTGGCCCTGGCCATTACAGGTCGGGCAGGTGCGCTCGACGGCAAAGAAGCCGTTGGAGGTGCGCACGCGGCCATGGCCGGCGCAGGTGCCGCACGCCTGGGGACGGGTGCCGGGCTTGGCGCCGGTACCGCTACAGGCTTCGCAGGTCAGGGTGGTGGGGACGGTGATTTCGACGTCGGCGCCCTTATAGGCCTGTTCCAGCGTGATTTCATAATCGAAGCGGACATCGGCGCCGCGTTGCGGCCCGTTTGGCCGGCGCTGCTGGCCAAAGATGTCGCCGAACATTTCGGAGAAGATGTCTTCGACGTTGGAGAAGCCTTGCGCCCCGCCGCCAAAGCCGCCGCCGGCCGACTGGCCGTTCATGCCGGCATGACCGAAGCGGTCATAGGCCGCGCGCTTTTGCGGGTCCGAAAGGACGCCATAGGCTTCGTTGACTTCCTTGAAACGCGTCTCGGCCTGATCGTCACCCTGGTTGCGGTCGGGGTGATGCTGCATCGCCTTCTTGCGGAAGGCCGATTTCAGGACTGCGTCGTCGGCGCTACGCTCGACTTCCAGCACTTCGTAATAACAACGCTTGTTCATGCTACTCGCCCCGATGACATTCCCACTGCGGCCGCAAAGGGTTTCGCGCGCCCTGGTGTCGTGGTCGTTTTCAATGTCGGATATAGGTTTTGATGCAGCGGCGACAAGGAGTCAAACCTTGCCGCCGCATTGGCATCATGTGCGAACGCCCGATACATCTCCGAAGAGGAATTCCTGGCGTTCATGACGAGGCCTCTTAGGCGCTCTTCTTGGGGCCGTCGTCGACTTCTTCGAACTCGGCGTCGACGACGTTGTCGTCCTCGGCCTTCGAGTCCTCAGCGCCGCCGTCAGCATCGTCGCCGCCCTGGCCGTACATGGCCTCACCGAGCTTCATCGAAGCCTGGATCAGGGTCTGGGACTTGGCGCGGATGTCATCGGCGTCCTCGCCGTCCTTGGCTGCCTTAAGGTCAGCAAGGGCGGTTTCGATCGCGGTCTTGTCCGCTGCCGAGACCTTGTCACCGAATTCCTTCAGCGACTTTTCGGTCGAGTGGATCATAGCGTCGGCCTGGTTGCGGGCTTCGATCAGCGCCTTGCGCTTCTCGTCTTCGCCCTTATTGGCTTCGGCGTCCTTGACCATTTGTTCGATGTCGGCGTCCGACAGGCCGCCATTGGCCTGGATACGGATCGAGTGTTCCTTGTTGGTCGCCTTGTCCTTGGCGTGGACGTTGACGATGCCGTTGGCGTCGATGTCGAAGGTGACTTCGATCTGCGGCACGCCACGCGGCGCCGGCGGGATACCGACCAGGTCGAACTGACCCAGCAGCTTGTTGTCACTGGCCATCGGGCGCTCGCCCTGGAAGCAGCGAATCGTCACGGCCGACTGGTTGTCATCGGCGGTCGAGAAGACCTGCGACTTCTTGGTCGGGATGGTGGTGTTGCGTTCGATCAGCGGGGTGAACACGCCACCCAGCGTTTCGATGCCGAGCGTCAGAGGGGTGACGTCGAGCAACAGGACGTCCTTGACGTCGCCTTGCAGAACGCCGGCCTGGATGGCGGCGCCCAGCGCCACGACTTCATCCGGGTTGACGCCCTTGTGCGGTTCGCGGCCGAAGAAGGTTTTCACGGCGTCAGCGACCTTGGGCATACGCGTCATGCCGCCGACCAGGACGACTTCATCGATGTCCGAAGCCTTGAGGCCGGCGTCCTTGAGTGCCTGCTGGCAGGGGCCGATCGTCTTGGCGATCAGGTCTTCGACCAGGCTTTCCAGCTTGGCGCGGGTCAGCTTGAGGTTCAGGTGCAGTGGGCCCGAGGCATTCATCGAGATGAACGGCAGGTTCAGGTCGTACTGAGCCGTCGTCGACAGTTCCTTCTTGGCCTTTTCTGCTTCTTCGCGAAGGCGTTGCAGGGCCAGCTTGTCGGAGCGCAGATCGACACCGTTTTCCTTCTTGAACTCATCGGCGAGGTAATCGACGATGCGCATGTCGAAGTCTTCACCGCCCAGGAAGGTGTCGCCGTTGGTCGACTTCACTTCGAAGACGCCGTCGCCGATTTCCAGGACCGAGACGTCGAAGGTGCCGCCGCCGAGGTCGTAGACGGCGATCTTCTTGCCGTCGTTCTTGTCGAGGCCATAGGCCAGGGCAGCCGCAGTTGGCTCGTTGATGATGCGCAGGACTTCCAGACCGGCGATCTTGCCGGCGTCCTTGGTCGCCTGACGCTGGGCGTCGTTGAAGTAGGCCGGAACCGTGATGACGGCCTGCGTGACGGTTTCACCGAGATAGGCTTCGGCGTCTTCCTTCAGCTTTTGCAGGATGAAGGCCGAAATCTGCTGCGGCGAGTAGTCCTTGCCGTGGGACTTGACCCAGGCGTCGCCCGAGGGACCCTTGGAGATTTCGTAAGGGACCATGCCCTTGTCCTTCTGGACCATCGGATCATTGTACGTGCGGCCGATCAGGCGCTTGATGGCGAAGAAGGTATTGGAAGGATTGGTCACAGCCTGGCGCTTGGCCGGCTGACCGATCAGGCGTTCTGAATCGCTGGCGATGGCGACAACCGAAGGCGTGGTGCGAACGCCCTCGGCGTTTTCGATGACCTTCGGGTTCTTGCCGTCCATGACGGCGACGCAGGAATTGGTCGTACCAAGGTCGATGCCGATGATTTTAGCCATGGGTCTTAAATCTACTCCGTTTAAGGCGAATGGACGTCGATATGTCTCGTTACCGAGACTCGTTGGGCAGCCTTATTAAGAAAGCACCGCCCTTGTCCATCCCCGTTGAGATGAAAAGTTGCACTTTTTCCAGATGCGCTGCCTTGGCGGCGTCTTCCGGACCACAGCGGATATGGGTAAGCCACACGGCCCCGCAAGGGGTAATGTCCCTAAAAATTGCAGGGACACCAGGGGTATGGCCATCTTCCTATCTCTGAAAAGGAATCGCCGTGGGCTGGATGAAAATGAAAAGATTTCAAATCGTGTCGTTAAGCGGCTGACGGGTCTTCCACAGCCGCCAGCCCAGCGTCATGCCGGCCGCAGCCGTCAGGATGGCGGCGCCGCCTATGATCTGTGCCACCTCCAGCCTGCGGCCATAGGCCAGAAAATCCACGGCGATCGCGACCACCGGATAAATGAAGGACAAGGCACCGGTAATGTGTGTCGGCAGCTTCTGGATCGCGCCGTAGAGAAGAATATAGACAAATCCGGTATGGATGACCCCAATGGCAATCAGCAGGCTCCACGTCCGGCCATCCGTGGGCAATGCGTTCGACTGCATGAACGGCGCCATGGCGACAAGGCCGACCCCCACCTGGATGAGTGCGATCAGGTGTGGCGGCGTGCCCTTCAGCAGCTTGGTGGTGATGCTGGCAATGGCGTAGAAGAAGGCAGCGCCTAGCGCCATGGCGATACCCGGCCCGTATTGGTCCCCCGCGCCGCCGCCCGCCTTCGACTGGGCAATCAGCACCACACCGGCAAATGCGATGGCCAGCCACGCCACCTTGTTAACGGTCAGTTTTTCAGCGAAGACAACTGCGCCCAGCGCGATCAGCATGAAGGGCTGGGTATTATACAAGGCCGTGGCCACGGCGATGGACGCATGTTTGTAAGACTCGAACAGCAACAGCCAGTTCGCCACCAGAGCCAGTCCGCCCAAGATCGACAGTCCAAATGTCCGCCAGGTCAGGCCGCGAAACAGCCCCAGCATGGCGCAGGCCGCAGTCAGGACGACGGCTCCAAAAAGGCAACGCCAGAAAACAACCTCCATGACGGGCCGGCCGGTTTCCAGCACAAACCAGCCGATCGTCCCTGAAATGGCCATGGCCGCCGTCATTTCGACCGCGCCGCGTGATCTCTCGTCCATCATAAGCTCCGGGGTTTAGAGACTTATAATGCCATGGCCTCAGTGGCCAATCCATGATATGAAAAAGGCTATACCTTGTATTTGCCTTCATATGTAAGGCAATATGGCTCATACCCATTGTTTTAAAAATGCTTGATGATTACGACCGGCGCATCCTGACGGCGCTTACCAATGACTCCCGGCTGCCGATGAAAGAATTGGCGGCACAGGTCGGCCTTTCTGCGCCCAGCGTATCGGAACGCGTCCGACGGCTGGAGGAACGCGGCGTCATTCGCGGCTTTACGCTTGAGATTGACCCGGAAATCCTCGGCTATCCCCTCCAGGCCATCGTGCGCATTCGTCCATTGCCGGGCAAGCTTTATGTCGTGCAACAAGCCATCACCGACATCGCTGAATTCGGCGAGTGCGACAAGGTGACGGGCGATGACTGCTTTGTCGCTCGGCTCTACGTCCGCTCCATGGCGCACCTGGATACAATTCTGGACGGGCTGGCCGAAAAAGCGGAAACGAGTACCTCGATCGTCAAGGCGCAGCCGATACGTCGCCGGCCGCCGCCCTTCATCTGAAGCCGCACCTCTCGGTCGCGGCGTCAAGACCATTCAGACCGTTACCGGATGGCGCTGGGGCAGGTCATTCTGTGCCTTTGGGCCAGCCGAAGGCTTGAGTACCACGGCCGCGAAGGCAGCGATCGCGCGGTTATAGGCTTCGGACCGTTCGATAAAGCCCATATGATTGACCTCCCCGATGATTTCGAGGCCGGCATTGGGCGTTGTCGCGGCAATCGCACGGCTGGCTTCGGACTTGGTAACAATATCGTCCTCACCGCCCAGCACCAGCACAGGTGCATCGATGCCTTTCAGCGCGCCCGTGGCGTCCCAGTGAATCATCGAAAGGTTGCCCAGGGCCTGGGCACGCTGCGAATTGCGTGTAATCAGCAGCGTGACATACTCAAGCTGGCTGTGGGTGACGTGCGGGCCAAAGCCCAGGCGGTTGGCAATGTGAGACGTTCCATTGAGATAGCTCTGCCAGGCGCCGATAAAGGCCAGCGGCTCAAGCCATGCGGTCAGGTGCAGCTGTGCGACGATCAGCGGACGCAGGGCCTGCATCAGCCCACTTAAAATCATGGTCTTCAACGGATTGGTATAGGTGGTGTTGATCAGCACGACGCCGGCAACGCGATCCTTGAAAAAGGCCGGGTTATCGCGCGCCAGGGTCTGGACCGTCATGCCGCCGATGCTGTGGCCCGCCACCACGACCTTGCGCGCACCTGCATAGTCGATGACACGTGCCAGATCCTCGGCAAAGGCCGACAGATGAACACCATCCGGTCCCGCGCGCGAACGCCCCATGCCGGGCAGGTCCCAGACAACAATGCGGAAGGTCTCCGACAGCTCGCGCTTGGCATAGGCCCAAATGGTGCTGTCGAGGCCCCACCCATGGGTCAGGACCAAACAAGGCGCGTCCTTGGGGCCAATCTGCTCGACATAGAGCTTCGCACCACCCTCGCCGTCGATAATCTCACCCTCACCGCGGTGGGGCTCAAGCGGCTTGCGGTCAGACTTAGCCAGAAACGGCCGGACGATGAAGCCACCCAGGAACGACCAGGCCAGAAGACCGAGGCCCGTCCATAGCCGCCAGTCTTCGCGGACGGTTGCCAGGAGACCGTCGGGTCTCAGGACCTCGTCACCCTGATACCAGGTCCACAGGAGATAGGCCACGGCGCCGAGGATAGCCCAGGACAGCAGTGACAGCCAGAAACGAACGATGATGAGAAGGGGCATGGCGGGCATCCTTTGCGCGTTGCCGGATGCCGCCATGTGCCCAGATTTATCGTAAGTTTTCAGTGAGAAGGACAGTTTATTTCTTCTGCAATTCTGTCTTGAAGGCGTCGAGGCTCAAGGGCCGGCCCAGGAAGTTCTGGATCAGCACATTGGCGTCCTGCGAACCGCCGGGTTCCAGCACCAGCTTGCGATAGCGGCCGGCAACCTCCGGATTACGCATGCCCGCCTTGTCGAACTCGGTGAAGAGATCGAGCGCGATCGCCTTAGACCAGACGTAGGTATAGTAGATCGAGGAATAGCCATCGAGGTGACCGAAGCTGGCATAGTCGTGCGCGCCTTCCAGCGGCGGGAACTGCGAATAGCGCGCCGTCTGCTGGTCGTACATGCTGTCGAGATCGAAGTCGGGCTTGCGGTTATAGTAGTTGAGCGACACAGCGGCGAGGCCGAGCTGGCGCTTCCACATGCCGGGTTCGCCGAAGCGGCGGCCGGCGTTCATCTTGGCAACCAGGTCCTGCGGGATCGCCTCACCCTTCGGGTTGGACGCGAACGTCTTCAGCGTGTCGTAGTCCCAGGTCCATTCTTCGAGCAGCTGCGACGGCGCCTCGATGAAGTCCCATTGCAGGTTGCCCATAGACTGCGCGCCATATTGGGTATGGCCGGAATACAGCGCGTGAATCAGGTGGCCAAACTCATGCAGGAAGGTCACGACGTCGTCGTGGTCCATTGGGCCCGTGCCCGGGAAGTTGCAGATCAGCGCGCCAACCGGCACCTGACGGCCCTCGATGCCGGTGCGGATCGGGAACTGGGCGGCGTGGTTGTACTTGCCCTCACGCGGGTGCATGTCGAGATAGAAGCGGCCGACCAGCTTGCCGGTTTTCTTATCGTACAGCTCCCAGGCCGAAACGCTCTTGTCCCACACCGGCGTATCCCACGGCTTGAACTCCGCACCGAACAGGTCGCTGATCAGGCCAAAAATACCGGCGCGCGCCTTGTCGTAGGTAAAGAACTGGCGGACTTCGGCGGCATCGACCGCATATTTCTGCTTGCGCAACAGGTTCGACAGATAGGCATTGTCGTAGGATTGCAGGCTGGTGATCGACGGATCGACCGTCTTGGCGAAGGCCAGCAGCTCGGCATAATCGGCCTCGGCGCCGGGCTTGGCAGCGACATTGACGTCATCAAGGAACTGGGCGGCACGCCCAGGGTTGCCGATCATCTTGTCGGCGGTGATCAGCGTCGAATAGTCCGGATAGCCGAGGGTTTGCGCCAGTTCATAACGCTTTTCGAGCAAGGACTTCAGCACCGTCTCATTGGCGGGCCAGGCGCGGTTGCGGAAGCCGGTCAGGACGGTTTTGCGCGTGTCGCGCTTGCTGGCAAAATCAAGAACCGGGAAGACGTCCGGATAGTCGTAGGTCAGATGGACAAAGCCATCGGCGGCCGGCTTGTGCGCGTCGATATAGTCTTGCGGCAATCCGGCCAGGTCTTCCGGCTTAAGCTTGATGTCACCCTTGTCGTCACGGATATTGGCGGCGAACTTCAGGCCGATCTGGGTGATCTCGGTCTGCAAAGCCGTGACCTTGGCCCGCGTCGCATCGTCCTTGTCGACGCCCGACAGCTTGTAGTTGGTCAGCATCTTCTTGAGCGTGAAGGCCGTCTTGTCGTCGAGCCCCTTGGTCGGGATGCCGGCCAGGCGATCATAGATCGGCCGCGACAGCGAAATGGCGGTCGACAGGTCCGACAGTTTCGGAATGCAGGCTTCGGCAGCATCACGCGCCTCTTTCGAGGTCGAAGTCTGCGAGATCAGGTACATCTCGTTGAAGCCGTCGCCCAGGCCCAGCAGCAGGGTGTCAAAGGCGGCAAAGTCGTCCTTCAGGGTCGCGGCCCCTTTACGCGCCTCAAGCTCGGTCTTGGCGCGATTCGAGAGCGTGTAGATGCCGTCGCAGCGCGCCGCGATCGCGGTTGCCGAGGCTTCGGCCAGCGGCAGCGCCTTCAGCAGGGCGTCAACATCGGCATCGGTCTTGGTGGCGGCGAAAGCGGGATTCACAGACAGGACGCCGGCAAGCAGGGTTGCGGCAAAATGGAAGCGTGACATGGTGGCCCTCTTCGAGATCGTTTCAAAAGGAATAGAATGATAATAGGAACGGCGCAATTAGGTTTGTCAGCCCTTGGCAGCACTCATCGCGCATTGCTGCTAATATATTGTATTTACATATAATTTTATTGAAAATCGGCTGAAACGCGGTACGCTTTTTGTCTATAAGGAGTCAAGTCAAAATGCGTGTTTCTCCAGAATTCCAGCTCCAGATGATGGGCTACGGACTTACCACCGCTCATATCCTATACCACATGCCCGATTTCCGGTCCGTGCTTCAGACCTATGTCTGGCAGGACTATGATATCGCCCCGGATTTTCCGGCGCTGAAGAAGTTCCTTGATTATTGGCATACCAATCTCGACGGCCCGCTGCATTCGGTGCGTTACGCTCACCAAAAGCTGATCAAGCCCGGCGAGTGGCGGGCCGTGGATGGCGAATTTACCCTGCACTAGGTCGGAAAGACCCTAATGCAACTGCGTGATCAGCCGCGACAGTACACTTTCGAGCTGTTTCGGATCGAACGGCTTTGGGATAAAATCGTCCATCCCGGCTTCAAGGCACTTGTGCTTGTCGCGGTCGAAGACGTGGGCAGTCATGGCGACGATCGGCGTGCGGTGGGTGCCGCGCTCCGACTCCATCTGGCGAATACGGCGGGTGCTTTCGAACCCGTCCATACCCGGCATCTGGACGTCCATCAGGATCAGATCATAAGCGCCGCGTTCGACCCGACGCACGCCTTCCATGCCATTGGTCGCCACGTCGTAACTGTAGCCCAGCTCGTCGAGCACGCTCGACACCACCAGCACGTTCGGCTCGAAATCCTCGACCACCAGCACATTGCGATGGCCATCATACGCGTCCGTATCTTCATTTATCCGTTCATCGCGTCCGCTGTGGGCCAGGCAGATATTGACGGTAAAGGTCGAGCCCAGGCCCGGTGTGCTTTCAACCGATATGGTCCCGCCCATGGCTTCGGCCAGCGCCTTGCAGATCGACAGGCCCAGCCCCGACCCACCGTGCGAGCGTGCCACGGACGCGTCGGCCTGCATGAACTTGTCGAAGATGAGATCGACCTTATCGGGCGCAATGCCGACACCGGTATCCCCCACCGACAAGGCCAGGCACGACTGGTCCGCCTCCTCGGCCTTCAGGGCTACGGTGACGTCGATGCGGCCCTTTTCCGTGAACTTGATGGCATTGGCGACGAGGTTGGTCACGATCTGCTGCAAGCGCAAGGGATCGCCGATGTAGTATTCGCGCAACGGCCCGTCGTAGGACAGACCTAGCTCCAGCCCTTTCGACTTCACCTCGGCGTCGAGCATCATCACGGTCTTTTCGACGGCTTCCGGCAGGTTAAACTCTATGGCTTCGAGTTGCAGCGAACCGGTTTCGGCCTTGGAATAGTCAAGCAGGTTGTTGATCAGCGCCAGCAGCGTGTCACCGCTTTGGCGGATCATGCTGACGCACTGCTGTTCCCGCGGGTTCAGCCGCTCCGACTTCGACAGGATGTGCGCCAGGCCGATAACCGCATTCAGCGGCGTGCGCAGTTCGTGGCTCATATTGGCCATGAACTCGTCGCGCCGGCGATTGCTGTCCTCAAGCAAGGCCTGGGTGCGCTTGCGTTCGCCGATATCGCGGGCAACCTTGGAAGCGCCGATGATCCGGCCCCTCGAGTCGAGGATCGGCGATACAGTCACAGATATGTCGACCAGGTCGCCGTCCTTGGCGCGGCGCACGGTCTCGAAGTGTTCGACGCGCTGGCCCGACTTGACCTTGGCGAGGATGCCGTATTCTTCCTCGATCTTGTCGGGCGGGATAATCAGCGTGATGTGCTTGCCGATCGCCTCTTCCGGCGTGTAGCCAAAAACGCGCTCGGCGGCGGCATTCCACGAGGTGATGACGCCGTCGAGATTCTTGGAAACGATGACGTCGTCCGACGACTCGACGATGGCGGCGAGGTAGGCGCTGGTTCGCTCGGCGGATTTCGAGAGACGGATATCGCGGGCGACGTTCGACGCGCCGATAACATTGCCATCATCATCGCGGATCGGCGAGATCGTCAGCGAGACATCGACCTGCGTGCCGTTCCGGGCGCAACGGACCGTTTCGAAGTGATCGATGCGCTCGCCGGCGCGGACCTTGCCGATTATAACATATTCCTCGTCTCGCCGGTTCTTCGGGATGATCAGCGAGATGTTTCTGCCGACCGCCTCTTCTGCCGAATAGCCGAATATCCGCTCTGCTGCAGAGTTCCAGGAGGTGATGACACCGTCGAGCGTCTTCGAAATAATGGCATCATCGGAAGAATCGACGATGGCCGCCAAGTAACGCCTGGCTGTCTGCGCATCGTCCTGAGTTACAAAATCCATATTGGACGTCCGGTCCCCGTAGTGCGAGTAGTCGTTACCTGACTGGTACCCGCGGAAGGCAGAATTGACATGGATCGGAATAAAAAACCAATAAGACTCTGAAATGCCGAAGAAGCTTATACGCCGATACGTTTCCAGTAGATCATCGTACCCGTGAAACCGCCGTGCGGTTTCAATGCGTAATCGGGAATGACGCCCGCCGGAACAAAGCCCAGACTTTCATAAAGCCCCATGGCGCCGCCATCGGTGGCAGTATCGAGCACCAATAACGTCCGGTCGGCGGCAATCGCGCGCGCCTCGGCTTCGATCAGCAAGGCCCGTGCGTAACCACGTCCGCGATGGCTGGGTCGGACCATCAGCTTTGCGATTTCGGCCCGGTGCGGCTGATTGGGCGGACAATCAAGCAGCAGCGTCACCGTCCCCGCCAGGACCTCATCCTCGAAAAGGCCCAGAACAATACGCTCGCCGCGTTCCGCCGCCGCTAGCGACAGGTTCCAGAAGCGCGCCGCCGCGTCAACCGCCAGCGGGTGCATGAAGCTGACCGAACCGCCGTCCGCCACGACTTCGACGAGGATTTCGCTTAAGGCTTCGCGGATAGGAAGCGTGGTCCCGAGGGTGCGAATATCCATGGTCCTCTCCCTAGCTTCGCGCCAGCACGACGGCATAGGCGCAGACACTATCGCTTTCGTTGGCGAAGGTGGTGTCGGCAGGTGTTCCAAAACCCAGGCAATCGCCGGACTTCAGCTCGAAACGCTCACCGCCTTCGGTAATGACCATTTCGCCTTCCATGACCCACACGGCCTGGCGAATCCGGGCGTAGGAGGAGGCTGGCAGCGTTACGCTTTTGCCCGCCGGCATTTCGACGCGCACGACTTCGACCGGATGGTCGGGACGGACAAAAACCTGGCGGCGGACATAGCCGGTTTCGGGGTCGGTCCACAAAGGCTGATCAGCGGCGCGCGACACCCGCCCGCCGTTGCCTTCAGCGCGCAGCAGCAGCCCGGCCAGGGTCAGATCAAAGGCCGCCGACAGCTTGACCAGCAGGACGGCGGTAGGACTCATTTCGCCGCGCTCTATTTTAGAAATGCTTGCCTTGGCAACGCCCGAGCGCGTCGCCAGATCGGCCAGCGACCAACCGCGCGCTTCGCGCTCCAGCCGGATACGCCGCGCGATGCGCTCGCTTGTGCCGTCTATAGAATTGCTCATTTATCCATTATAATAGACGATTCGGATAAATGCAAATTTTGCTGGAGGGCCATTCTTGGGACAGAGCAGGGCGTTATAGGGAGGTTATCTTCCGTAGTGTTTATTTATCAATTTATGTTGACAATATGCAGGAACGGAGTCCCATAAACGAGTCGTTAATGCTATATTAAAGGAGCGTTAACCGGGGGCTGGCACGATGAATGTTATGAACGATGCCATTAAGCGCATTATTGAGAGCACTGTAAGAGACCGCTTCGCAAGCGAGACGGTACACATATTGGATGTCACTGTATCGGATGACTTCGATGATTTCGATCAGGCGATATACAGCGTTACGGTCATATACGAAGCACCGAAGGGCATTTTGGACCCTGACAAAACGCTTGGCATAGTAAGACACACTAGGTCACGTTTGGCTGAAACTAACGAAAGTGGGTTTCCCATTTTCCGGTTTGTTTCTCAATCCGATGCAAAGAAAATCGGCATTGCGGCCGCTTGATTTAATCGCCACAGCCAATCTGCTAGTATCTAGTGGCAAGGTCAAACCCTCTCAGGCCAACTTAAGGCGCGCTCTAAGCACTGCTTACTATGCAATGTTCCATAGATTAGCTCGATCTTGTGCTGATCTAATGATCGGCGGAGAGAACGCGACCAAAAGTAAAAAGGCGTGGCAGCAAACCTACAGAGCTTTAGCTCATCTCTCGGCCAATGACGCCTGCCGAAATCAAAAGATGATTTCAAAATTTCCAAAACCTATTGAAGACTTTGCAAATACCTTTGTTACCATGCAAGCAAAGCGTCATTCCGCCGACTATGACCCACACTCGAAATTCACTAAATCGGAAGTGATTAACGATATAACCACTGTTGTAAATGCAATCCGTAATTTTGAATCTGCAGATACAAAAGACCGCCGTGCCTTCTGCGCCTTTGTGCTTTTCAAAATGAGATAGCAAAATTCGCATTAAGCAATTTTTAATATTTTGAGATCATTAACTTTAATAGAAGGAAAGGCGTTGCCAGGCTCGACACCACAACAACGCCCCAAGACCTACTTACGCTTGCGCTTAGCAGGAACCTTTATTGTCTCAACGACCGCTGTTTTTTGGCGGCGTTGAGCTTCCTTCACGGGGATAAACTGGCCATTGCCAGCGTCTCGTCCGATTTTACGTTCAGTCATTGGACTTCTCCATTAAGGGCGGTATTGCCCCCGTTGGGCCTAACTGTGCTTAACGAAAGAATCGCGAGCAGAACGTACGTCGGCATTTACCATAATTTTGAATAATTTGAAAATAGGATCGCAACGCCTCTACAATCTGAAGTGCTCTTTTGTTTAATTCATGAATCAAATGCTTTAGTATAATCTGACAAGAAAAAGCCCTCGCCGCGGGAGACACGGCGAGGGCTTAGTTGGGTCAAAGGGTTGAGACCTATTCCTTGACCTGAACGAAACGCGCGAAGGTTTCCGGGTTCCTGTCCCAGACCGCCTTGTCACGCAAACTGCGCAAGAGTTTCACATATTCGGCGTGGCTCCATGCCAGCGGCGTGGCGCTATCCGTGCCTTCACCGACGACATAGTCGTGCGGCCCCGGCGAGCCCACAGCGTCGAAGACCTGTTCCGGCAGCATCAGGCCTTCATTGGCGAAGGCCTCCATGCCGCGCACATAGGTGGCGCGGATCGCCTGGACGTCGGCATCGGTGGCGCCGCCGGGCTTGAGGGCATCGGCCGCCAGCTCGTAGTGGCCGCGCTCACCGGTAAAAATCGGCCACACCCGGCCGCGCTGGTCCGGGGTCATGTCGCCATAGTCTCCGCCCGAGGTCTTGTCGCCGTAGCCATCATTGCCATAACGGCGGAAACCGGGGACTGTCAGGTCGCCGAACTTGAAATCGTAACGGACACGCAGATTGTCCGGCAGGGTCTGGTCATCGAGCACGGCCAGCGAGCCGGTGATCTTGCTGTCATTGGCCGGTCGTACGCCATAGCGCACCAGTTCGAGGAAGCCGCCATCGACCATCAGGTCGGCGCGCAGGCCCTTCAGGCCGTTGCGTTCATCGAGCACACCCGGATTATTGGCGTCTTCCGAGCGCGAAATGCGCAGGTAATAGGTCGCCGGCTTGTCCTCGCCGCGCACCTTGCCGGTCGTGGTCAGCAGGCGCTGGTCCAGCCTCTGCGAATATTCGTCGGCCTTGGCGGCGTAGAGCTGGGCGCTGGCGCTGTCACCGGCCTGGGTGGCGATATCGGACGCAGCAACCAGACCGGCGATGATCGCGGCGGTCGTCGAAGGCGAATGGCCCTCCTGCTCTTCCCAGCGTTCCTGCTGGGCGTAGGGCGGGGCAATCGTCGCGCTGTTCCAGTCGAGCCCGATCTTGCCGCCGTTCGACAGGAAGTCGGCGGCCGGTTTGAGCATGGTGGTGTAGGACGACAGCAGTTCGCCCTTTTGGATCAGGCCCATGGCTTCCAGGCGCGCGCCCAACAGGATCGGCATGGCGGTCTGGTCGAGCTGAACGCCGACCCATTCCAGCGTGCCGTCGACGTGAGTCTTTTGCAGGAACCAGCCGGTGACACCGGTATTGCCCTTCATCTTAGCCGTGACCTGAACGGTCGGCAGGTAGCGATAGGCGGCGACCGGAGTCTGCTTGTCGCCCAAGGCGGCCAGCGCCATGGCGACCTGATAGAAGTCGCGCGGCCAGACCGCCTTGTAGCCAGTGTGCGACACGTCGGTCTTCAGCGCATCGCCCCACGGATTGGACAGCGAGGCGATCAACGCGCCGGCATAGGTGCGGTCTTCCTGGACCTTCAGGGCAATGGCACTGGCATACAGCAGCTTGCCATTGTCGCCGGTCAGCGGCACCAGGCTCTTGAGGTCGCCCAAACCGTTGAGATAGCCCTGCCAGTCGGCATTGAACTTCGCCAGGACCTTGGCGTAGCCGGTCTTCAGCGTGGCCGAGGCTTCGGCCCCGGCGGCCTGCGAAGACGCACCAAAACCAAGGGCGAAATCCTGCGTGGCAGCCTTGATGACGGTCGCCAGCTGGGCGACCATCAGGATATTACCCTTACCGTCCTTCAGGCTGCTGTTGAGCTTCCCCAGGGCCTGGCCCTTGGTCAGTTCCGCGATATTGTCCGACACGCCGGTGTAGCCGACGCTGGCTTTTTTGAACGGCAGATTGCTGCGCAGCACGATCGCGGCCTTGCCTTGCCAGGCGGTCAGGGCATCGACATTGGCGGCGCCTTCGTCGTCGCCCGAGGTATTGGCGACCGACGGGTCGAGAATGAGATACGGCGTGACCGGGCCCTTGAGCGCCTTGACCGTTACGCGCAGGACCAGCGACTGATGATCCGGATCGGTCAGCACGTCCTTGATAATGACAAAACGGCCCTGTTTGTCGGTCGTCGTTACGCGATAGGCGGGCGACAAAGGCCGGCCGGCGGCATCGGTATGGATATAGGCGATGTGCGAGGTCGTGTCAGCGCCCTCAAAGGCGGTCCAACCCTTACCCGTAACCGCAAACTTCAACTCGCGGATTTGCGCCTGGTCGATGCGGCCGAACATGGTTTCGGTGATGATACCCTCGGCCAGCGAGAACCACACCTTCGACACCGTGCCGGTCGTAGCCGTGTCCGAATACTTGTAATCCTTGTAAGCCTCGTAGGACGCGCCAATACCTTGCTTCATGGCGTTCGACCATGGCGACGCCACGGCAGGCCCATTGGTCGCGGGTCCAGTGGAGGCGATGGTCGGATTGTGATCGCCGAAGAACTCTTCGGCCGCCACTGCAGGCATAGACAAGGCGAAGGCCAGCGCCGCACACGACACACCGATAACGCCAGATTTTGTGCGCAGCATGGACACGGTCTTCCTCACACCAATTCCCTGACCTCCGGCCGCTTTTGGCGCCGCCTCGAGGCTTAACACTTCGTTGACAGCATCATGACGCAAGCCGGGCACCGAGTCTCACGGTATACGTATTCTTGAGATGGATTTTTTTGCAGCCGGTGCAAAAAATGGCCTTCAAATCCTTTAATTTACTGGACATGGCTTTGCAAAAATTGGGGGCTGGGTGGCGTGAATACGTATTCAGCCTGTTTCCAGCCAGTCGTCGCGGCGTTACATTCACGTCCAGCTTAAGCGGCACGGGAACCCAACTTAAGCCTGACATCAAGCGTGTGCACACACACCCAGAGGAAACACCATGCAGGCCCTTATTCGTCCCTCGGCGATCGCCATCTCGCTTGCCCTGAGCTTAAGCGCCGGTGGCGCGCTGGCGCAGGATGCCGCCGCCGCCGACGTTTCGCAAAGTTCGCAGGCGGCGCCAAAATACCAGTCGATCGCCGGTGCGGACTCGCCCGACAAGGTCCTGCACGTCGATATGCTGCTGAGCGGCGACGGCAACCTGTCCTATCAGGTGACGCGCAACGGCCACATGGTCATCGAGCCGTCGCGCCTGGGCCTGATCCTGGCCAATGCCCCCAAGCTCGACCGCTATTTCAGCTATGAGACCAGCGCCATCACTTCGCATGATGAGACCTGGGAGCTGCCCTGGGGCGAGCGCCGCATCGTCAAGAACCGCTACACAGAACTACGCGTCGATGTCGTGCAGAAGAAGTGGCAGGACCGCAAGATGACGGTCGTCTTCCGCATCTATGACGATGGTGTCGGCTTTCGCTACGAATTCCCCGACCAGCCGCAGCTGAAAAAGCTCGAGATCATGGACGAGCTGACCGAGTTCGCCGTCGCCGATCCCGCGACCGCCTGGTGGAACGTCGCCGGTGAGTGGAACCGCGAGGAATATGTCTACCAGAAGACGCCGCTGAACCAGGTCGCCGAGGCCCAGTCGCCGATGACGCTAAAGACGGATAAGGGTCTTTATATCTCCTTCCACGAAGCGGCTCTTGTCGACTACGCCGCCTACTGGCTGCGCCGCGTCGACGGCCAGCGCCTGAAAACCCGCCTGGCGCCGTCGGCCCTCGGCGCACCGGTCGTGCGCGACGCGCCCTTCCCGACGCCGTGGCGGACCATCCAGATCACGGATTCGGCGGCCAAGCTCTACAATTCGTCCGACCTGATCCTGAACCTCAACGAGCCCAACAAGCTGGGCGACGTGTCGTGGGTCAAGCCGTACAAATATGTCGGCATCTGGTGGCAGATGCACCTGAACACCGGCACCTGGGAATACGGCCCGCGCCACGCCGCTAATAACGACAACACCAGGATGCACATGGACTTCGCCGCCAAGAACGGCTTCCGCGGCGTTCTGGTCGAAGGCTGGAACAAGGGCTGGGAAGACTGGTTCGCGCGCGGCGACGACTTCTCGTTCACCCAGTCCTATCCCGATTTCGACCTGGCCGCCCTGTCGGCCTATGGTCTGAAAAAGGGCGTCCATCTGGTCGGCCACCACGAGACCTCGGGCAATACCGTCGTCTACGAACCGCAGATGGAAGACGGCTTCAAGCTGTACGAAAAATACGGTGTCGACTCGGTCAAGACCGGTTACGTCGCCGATGCCGGCGGCGCCAAGGTCAAGGCGCCCGACGGCAGCATCCGCTTTGCCTGGAACGACAGCCAGGAAATGGTCCGCCACTACCTGCTCAACGTGCAGACGGCAGCCAAATATCACATCGCCATCGACACCCACGAGCCGATCAAGGACACGGGCCTGCGCCGCACCTATCCGAACTGGGTATCGCGCGAAGGCCAGCGCGGTATGGAGTATAATGCCTGGGGCGATCCGCAGAACCCGCCCGAGCACGAAGCGAACCTGGTCTTCACGCGCATGCTGACCGGACCGATGGACTTCACGCCGGGCATCCTGTCACTGCAAGGGCAGGGCCGACCGATCGCCTCGACCCAGGCCAAGCAACTCGCGCTCTACGTCGTCATCTATTCGCCGATCCAGATGGCGGCCGACCTGCCCAGCAACTACGCCAAGTATCCGAAGCCCTTCCAGTTCATCAAGGACGTGCCAGTCGACTGGGAACAGTCGATCATGCTCAATGGCGAGGTCGGTGATTTCGCGACGATCGCGCGCAAGGACCGCGCCTCCGACAACTGGTATGTCGGCGCGGTCACCGATGAAAATGCGCGTGACGTCGAAGTGCCGTTGAACTTCCTCGACGCCAACCGCAGCTATACAGCGCAGATCTATCGCGACGGTCCCAATGCCGGCATGACCGGCGACGCCCGCTTCGATATCGTCATCGAAAGCAAGACGGTCATGGCTGGCGAAACGCTGAAGATCCGCCTGGCGCCCGGCGGCGGCATGGCGATCCGTTTCGTCGCCGGCAAGGCCAAGAAATAATGATGAAGCGCATCCTGTTCGTGGCCCTGCTGCTCGCCTTCCCGGCAGCGGCAGAGCCGCGGCTCGACAAGCTTCCGGCCTTTGCGTCAAAGCACGTCGAACCACGCGATGTGACGGTGTTTGTGCCCGACGAATGCCAGGAGGCGACGCGCTGCGCCGTCCTCTACATGCTGGATGGCCAGAACCTCTATACGCCCAGCCCCTATAGCGGCGCCGACTGGGGTGTGGCCGACACCGTGCCGAAGCTGATTAAGGACGGGCGCATACCACCGACCATCGTTGTTGGGATCGACAATATAAATGAGCGCACGCGCGAATATATGCCAGAGCGCGTCTATCGCCTGCTGCCCAAGGACTACCAGGCCCGCGTGCGCGCATTCGAGGACGGCAAGGAACCGAACTCCGATAACTTCCTGCAGTTCGTCGTCACCGAGCTGAAGCCTTTTGTCGATGGCAAGTACCCGACCCTGACCGACGCGGCACATACCGCCATCATGGGATCGAGCATGGGCGGGCATATCGCGCTCTATGCCCACGGCGAATATCCGTCCGTATTCGGAGCATCGGCATCCTTGTCCATGCCGTGGCTGATGGCGTCGTGGGCCATGGACGATGCGCACATCAAGGCCGATACCGCTGTCCTGCGCACGGCCTGGGCCATGTGGCTAAAGACCTCGAAGCTGAAGCCCGGCCGCGACCGCATCTATACCGACCAGGGGACGCTGGAGCTCGACGCCGAATTCACGCCTTACGAAGCGGCGATCACGCCCATCTTTCCGGCGGCGGGCTGGACTAAAGGCCGCGACTTCAAGGCCGAGATTTTTGAGAACACCAAGCACTCCGAAACCGACTGGCGCAAACGGCTGGATATTCCGCTGGTGTTTATGTTGCAGCGCTAAGCCAAAGGCGCCCCCGATTTTTCATAATCGCACATCCCCCTTGGCTGTGGCCGTTGATTTGCTACAATCGCCGCAATGACACTTTCTCCCCACATGTCCGGCCTGATGAATTCGACCGCGCCGTTGAGCGAGCTCGACGCGCGGGCACGCGACATCTTCCGCCACGTGGTGGAAACCTACCTGGAGACCGGTGAACCCGTCGGCTCGCGCACCCTGTCCAAGGGCGGCGTCCATCTGTCGCCGGCCTCCATCCGCAATACCATGCAGGACCTGTCGGCGCTGGGTCTTCTCTCCGCGCCACACACCTCGGCCGGGCGGTTGCCAACCCACCAGGGCCTGCGCCTGTTTGTCGACGGCCTGCTGGAAATCGGCGATCTTAGCGAAGAGGCCAAGCGTGACATCGAAACCCGCCTGACGGCAAAAGGTAATACCTTCGACGCAGCGCTGCACCAGGCCGGAAATCTGTTGTCGGGTTTGGCCGGAGGTGCCGGCCTGGTCATGACCCCGGTGTTTGAGGCTGGCGTCAAGCACGTCGAATTCATCAGTTTAAGCTCGGATCAGGCCCTTGCGGTCATAGTCTATGACGACGGCCGGGTCGAAAACCGCCTGATGCCTCTGCAGGGCGGGATGACCCCGTCCGTGCTGCAACAGGCGTCCAACTATCTGAATGTCCATCTGAAAGGCCGCACCCTCGCAGAGGCGCGTGTAACGCTGAAGACCGAGCTCGACCAGGAACGCCAGATGCTCGACGAAGCCGCCGCGACGCTGATCGAGGCGGGTTTGGCCGTCTGGTCAGGCGGTGACAAGGAAAAGCGCTCTTTGATCGTCCGCGGCCGTGCCAATCTGCTGGGCGGTGCTGAAACTCAGGAAGACCTGGAACGCGTTCGCCTGCTTTTCGACGATCTCGAGCAAAAAGAAGAGCTGATCGACCTGCTCGATGACGTTCGTGACGCTCAGGGGGTAAGAATTTTCATCGGCGCCGAGTCGAAACTGTTTTCTTTGTCGGGTTCGGCTGTTATTGCAGCGCCCTACATGATGAGTGACGGTCGTGGCAGCGGGCCCAAGGTGGTCGGCGCTATCGGCATCATCGGCCCGGCCCGGTTGAATTATGCACGCATCATCCCACTTGTGGACTACACAGCCAAGATTCTGGGCCGCCTGCTCGACTAAGGCGGCTGAACGTTTAAGGACCTATGCGATATGAGTGAACAGACGGAAACTCCTGAAACCGGCGACCTGGAAGCGGACGCCACGGAGCTTCTCAACAAGGCGCTCGAAGAGCTGCAGGCGGAAAACGTCGCGCTCAAGGAGCAGGCCCTGCGATACGCGGCCGAAGCCGAGAACACCAAGCGCCGCGCCGAGCGTGAGTCCAACGACGCCCGCGCTTTCGGCATCCAGCGTTTCGCCACCAGCCTGCTCAACGTCGCCGACGTGCTGCAACGTGCCCTGGCGTCGGCGCCGAATGAGATCACCGATCCGGCTTTCAAGAACTTCGTCGCAGGCATCGACATGACCGAAAAGGAACTGGCCGGTGCGTTCGAAAAGAACGGCGTCAAGAAGATCGCGCCGATGAAGGGCGACAAGTTCGACCCGAACCTGCATCAGGCCGTTATGGAACAGCCCTCGGAGGACGTTCAGGGCGGCGGTATCATCATGGTCATGCAGGCCGGCTACGAGCTGTTCGGCCGCGTTATCCGCCCGGCAATGGTGGCGGTTGCGGCAAAGTCCGCTGGCGCGCAACCGGCGAAGAACGGCTACGACGGCGATGCCGGTGAAGCCGCTGGCGAGACCGTGAATACCCAGGCGTAAAACTTATGGTGTTTGGGGTCTGGGACCCCAAGTCTTCCCTTCAAAGAAAAACCCTCGCCCTAAAAAGGCGAGGGTTTTTCTTTGAAATAAAGGTTTGCGGGGCCACAGGCCCCACACCCCAGAAGCTTTACAACTCGGATAACAACGTATTACGCTCGCCCATTCGGGGAGCGCGTCATGACAACACCATCAGCCGACACACCGCTAAGCACGACAGCCGCGCGGCTTGATTTCGTCGATGCCCTGCGGGGGTTGGTCATCGTGCTGATGGTGCTCGACCACACACGCGATTTCGTCCACCTGACAGGCATGACGGGCAATCCGCTCGATCCGAAAACCACGACGCCGGCGCTTTACGCCACGCGCTGGATCACCCATCTGTGTGCACCTACCTTCGTCTTCCTGTCGGGTGTGTCGATCTTCCTGCAGTCAACTAAGGGAAAGACCGGCTGGCCGCTGTCGCGTTTTCTGCTGACGCGCGGCCTGTGGCTCGTCTTCCTTGAACTGACGGTCGTCAATTTCGGCTTCGACTTCGCCCCCGGCATCTTCCTCCAGGTCATCTGGGCCATCGGCGTCAGCATGATTTTTATGGCCGGCATGGTCTGGTTGCCGCGACCGGCCGTCCTTCTGACCGGCGTCGCGATCGTCGCCGGCCATAACCTGCTCGACGGCATCCAGGCGTCTGGGCTTGGTGACTGGGGACTTGTGTGGACGCTGATGATGCAGCCGGGCCAGGTACCTGGCGGTTTTATCCCCTACCCCGTCATTCCGTGGTTCGGCGTCATGTGCCTGGGATATGGGCTGGGCTGGATCTATCTCCTGCCAGCGGAAAGGCGTACGCGAACCTTAGCCGTTGGCGCCGTTGCCTTCATTGCCCTGTTCCTTGTTCTGCGCCTGCCGAATTTCTATGGCAATGGCAGCCTGTGGGCAGTTCCGGCCAATCCGGACCGGACCTGGATGGCGATCATGGACGTGACCAAATATCCGCCGTCGCTACATTACGTGCTGATCACGCTTGGGATTTCAACTCTGATCGGGCTGGCTCTGCAACACGCATCCAAAATCATTATGACGCCGCTGCTGGCTTTCGGACGGACACCGCTCCTGACCTATCTGCTGCATGTCTATGTCGCGCACGGCCTGGGGCTGATCATCGGTATCGCCATGGGTTTTCCGGCCGAACACTTCTTTGGACATCTCAGCGATCCGAGCCGCCTGATCAAGGACGGTTGGGGCCTGACCCTCTGGCAAACCTATCTGGTGTGGCTGACGGCACTGGCTATTCTCTACCCGATATCCAGCGCCTACGCGAAACACCGCGCAGCGCACAAGACGTGGTGGCATAGCTACCTTTAAACTATAATGGTTCGCGACCCCACTTTACGCCAGGATACCCTGCTTGAACGCTTCGGCCCGCAGCCGCTTATGCATGCCGGTAAAGGTGGCGGCACCCGTGCAGTCGCAATTGTACAGGATGGCCACGCTCAGCTTCTCACCCGTCAGGCTGCGCAGGTGGCCGGTAAAGCCATTGACCCGCCCGCCATGGGCCGCGAACGGTGAATTCTCATAACGGCCCAGACCGAGCCCGAACCCGTATTCCAACGGCTCGGATCCGCCGCGCTCCAGCGCCGGCTGGCCGTTCTTCAACACCGCCGGGGTCAGCATGGCCTGCACGCTCTCAGGCTTCAGCACCTTGCCGCTCAGAAGCGCATCGTGCCACAGCACCAGGTCCTCCGTCGTCGAACGGATTGCGCCTGCACCGCCGATAAAGCTGGGCGCCAGGGCCTGCGCCCGGTCGAAGCCATGCGGGCTGCGGAAGTTGTTGCGGTAGCCGTGGCAGCCTTCGGACGCCTGGCAGGTCGCATCAATCGCCGTCTGGGTCATGCCGGCGCGATCGAACAGGTGCTTTTTCGAGAAGTTGCCGAGTGACTGCCCCGATAAGCGCTCGACCACGATGCCCAGCAGCGCGAAACCGCTGTTGGAATAGGCCCAACGTGCGCCGGGTTGCGCCTTGTACAGCGGGCGGCTGGTCGTTTCGATAATGCGCAGCAGTTCGTCGGACGAGAAGTCGCGCATGCGCGCCTCGACCAGCTGGTCTTCGGACTTGCCATTGATATAGTCGCCCAGACCGGCAGTATGGCTCATCATCTGGCGCAGGGTGATATCGGCGGCGCGCGGAAATGCCGGCAGGAAACGCGACAGCGGATCATCGACCGATAGCGCGCCAGCTTCGGCCAGCACCATGACGGCGGCGGCCGTAAATTGCTTGGAGATCGAGGCGATGCGGAAGCCGCTGCGGCCACTGGCCGGGTTGCCGGAGTCAAAATCCGTGACGCCGAACCCCTTGGAATAAAGCAGTTCGCCGGCGCGCATCACCGAGACGCTGACGGCAGGCGACACCTTTTGATCGACGATGTTCTGCGCCAGGGCGTCGACCGACGGCCACTCATGACGAGGCGTAAGATGAACCTCAGGTTTGGACTGGGGCGCGAAGGTTGCATATTTGCGGCCGCCACTGGTCATCATATGATGCGTGGCGGCGCTTCCGGTCAGACCTGCCAGGAGTACACCCACGGCAGCGCGCCGCGACAGTGACACCGGCTTTTGGGGCTCGAAACTCATACGCTTGGTCCGTCTACGCTGGCCCGACGTCGGTTGGCGGGCTTTTAGGCTTTCATGGCTTCGGCAATCTGGTTCACAACCGCCTTGACCTGTTTTTCGTCATCGCCTTCGGCCATGACCCGGATGAGAGGCTCGGTACCCGAAGGCCGGACCAGCACGCGGCCGGACCCTTTGAGCATCTCTTCGCCCTCCCGTATCGCCTGCTTCACAGCGTCAGTGTCCAGAGGACTTGCGCCGGTGAAACGGACGTTTTTAAGTATCTGCGGAACCGTCTCGAATTGACGGCCCAGCTGCGACATAGTCTTACCGGATTCGACCAGAACCGCCAATACCTGTAAAGCGGCCATAAGGCCATCTCCAGTCGTGGCGTGGTCCATCAATATGACGTGTCCGGACTGTTCGCCACCCAGGTTGAAGCCGCCTTCGCGCATGCGCTCCATGACGTAACGGTCGCCAACCTTGGTACGCTCCAATTTCAATTTAATACCGTTAAGAAAGCGTTCAAGTCCGAGATTTGACATCACGGTTGCGACGACCCCGCCGCCCTTGAGCAAGCCCTTCTTGGCCAGGTTACCAGCGATGATCGCCATGATCTGGTCGCCATCGACAATCTGGCCGTTTTCATCGCAGATCACCACGCGGTCGGCGTCGCCATCCAGCGCGATGCCGATATCGGCGCGCAGTTCCTTGACCTTCTCGGCCATGGCCTGGGGCTGGGTCGATCCACACTTTTCGTTGATGTTTATGCCGTCAGGCGTGACACCCAGCGAAAAAACCTCGGCGCCCAGTTCGTAAAGCGCCAGCGGCGCGACCTTATAGGCGGCGCCATTGGCGCAATCGAGCACGATGCGCAGGCCGTTGAGCGTCAGGGTACGCGGGAAGCTGGCCTTGGCGATTTCGATATAGCGCGCCTGGGCGTCATCCAAACGCTGGACACGGCCCAGCTTGTGCGCTTCGGCAACGCCTTCCAGGATATTGCCGTCCATGCGCGCCTCGATGGCCAGCTCGACCTCGTCCGACAGCTTGTAGCCATCGGGGCCGAACAGCTTGATGCCGTTGTCGGCATAGGGGTTGTGCGAGGCCGAGATCATCACGCCCAGATCAGCGCGCATCGACCGCGTCATCATGGCGACACCCGGCGTCGGCAGCGGCCCGAACAGGCGCACATCCATACCAACACTGGTGAAACCTGCCACAAGCGCCGGCTCGATCATATAGCCTGACAGGCGCGTATCCTTGCCGATGACGACCAGGTGGCGGCGATCGGTCTCGGACATGAACATCTTGCCGGCAGCCATGCCGACGCGATAGGCGACTTCGGCGGTCATGGGGAAGGCATTGGCGCGGCCACGGATGCCGTCGGTGCCGAAGTACTTTCTTGAGCTCATTCGCACTCTGCTGGTGAAATTGGTATTAGCGGTTTCGATGCGAAAACCGTGCCGCCCGGTTATAAACCCGCGCCCTGCCCCCGCCACTCACATCTTCGTTCCCAATGTTACGGCGCAAGTCTTAACAAGCGATTTTCCATAAGGTTTTAACCGCCGCTATGTAATCTTTTGTCACGGCAATTTACGCCTCCCTCACGGGTTCTCTGTTATGGAGGATACGCTTTTTTTGAAGACTGCGGGGACAAGACCATATGTGCGGCATTATCGGCATTATCGGCAATTCGGACGCTGCGCCTCGCCTGCTGGAATCGCTACGGCGTCTGGAGTACCGCGGCTATGACTCCGCCGGCATCGCTGTTCAGACGCCAAGTGGTCCAGAACGCCGCCGCGCCGAAGGCAAGATCCGTAACCTCGAAGCCGTTATCGACAAGGAACCGATCGCCGGTCACGTCGGCATCGGCCATACGCGCTGGGCGACCCACGGTGCACCGAGCGTACGCAATGCCCACCCCCACAGCGCAGGCCGCGTCGCTGTCGTCCACAACGGAATCATCGAAAACTTCGCCGAGCTGAAAAGCGAATTGAAGGCCAAGGGCCGCGAATTCGCCTCGGATACCGATACCGAAGTCATCGCACATCTGCTCGATGAGGCGCTCGACCCCGGCGCAGCCCCCAAGGACGCTTTCAAAAGGGTACTCGATCGCCTGCACGGCGCCTACGCCCTGGCCATCCTGATCAAGGGCGAGGATGAACTCTTGTTGGGCGCGCGGCGCGGCTCGCCGCTGGTCGTCGGCTGGGGTGACGACGGGGAGATGTTCCTGGGGAGTGATGCGCTTGCGGTCGGCCCGTTCACCCAGCGCGTCACCTATCTCGAAGAAGGTGACTGGACCCTCGTTACACGCGGCGGCGCCCAGGTGTTTGACGCCAAGGGCGCGCTGGTCAACCGCCCCCTGACCCACGTATCAGCGTCTGCGGCATTGGTCGAAAAAGGCGCCTATCGCCACTTCATGGAAAAGGAAGTCCATGAACAGCCGGAAAGCTGCCAGCGAACCCTGTCAGCCTATCTCGATCCCGTTGCCGCCAGCGTGCGCGAGGACATCAAGGCGGTCATCGACTTTGGTCAGGTCGCCCGCATCCAGATTATCGCTTGCGGCACCGCCTACTATGCCGGCTCAATCGCGCGCTATGCCTTTGAAAAGCTGGCGGGTTTGCCAGTCGACGTCGAAGTCGCGTCCGAATTCCGCTATCGCAGCCCGGCCGTCACGCCCGGCACGCTGGCCGTTGCCGTGTCGCAGTCGGGCGAAACCGCCGACACCCTGGCGGCGCTGCGCTGGTGCCAGTCGCAAGGCCTGAAGACGGCCGCACTCGTCAACGTCCACTCCTCGACCATGGCGCGTGAAGCCGATATCCTGTGGCCAACCCACGCCGGACCCGAAATCGGCGTCGCCTCGACCAAGGCCTTTACCTCGCAACTGTCGGCGCTTCTGGCGCTTTGCATCTCCGCCGCCCGTCAGCGCGGCAAGATCACCGCGCACGAAGAGGCGCATCTGGTGCGCACGCTTCTGGAAGCGCCAGGCCTGATCGCTGAAGCGCTGAAGATGGATTCTGAAATCACGCGCATGACCTATGACCTGTCCAAGGCGCGTGACGTCATCTATCTCGGTCGCGGGGCCATGTATCCGCTGGCGCTGGAAGGTGCACTGAAGCTCAAGGAAATCAGCTATATCCACGCCGAAGGCTATGCCGCCGGCGAGCTGAAGCACGGGCCGATCGCCTTGATCGACGAAAACACGCCAGTCGTGGTCATCGCACCCGATGATGAGCTGTTTGAGAAGACGGCGTCGAATGTCCAGGAAGTCGCCGCGCGCGGCGGCCGCGTCATCATGATCACCGACATCCCTGAAAAAGTGCCCGCCCTGTCGGGTGACGCTGCCAAGACATTGAAGGTCATCCGCAATCCGGCCTGCGATCCGTTTATTGCGCCGCTGATCTATTCGGTGCCGATCCAGCTTCTGGCCTACCACACCGCCGTCCACAAGGGCACCGATGTCGATCAGCCGCGTAACCTCGCCAAGTCGGTGACGGTGGAGTAGCTTTAGAGCCAGCGTCTCGTCGTGCGGCAGTAGTCCTCATAGGCCGCACCGAAAACGCGCTGCATGGCCGCTTCTTCCTGTCGGATATACCAGCGGTCGGCAATAACAATAAAGAGCGCCGCCAGGATCAGCGGGATAAGCCCGCCTGTGCCGATCGCAATGCCTGTCAGGAACAGCGCAAAGCCAAGATATATCGGGTTGCGGCTTATCTTGAACCATCCATCCGTCACCAGCACATCCGGGTCATTGAACGCCATAAGGTTGGTATGAGCTTGCCGGAACTGGCTGGCGGCTGTCACGGACATGTAAAGGCCACCGACAATGCCCAGCAGGCCGATATTGACCCACGGCGGCCCGAACAGGACAACGCCCGGAAACCAGACGCGGCTGGCGAACATGGCAACGGCAAGTATGCCAACAAGCACGGGCGGCAGCAGTTTCATGTCAGGTGCGAATCTCATTGGCGAACGATGACAACACCATAGGCCGTTCGCCTACCATTTCCTAGACTCGCAATTTTTAGCAACTTTTTAGTTGCTTTTTGTGGGCGATTGGCACATTATGCAACTTGGAGGTTGCCATGGATCAGATACCCGATGCTATTGTCAAAACCATAAATCTTAAGGCTTCCCAGGACCGCGTCTGGCGAGCGATCGCGGATTCATCGGAGTTTGGCCAGTGGTTCGGCTGCCGTTTCGACGGCCCGTTCGTCACGGGCCAGCCGATCGCCGGCAAGATGACACCGACCGTCGTTAACGACGAAATTGCCGAGATGCAAAAACCATATGAGGGCTTTCCCTTTAACATCGTCATCGAACGGATAGAGCCGCAAATCCTGTTTTCTTTCCGCTGGCACCCTTATGCCGTCGATGAAGGCAAGGACTATTCGGGAGAGGCCGAGACCCTGGTGACCTTTGCCGTCGAACCTGCAGACGGCGGCACGCGGTTGACCATAACCGAGTCCGGTTTCAGCCAGTTGCCGCCGGAGCGCCAGGCCCAGGCCTTTACGGCCAATGAAGGCGGCTGGGAGGCCCAAATCCATATGGTGGAGGCGTGGCTTGCCCGCTGAACCCGCCGAAGTCTTCGCCGCCCTTGGCGACGAAACGCGCCTGACGCTGATCGCACGTCTGATCGCCGAAGGACCGTCACCCATCGTGCACCTCAGCACCGGCACGGCGATGACGCGTCAGGCTGTGACCAAACATCTCCAGGTCCTTGAAAAGGCCGGCCTGGCAAGGCGTCAGCGCATCGGCCGGACGACACTGTGGCAACTGGAAGCGTCGACGCTTGACCGTGCCCGGCGCAGCCTCGATGCACTGTCGCGCCATTGGGATGCCCGTCTGGCGCGACTTCGCAATCTGGTCGAAGATTAGAATTTTTACCGATTGGCGCAAAAATTTCCGAAAAAAATAAACTTCTCGGGATGACAAACGACAAAACATAGGCAATATGCCAGCAACTCCTGTTTTGTTCATCATTCCCAGACAGCCATCCCATGCGCGACTTTTACCGTATCCGCCGCCTGCCCCCCTACGTTTTCGAAGAGGTCAACAAGGTCAAGGCCCGCCTGCGTGGCGAAGGCGTTGACGTGATCGACTTCGGCATGGGCAATCCCGATATGGCGACGGCACCGCACATCGTCGACAAGCTGATCGAGACAGTCCAGAAGCCCAAGACGCACGGCTATTCGGTGTCAAAAGGCGTCCAGGGCCTGCGCAAGGCCATGGCCGGCTATTATGATCGCCGCTACGGCGTCAAACTGAACCCCGACACCGAAGTCGTCGCCACGCTCGGCTCCAAGGAGGGCTTCGCCAATCTCGCCATGGCGATCACGGCGCCGGGCGACACGGTCATCTGCCCGAACCCGGCCTATCCTATCCACGCCTTCGGCTTCCTGATGGCCGGCGGCGTTATCCGCCATGTCCCGGCCCTGTCCCCCGAGCAATACCTGTCGGGCATCGACAAGGCCGTGAAGCATTCCGTGCCTACGCCGTCGATCATGATCGTCTCCTATCCGTCGAACCCGACCGCGCAGTGGGTCGATCTCAACTTCTACAAGGAGGTCATCAAGCTGGCGAAAAAGCACGATCTTCTCGTGCTCTCCGACATTGCCTATTCAGAGATTTATTTCGACAACAACCCGCCGCCCTCCATTCTGCAGGTCGAAGGCGCCATTGAGCGCTCGGTCGAGATCAATTCGCTGTCCAAGACCTACGCCATGGCCGGCTGGCGTATTGGCATGGTTGTAGGCAATGCCCAAATCTGCGCCGCACTGGCGCGCGTAAAGTCTTATCTCGACTATGGTGGCTTCGCGCCGATCCAGGTCGCCGCCGCCGCCGCGCTCAACGGTCCGCAGGACAATGTCGATGACATCCGCGCCACCTACAAGTCGCGCCGCGACGTGCTGATCGAGTCGATGAAGCGTGCCGGCTGGGACATTCCGCCACCACCGGCGTCGATGTTCGCGTGGGCCAAGATTCCGCCGAAGTTCGAGCACATGGGCTCAATCGAATTCGCCAAGCTGCTGATCGAGGAGGCGCACGTCGCCGTCGCACCCGGTCTCGGTTTCGGCGAATATGGCGAAGGCTATGTCCGTATCGGCCTGGTTGAGAATGAACACCGCATCCGCCAGGCCGCCCGCAACATCAAAAAATTGTTACAACCGGACGCCAAAGTCGAATCGAACAGCCCCGTGAAGGTTGCTTAGCGCGAATTGACGCCGTTTTACGGCCTCTGGCACAGGGTCTTAAGCACCTGTTTCATAATGGCAAAAAAGCTCCGGCCGTTACCGGAATGCGGGTGATTTTTGCATTTTTGCGACAATCACGTCACACCGGTTGAGGCTGGACACCATAAAATCGTTTAATCTTTTGACTCGCGCCTGGATTTGCGCTTCACTTCCCATGGTGCAGTGCACACTTTTGTCAAAACTTGACATTATCGACGCGGGCTTCACATCGACCGCCAGGGCTATCGGGCCTTAAGGTCGCTGGGAAATTAAAGAGGTGTAGCGTGGTCAGTGTAGAATTCAACGTAAACTCGGCGTCGGAGCAGGAAGCTTTCTTCGGAGCCTTTTTCAAATTCGTTGAAGCCTCTGCGTTAAGCGAAGCCGATGCCATTTCCGTTCGGGCCGATACGCGCGGCGCGGAGCAGGTCAAGGTCGTGACGTTTGAAAACGACATTCAGGCTGACCGTTTTCAATCTTACTGGACGCAACGCCGCAAGTGGCTGGGGCTTTAAAGCTGCACTCTTTTTGCTATAGGTTCGGCGCAAACTGATCCGGACCTCGCATGAGCCTCAGGCGCCTTCCCCTTCGCATTCGACTGCCCCTTATCCACGGCGCCCTTGAGCACTTGGCCAAATGGCGCAGCCGCTCGTGGATCAAGGCCGGGAACGCGACCATCCATTCCGGTGATTTCGTCATCTCGGGCTTTCTGAACGACAGCCTGGGCATAGGACGGGCAGGACGGCTATCGGCGACGGCGTTTAAGGCAGCCGGTTACACATTCAGCGAATATGACTTGCGCCCGGCCTTTAAGCGCTTTGTCCAGGGGGGCATGGCGCTGCCGGGCCAGGGCGGCGTCTGGTACATTCACGCCAACCCCGCCGAAGCGCTTGTTGCCTTTCTGGCGCACGACCCTAAAAGCTGGGCTGATCGCTATCGCATCGGCTTTTGGGCGTGGGAGACGCCGAAAGCGCCGAAAAGCTGGGTGTTCGCAGCCGATTACCTCCACGAAATCTGGGTCCCCAGCCGCTTTGTCCATGACGCCGTAGCCCGAACCTTTACCGTCGCCGGGCGCGATGATCTCAATGCGCGCCTGCGCATCATGCCGCATCCGGTGCCATTGCCGCCCTCGCATGGCCACGCCGAAATCAACGCTATCCGCCAGACCTTCGGTCTTCAGCCGGAGCTGTGCGAGATCTTGAGCCTGTTCGACATCAAATCCTCGAACGTGCGCAAGAACCCTTGGGGCAGTATTGACGCCTGGACGCGCGCTTTTCCAGTGCCAGCGGAAACCGCGCGACTGACGCTGAAGGTCAGTGACCTGAGTATGGATCGCGCCACCGAACAACGGCTGAACGCGGTGCTGTCCGAACGCGCCGATATTCAAATCATCAGCGAAAAGCTGAACGACGCCGATATGGACACCTTCATCGCTGCGTTCGATGCCGTCCTGTCCCTGCATCGTTCGGAAGGCTTCGGGCTGCCGCTCGCCGAAGCCATGGCGGCCGGTGTGCCGGTCATCGCCACCGGCTGGTCCGGCAATGTCGACTTTATGACCAGGGACAATGCCTGGCTGATCGCGGCGAAAATGATCCAGATCGACGACCGCGAAGGCCCCTATACCGGTCTTGAAAACGACCCCGACCAGGTTTGGGCAGACCCCGACCTCGACGCAGCAGCAAGCGCCATCCGCGAGCTGGTCGACACCCGCGCGGGCCTTAGCAGAATGCGCGAGGACGGCCGGCGCGCCATCGCAGGCCTGCATGAACCGTGGCAGGCTCTAGCCACGCTTCCCTTCAATCAATGGCTTTAAAAGGCGGGTCAGGAAGCGATCCAGGCCCGAGTGATATTTCGCCAGATAAGGCTCGGCCTTGTCGCGGATAAGGTCCACAATCTCACGCCGCAGCGGCGATGCACCATCCAGGTCTTTGTAACTCAGCATATCGAGACGATTGGCGTGCGCAATATCGCCCAGAAGCTGGCCCACCCGCTGCGTGGTGCCGTTTCGAAATGACGGGACATCCTCTTTATAAGACCCCGGCTCATGACCGATATTGATAAAGCAGGCGTCGCCATACTTGCTTTTCTGGATGTGGACATAGGTCTGGGTCGCCAGGGTCCTGCGTATCCAGACAGTGCCCTGGCCGGAATTCTCACGCTCATATCCCAGCGGCTTGAGGATGTCGTCGATCTCGTTAATCAGCAGGCGCAGACTGCGCTTCCGCACCTCAGGCGAGACAAGAGCACCAGCTGGGTTTTCAGATATGGGCGTCATCTGGGATCTCCGACCGGACGATACGGCATGAACCCACCGAAGCAAAGGCCAATCCGGCTTAAGGCTTGACTCTTTGGCCCGTTTATCGCATTGCACGCACCACATCCGCGCAAGCCTTTTGCGCCCTTGTTCAAACCCTTCGCGATCACGACCCTGCACATAGGTGCAATGAGGATCGGAAGGCTCCCCGATAGCGCGTTGCGCCCTCGGGGATTTTCTGTTTGCGGCAAAGGCGCGAAGAGCGAGAGGAATTAGAGCATGTTTGACAGTTTGAACGAGCGCCTGTCCGGTCTTTTTGACCGCCTGTCGGGTCGCGGCGTCCTTTCGGAAAAGGACGTCGACGAAGCCCTGCGCGAAGTTCGCGTCGCCCTGCTCGAAGCCGACGTCGCCCTGCCGGTCGTGCGCCAGTTCATGACGCGCGCCCGCGAAATGGCGACCGGCGAAGAGATCATCAAGGCCGTTCGCCCCGCCGATCAGGTCGTCAAGATCGTCTATGACGGCCTGATCGAAATGCTGGGCGGCGAAGAGGCCGAACCGCTCAACCTCAATGCCGTGCCGCCGGTCGTCATCCTGATGGCGGGTCTGCAAGGCTCAGGTAAGACCACGACCACCGCCAAGCTGGCCCTGCGCCTGTCGAAGTTCGACCGCAAGAAGGTCATGCTGGCCTCGCTCGACACCCGTCGTCCGGCGGCCATGGAGCAGCTAAAGATCCTGGCCGAACAGGTCGGCGTCGACTTCCTGCCGATCGTCGCCGGCCAGGGCGCGCTCGACATCACCCGCCGCGCGTTGCAGGCCGCGAAAATCCAGGGCTTCGACGTCCTGATCCTCGACACCGCCGGCCGCACGACGCTCGATGAAGCGCTGATGACCGAAGCTGCGGACATCGCGAAGATCTCGAACCCGACCGAAACCTTTCTGGTCGCCGACAGCCTGACCGGTCAGGACGCCGTGCGCACGGCTGCTGCCTTCCATGAGCGCCTGCCGCTGACCGGCCTGATCCTGACGCGCGCCGACGGTGATGCCCGTGGCGGCGCCATGCTGTCGATGCGCGCCACCACCGGCCTGCCGATCAAGTTCCTCGGCGCCGGCGAAAAGATCGACGCGCTCGACGTCTTCGACGCCCGCCGTATCGCCGGCCGCATCCTGGGCCAGGGCGACGTCGTGGCTCTGGTCGAAAAGGCCGCGCAGGAGCTTGATGCTTCGAAAGCCGCTGCCGCCGCCAAGAAGATGGCCAAGGGCCAGTTCGACCTCGACGACCTGGCCCAGCAGCTGCAACAGATGAAGCGCATGGGCGGCCTCGGCGGCATCATGAACCTCCTGCCGGGCGTGCAGAAGGTCAAGAAGCAGATCGAAGAGTCGAATATCTCAGACAAGACCTTTGACCGCCAGGTGGCGATCATCTCGTCGATGACCAAGATCGAGCGCAAGAAGCCTGACCTGCTGAACGCATCGCGCAAACGCCGTATCGCCGCCGGCGCTGGCGTCGAGGTCCAGGAAATCAACCGCCTGCTGAAGCAGCACCGCCAGATGGCCGATACCTTCAAATCCATGGCGCGTTCCAACGGCCGCGGCATGATGGGCCAGATGGCCAAGATGTTCGGCATGGGTGCCGGCGGCCAGCCGCCCAATGTCGAAGAGATGGCCAAGCAGCTGGGCATGGACCCGAATGCTCTGGGCGGCCCCGGCGGGCCGGACATGGAACAACTGAAAAAGCTCGGGGCCGGTGGGCTTCCGGGCGGGCTGCCTGGCCTAGGCGGCGCCAAACCTCCTTCGGGCCTGTTCGGTGGCCTGCCGGGTCTCCCCGGTGCAAAGCCGTTCGACCCAACCAAGAAATAACTCTTTAAACTTAGGAACTCTGAAATGCTTAAGATTCGTCTGTCCCGCGGTGGCTCCAAGAAGCGCCCTTACTACACGATCGTCATCGCTGACGCCGGCGCACCGCGCGACGGCAAGTTCATCGAAAAGGTCGGCACCTATAACCCGATGCTGCCGAAGGACGCCCAGCGCGTCACGCTCAAGGTCGAGCGCATCCAGGAATGGCTCAAGAAGGGCGCCCAGCCGACTGACCGCGTCGCGCGCTTCCTGTCGCAAGAAGGCCTGGTGAAGTGGGAACACGGCAACAACCCGCAAAAGGGCACGCCGGGCAAGAAGGCCCAGGAGCGTACCGCTGAGCGCGCCCAGCGCGAACAGGACCGCCTGGACGCCGAAGCTGCTGCCAAGGCTGAAGCTGAAGAAGCCAAGGCGGCTGCCGCTGCAGCCGCCAAGGCCGAAGCTGAAAAGCCAGCTGAAGCGCCTGCCGCTGAAGAAGCTCCGGCTGCTGACGAGGCCCCGGCCGCAGAAGAAACCCCGGCCGAAGAAGCCTAAGGTTTTCGGGATATCGATATGGAAAGGCCGGAGCCCACGCTCCGGCCTTTTTTCTTTGTCCGGCAACCGTATCCCCTTCTTACTCTGCCAACTCTATAGTACCGGCAAAGGAGCCACTCATGATCCGCGTTTTTGCCTGCCTCGCCCTGCTTGCCGCCGTTCCCGCCGCCGCAGTCACACCGGCTTATCTCGATGATCGCTCGACACCGCAGACCCTGATCCGCTCCTATTACAACGCCATCACGCGCAGCGAATATTCCCGCGCCTACAGCTATTATCCCGCGAACAACCTGCCGGCCTTTGCTACTTGGTCCAAGGGCTACGAGAACACGCGCTCCGTCGAAGTCCTGACTGGCAAGGCCATAGCCGATCCCGGCGCCGGCAACATCTATTATAATCTACCCGTCGCCATCCGTTCGGTCAGCAAGGCTGGCAAGGTAGAGGTCTTCGGCGGCTGTTACGTCCTGCACATCACCAATTTCGGCATGCAGACCGAACCGCCCTACCAGCCGATGACCATCCGCAGCGGAAAACTGAGCAAATCGACGAAGACACTGATGCTGGCCTTGCCGAAGTCATGCGCGCCATAACTTGCATAAGCTGCGCGTATTGATTATGCGCACACCATGAACACTCCCCAATATATCTTCGTCGCGCAGGTCGGCGCTGCCCACGGCGTCCAGGGCGAATTCAAGCTGATCAGCCATATGGATGATCCGGCAAGCGTCTTGGAGCACGACCCGCTGCTGAACGAGAAGGGCGAACCCGTCCTGTCGATTACGGCCGCGCGCGAGCACAAGGGCGCCCTGCTGGTTCGCGCCAAGGAAGCACCCGACCGGACGGCCGTGGAAAAGCTCAAAGGCCTGAAGCTCTATATCAACCGCGCCGATTTGCCGGAGCCGGACGAAGACGAATACTACATCACCGACCTGATCGGGATGAGCGTCGTCGATACGGCCGGCCAACCGGTCGGCAAGGTCTCTAATGTCGAAAATTTCGGCGCCGGCGACCTGCTGGATATCAAGCCGCTGGAAGGGGCAAACTTTTATCTTCTGTTCATCGCGGAAAATGTGCCCGAAGTTCGCCTGAGCGACCGGATCATCGTGGTCGATCTCAGCGGCATCTAATCATAGTACCGGGGTTTGGGGCCAAAGAACGCTTCTTGGGACCCCATATCTTCTGAAATCAAAGAAAAGCCCGACCTCTAAAGGCCGAGCTTTTCTTTGATATTAAAGGCTTGGGGCCTCAGGCCCCAAACCCCGATACTATAGGCAAGCGTCACACATGAATACCGCCAGCCACCTCGATCCGCTGGCCATTGAGCCAACCCGCCTCATCCGACAACAGCACCGAGACGATGCCGCCGATATCGTCCGGCAGGCCAACACGGCCAAGCGGCGTACGGCTGGCGAGCAAGGCCTTCAGGTCGGGATTGTCCCGCACCCGTCCGCCGCCAAAGTCCGTCTCAACGGCGCCCGGTGCGACTGAGTTCACCCGGATACGGCGCGGTCCCAGTTCCAGAGCCAGATAGCGCGTCAGGACATCAACCGCACCCTTCATTGATCCGTAGACGGATGATCCTGGATAGCAGAAGCGCGCCAGGCCAGACGACAGGTTCAGAATCGCCCCGCCGTCATTGATGATCGGCAACAGGGTCTGGGTCAGGAAGAACACCCCCTTGAAGTGGATGTTGACCATATCGTCGAGCTGCGCCTCGGTCGTTTCCATGAACGGCACATAGAGCCCCGTCCCGGCATTATTGACCAGGAAATCAAAGCGGTCAGCATTCCACGTCGTCTTCAACGCCGCCCGCACCTGCTCGGCAAATCCCGCGAACGTCGAAACCTTGCCCGTATCCAGCTGCAAAGCGACCGCCTTGCGGTTCATCTGCTTCAGTTCGGCCACCAGGCTTTCCGCCTGTTCGCGATTGGAATGGTAGGTAAAAATGATATCGACGCCTTTGGCCGCCAGATGATGCGCCATATTGCGGCCCAGGCCGCGGCTGCCGCCGGTAATTAGTGCAATAGTCATAGACCCTCCTGTCAGTTGCTGTCTGACATTTACTTGATCGTTCAAACCGGATAAATTTCGCAAAAGCGACATCACTGTTCGGATTTTTGAAACAATGAACCAGTTCGACGCCATCACCGCCTTTGTCCGCGTCGCCGAACTGTCGAGCTTTACCCAGGCCGCCCTGTCGCTTGGCTTGCCGAAATCGAGCGTGTCGGCAGCCGTCCTGCAATTGGAAACGCACCTCCGGGTCCAGCTTCTCTACCGCACCACGCGGCGTGTGCAGCTCACCCACGACGGCCAGGCCTATCTCGACCGTGCGCGAGATATGCTGGCCGATCTGGAAGACATGGACGGCATGTTCCTGCATGCGCCGGCGGACCTGACTGGTACTCTGCGTGTCGATATGCCGGTGGCCATGGCGCGCAATCATATCATCCCGAACCTGTCCGCATTTCTCGACCGCCATCCGGGCCTCGAGATCGAACTGAGCTGCACCGACCGGCGCGTCGATGTCGTCGCCGAAGGGTTCGATTGTGTGATCCGCGCCGGCGTCATGGGCGATTCCGGCCTGATGGCGCGGCAGCTGGGCGGCATGCCGATGCTGAACGTCGTCAGCCCCGCTTATATCGCGCGTTATGGCATGCCGCACACGCTCGATGATCTCGACCACCATCGGATGGTTCACTACGTCATGCAGCTGGGTAGCAAACCCTTCGGCTTCGAATACTGGGACGGCCAGACCTATCAGAGCCGGCCGGTGGCGGGGGGGCTCAGCGTCAACAACACCGCAGCCTATAACAGCGCTGCCCTGGCCGGCCTCGGCATCATCCAGGCGCCGAAATCGGGCGTGCAGGACAGTCTGGCGGACGGTTCGCTGGTCGAGGTCCTGCCGCAATACCACGCCGAGCCCCTGCCGATCGCCCTTGTCTATCCGCGCCGCCGCCATCAAGCCCGCCGCGTCCGGGCCTTCATGGACTGGGTCACGGAGGTCATGGCGCCCTACCTTGATTGACAGGGCGGCATATCCTGTCATGCTGACGCGAACAAAATAAAGACCATGAAGCGCCCCACCTCCTTCGACATCGCAGCCCTGGCCGGCGTCTCACAGGCGACGGTCTCCCGCGCTCTGTCGAATACCTATCCAGTAAGTGAGGACGTCCGCCGCCGCGTCTACGAGGCGGCGGCCAAGCTGAACTACACGGTCGATATCAACGCCCGCAAACTGCGCTCAAAGAAGATCAACACCATCGCCGTCCTGGTTTCCGAAGACCTCGACAGCGAAGACAGCCGCATCAATCCGTTCTTCCTGCCGCTGATCAGCTCGATTCTCGACTATGCCGGCGACAAGGGTGTCGATGTGCTCGTTTCCCTGCAAAAGCAGAGCGCCAACTGGGGCGCTGACTACGGCTTTGCGCGGCGTGCCGACGGGATCATCTTCCTCGGTTACCGCGACTTCGAGACCTACAAGCAAAAGGTCGATGTGCTGCGGGAAGTCGGGGAACCATGGGTCGTCTTCGGTCCCGTCATGCAGGGTGAACCCGACCTGTTTGTCGGCTCGGATAACGAAACCGGCGCCTATGAAGCTGTGGCACATCTGATCCGGCTTGGACGCAAGCGCATTGTGTTTCTCGGCGAGGCGTCGGAACGCCATTCCGAGTTTTTCGAGCGCTTCAAGGGCTATCAACGCGCCCATGCCGAAGCCGGCCTGAGTGTCGATTCTACGCTATCCGTCGACTGCTTTATCTCCCGCGAAGAAGGCGCCGCTGCCGTGCAGCGCCTGCTCGATCAGGGCACGCAGTTCGATGCTGTCTTTGCCGTGACCGATTTGCTGGCCATTGGCGCTGTCCAAAGCCTGCAGAAGCGCGGATTGCATGTGCCCAAGGATGTTTCGGTCATGGGCTTCGATGACCTGTGGGTATGTACCTGCATCAATCCGGAACTGTCGACCGTGCGCCAGGATACAACTACGGCGGCGAAGGTCTTGGTCGATACGCTGGCAAAGCTGATCGACGGCGAAAAGGTCGAGATGACGCGGATACCCACTCGCCTGGTTATCCGCGAGTCGTGCGGGGGCTGACGCCTATTTCCACGCCTTATTGACGGCCTTCGTCCACTCACGCGCCATCAGGCCATGACCGGCGTAGGTCGGGTGGACACCATCCCAGGCCCAGTGTTCCGCCGGCGCCAGCTTCTGTGCCTCATCGAAAGCGCGCTGGTATTCGACAAATGGCAGATTGTACTTGGCGGCCAGCTTGCGCGCGACGGCCTGGCGCTTGGCCAGCTCGGCGCGCTTGGCGTCGTAGTCGGCCTTGTAACCGCCGGACGGCAGCAGGAAGGATTCGCCGAGCACGATCTTCACATTGGGCAGGGCTTTGAGCGTTTCTGCGATAAGCGTGTCGTAGGTCTGTTCGTAGGTCTCGACCGTCTCGCCGTCCGCATAGAAGGTGTCGTTGACGCCGACCATGATGCTCAGCACATCGGGCTTGAGCGCAATCGTATCGGCCTGCCAGCGTGCGGCGAGGTTGACGACCGTATTCCCGCTGACGCCGCGATTGATGAACAGCAGCCGGCGTTCGGGATAGTCGAGGCCGATCTGCGCCGCGACAATATAGGCGTAGTCTTGGCCCATGATGTGGTTCTGATCGTCGCCGGGCCAGCGTCCGCCTTCGGTGATGGAGTCCCCCTGGAACAGGATGGTCGCGCCCGGCGTCAAGGCCTTCAGCGCGGGCTTGGCGTAGGCCGGGAGCGCCATGGTGGCCATGATCAGAACAATCCCGAACAGTTTGCGCATGGTTGGCCCCTTTGTGATGCGGCAACCTGCTTAACATATGGGGTGTGGGGTCCGCGACCCCACAGACTTTCCTGATATCAAAGAAAAACCCCCGCCCTAAAAGGGCGAGGGTTTTCTTTGATTTTAGAAGGCCCTTGGGGCCGCAGGCCCCAAACCCCGAATGTTTAGAGGATCGACTGGCCCGTCTTCGCCCAGTCGGCCAGGAAGGTCTCAAGACCCTTGTCCGTCAGCGGGTGCTTGACCATGTCCTTAAGCAGTTGCGGTGGCAGGGTGGCGCAGTCGGCACCGGCAAGTGCCGCCAGTTCAACGTGCTTGGTGTTACGCAGCGACGCGGCCAGGATTTCGGTGTCGAAATCATAGTTGTCGTACAGGGCGCGGATATCGTGGATCAGTTGCATGCCATCGGCGCCCTGGTCGTCGAGACGGCCAACGAACGGCGACACGAAGGTCGCGCCAGCCTTGGCAGCCAGCAGTGCCTGATTGACCGAGAAGCACAAGGTCACATTGGTCATCAAGCCTTGCGACGAAAACTCACGCGTCGCCTTCAGGCCGTCGATCGTCAGCGGCACCTTGATGACCACGTTCGATGCGATCTTGGCCAGCTTTTCGCCTTCCTTGATCATGGTCGCAGCATCGGTCGCGGCCACTTCGGCCGAGATCGGGCCTTCGATCAACTCGCAGATTTCCTTGATGACTTCAGCGATGTTACGGCCCGACTTGGCGATGATGGTCGGGTTGGTGGTCACACCATCGACCAGGCCGGCTTCGTTGAGCTCGGCCAGAATGGCGGTGTCGGCGGTATCGGCAAAAAGCAGCATTTGGAAGCCCTCTGATCTGGCAGCCGGAACGTTCCTGACCACTTAAGTCGGGAATTGGCTTTCAACCGGCGGAATTTTTCTTTATTGGGGCCATAAAGACTGTTCCCCGATCAAACTCAAGTACTTTTTTGTAATGAATGATACCGCTAACACAACTGCGCCGAAAGTGGGATTTGTGTCACTGGGTTGCCCAAAGGCCCTGGTCGATTCCGAGCGTATCCTGACGCGTCTGCGCGGCGAAGGCTATAGCACAGCAGCCGATTACAGCGGCGCCGATGTCGTAGTCGTCAATACCTGCGGGTTTCTCGACTCAGCAAAAGAAGAGAGTTTGAACGCCATCGGCGAGGCCATGGCCAAGAATGGCAAGGTCGTCGTTACTGGCTGCATGGGCGGCGAAGAAGACCTGATCCGGTCGCGCTTTCCGAACATCGCCGCCGTCACCGGCGCGCACCAGTACGAAGCCGTCATGGACGCGGTCCATAACATCGTCCCGCCCCGCCCCGATCCCTTCCGGCCACTCGTTCCGGAAGACGGCCCCGGTGTCCGCCTGACGCCCAAACACTACGCCTACCTCAAGATTTCGGAAGGCTGCGACCACCGCTGTTCCTTCTGCATCATCCCGTCCCTGCGCGGTGACCTGGCCTCGCGCCCCATCGCCGAAGTCCTGCGCGAAGCCGAAACGCTGGCGAAGTCCGGCGTCAAGGAACTGCTGGTCGTCTCCCAGGACACCTCGGCCTACGGGCTGGATATCAAGTACGCCCAAAGCGAATGGCGCGGCCAGAACTGGGACGCTTCGTTCGAAGACCTGGCGCGCGGGCTCGGTGAGCTGGGCGTCTGGGCGCGGATGCACTACGTCTATCCGTATCCGCACGTGAACGCCGTCATTCCCTTGATGGCCGAAGGCAAGATCCTGCCGTACCTGGACATTCCCTTCCAGCACGCCAGCCCGAAAATACTCAAACTGATGAAGCGGCCGGGTAATCAGGACAAGACGCTGCAACGGATCGAATCCTGGCGCGAAATCTGCCCGGACCTTACCCTGCGTTCGACTTTTGTGGTCGGCTTCCCGGGCGAGACCGAAGCCGATTTCAACCTGCTGCTCGACTGGCTGGAAGCCGCACAGATCGACCGCGTTGGCGCCTTTGCCTATGAAAACGTCGAAGGCGCAGCTGCCAAGCTGCTACCCGACCACGTGCCGGAAGAGGTCAAGCAGGAGCGCCTGGCGCGCTTCATGGCCGTTGCTTCGCGCATTTCCGCCCAGAAGCTGACGAACAAGGTCGGCCGTATCGAAGACGCCATCGTCGATGATATCCGCAATGACGGCACCGCGATCGCCAGAACCCGCGGCGATGCACCGGAAATCGACGGCCACATCTTCCTGAAAGGCTTTACGGGTCTGAAAGCTGGCGACATCGTCAAGGCCAAGGTGACCAAGGCGGATGCCTACGATCTGTGGGGCGAGCCGGAAGGGCTGATCAAGCTCAACCGCGTGCCCGGCGCAGTGACCAACCGCCGGATGCACAATCTGATCTCGCGGCGGTAGTCAGCAAGAAAGAGACCCCACCACCACGCCCCTTCGGGTCGCGGTCCCCCTCCCCGGCAAAGCCAGGGAGGTATAGAATTAATGCACTTCACCTACACCTCCCTGGCTTTGCCGGGGAGGGGACCGCACGATTGAGCCATCGATAGATGGCGAATGAGATGTGGTGGTGGGGTTTCTTTGTTAAGTTACCCGCGTCAGTTTGCCGTCGACATAACCGTAGCTGACCACCTCACCCGCCTTCAACGCAATCTCGAGCGTCTCGGAGCCATGCACCAACCGCGTCTTGATCGCCTTAGCCGCACGCAGGGTCAGACGCTCAGGCGCTCCCTCCCGCCACGCCAGATCGAGCCCGATGCCACCGCGTGCCTTCAGTCCCTTGACCGAACCGTTTGGCCAGGCTTTCGGCAGGGCCGGCAGGATCAGGATCTCGTCATTGTACGATTGCAGAACCATCTCGGTCATGCCCGACGTACCGCCGAAATTGCCGTCGATCTGGAACGGCGGGTGGGCGTCGAACATATTTGGATAGGTGCGGTCAGGCCCCAGCAACAGTTTCAGGATACTATGGGCACGATCGCCTTCGCCCAGACGCGCCCACAGATTGATCCGCCAGGCGATTGCCCAGCCGGTCGACAGGTCGCCACGCATATCCAGAGATTTCTTGGCTGCGTTCGCCAGCTCCGGCGTGTGGCGGGTGGTAATCTGCGACGACGGAAAAGCGCCATAAAGGTGCGAGACGTGACGATGATGCATATCGCCCGCTTCCAGGTCCCAATCGTCCTTCCACTCCTGAAGCTGACCGGCCTTGCCGATCTGGTTCGGCACCAGCTGATCCCGCAGGGCAATGACCTCCTTGCGGAAAGCCTTGTCGGTTTTCAGGATCTCGGCGGCCTTGAGCGTATTGTTGAACAGGTCGCGGATGATCTGCATGTCCATGGTCGGACCGGCGCAGATCGAGGTGCCGAACTTGTGCCGGTTCTCAGGTGAGATCGAGGGGGCAGTGACCATGTAGCCGGATGCCGGGTCCTTCACGAGCGTATCGACAAAGAACTGCGACGCGCCCTTCAGCAGCGGATAGATGTCCTTCAGGTAGGCGGTGTCGCGGCCATAGTCATAGCGATCCCACAAGTGCAGGCACAGCCACGCGCCGCCCGTCGGCCAGGTGCCGTAAAAGGCCGCGTCGATCGGACCCGTCGCGCGCCACAGGTCGGTATTGTGGTGGGTGACCCAACCGCGCGCGCCGTACATGATCTTCGCCGTCTCGGCGCCGGTTATCGAAATATCGCGCACCATGGCGACCAGAGGATCGACGCATTCGGCCAGGTCGGTCGGCTCCGCCGGCCAGTAGTTCATCTCGGTATTGATATTGATGGTGTACTTGCCGCCCCACGGCGCGTTCAGCTTCTCGTTCCACAGCCCTTGCAGATTGGCCGGTTGCGTGCCCGGCCGCGAGCAGCAGATCAGCAGGTAGCGGCCATACTGGAAATAGAGCGCGGCCAGGGCCGGATCGTCCTGGGTCTGCGACTTGGCGATGCGTTCATTCGTCGGCAGATCGGCAAAGGCTGTGCGGCCGAGATTGACCGAAACGCGGCTGAATAGGCGCTGATGCTCAGCCAGATGCGCCGCATAAAGCTGGTCCCAGCTCTTGCCGGCGGCGGCATCGATCTGCCCTTTGGTGATGGCTGTCGGGTCGCCCGAGACATCGCGGAAGGATTTGTAATTGGTCGCCGCCGCCATAAAGACGAGGACGCTGTCGGCATCCTTGACGACCAGTTCGTCGGTGCCCGAGGTCTGTACGCCGCCTTCGGCCACCACGCGGACGCGGCTCTCAAACCGCAGCGCGCCGTCCTTGCCGGCGTGCGGACCATTGCGGCCGGAAAGCACGATGTCGCGATTGCCTGAGATCGAGACATTGCCAACCTGCGGTGTCTCGAAGCCTAACTGGAAGTCGATGCTGCCCGGTTTATCGGCGGTCAGGCGCATGACCAGAACCTGATCGACCGGAGAGATAAAGGTCTCGCGTTTGTAAGTCACGCCGTCCTGGCGATAGGTGACGGTCGACACGGCACGCGTCAGGTCCAACTCGCGGCGATAGCTAGATGCATTGGACGACACGCCAAAGGTTAGCCACATCTCGCCGATCGTCTGGTACGACACCTGGCGGATCGGATCGGCCATCATCTGCGCCTGGATGAGTTCCTGCGCTTCGAGGTACTTGCCGTCAAAGATCAGCTTTCGAACTTCCGGCAGGGCGGTCAGGGCCTTGGGGTTGGCGGGCTGATACGGCGCACCGGCATAGAGGGTGTCTTCATTCAGTTGTAGGCGTTCACGCGCCACGCCGCCGAAGACCATGGCGCCCAGCCGGCCATTCCCGAGCGGCAAGGCGTCGGTCCATTCGACAGCCGGCCCCTTATACCACAGCGTTAGGTCATTGGGCGTTGCCACCGGTGTCATTGTCAGGCCGATTTTAGGCACAAAAGCCAGCCCGCCGATAGCGGCGGCAGAAGTCATCGCCGTACGGCGGGTAATCCGCGGAACCTTCATAGTCTCAACCCCTGTCTCATAGGGCATTTCCGCCCGTTTTTGTCGCTGTAGTCCGGCAGGCGTCACGCTATCACGGCGTTCGTTTTCGGCAATAAAATTATTTTCAAATATAGCAACAGCTCCCGCTAATGATAGCAGGAGCCGTTACCCTACCTTTGGCCAAATCTGCGTTGCAGACTGATCTTGATGCGCGCGTGGGCATCTTGCGTTGCTGGCCGCACAAAGTCATACGCGATATCGCGCCAGTCGGGATGGTCGGCCTCAAAACCCAGCCGTTCCAGCATAGCCAGCGAACTAACGAAGAAGTGGTGGCGATACGGCAGCAACACACCGCCATTGGCCGCCTGGAATTCCCGCGCTTCCTCGTAATTGTTGAACCACGGATTGAGGCTGTCGCGGAGGGACGGCCCGGCGAAGAACTCGGAAAAATCGAGCCCTGATTGCGCCTGCTTTAGCTCGGTCCAGCTGTCGAAGCCGGCCTCATCGGCCACGACGGCCAGGGCGTGCTTCAGTTGCAGGGCTTCGGGCGGATTGCGCAGCGACGCAAAACGCGTAAGCGCAGCAGCATCGCCGGCACGCGCCTGTTTCAACAGCCGGGCGGCATCGCGTTTGATCGATTCAAGGGAAAGGGTTGCCTGTTCAGGCATGGGAAAGCTCCTTTGCTACCGGCCTTTTCCCCATCCTGAGAAGACCGCAAAAGAGTAGACTGTGGTACTGGATATCATCCGTCAGGAGGGCGCTCGCCTTTCGCGGGGCCGGGCCGTCCTGAGCGGCCCGATGGCGCGTCATAGCCACAGTGCGCGTGAAAAGCAAGGCGCGTTCTGCCGGCCGTTATAATCATGCATTTTTTACGCGCAAAATGAGTGAATTGCTGTAAAGAATCATCAATCAGGGTTAACTTTTCCCCAATCAGGTGGCCTCTTTGCTCAGTCTGAAACCGTCGTCGCAGCATCAATCAGGTCATGAAGCGGGTGAAATGCATCATTCCGATCGCGGTCTCTTGTTGCGGAAACCTCCGGCCTATCAGGACCGGTGGTGGTCGACCGACGACGGTCTGAGGCTCTATGCGCGCGACTATCCGGCCAGCTCGGGCCGCGTGCGCCTGCCGGTCATCTGCCTGCACGGCCTGACGCGCAATTCCGCCGATTTCGAAGATGTGGCGCCCTATATCGCCGCGCTCGATCGCCGCGTCATCGTGCCGGACATCCGTGGCCGTGGCCTGTCGGAAAAAGACCAGGACCCGATGAACTACCACATCTGGACCTATGCACGCGATATTCTGGACCTTTGTGATTCCATGGGCATCGGCCAGGCGATCTTCGTCGGTACGTCGATGGGCGGCCTGGTGACCATGGTGCTGTCGACCCTGCGCCCGAACCTGATCAAGGCCGCCGTGCTCAACGACGTAGGCCCGGTCCTGTCGTCCAAGGGCCTGGCGCGCATTTCGTCCTACGCATCGCAGACGCACCAGGTCTTCAAGAACTGGCATGACGCCGCCGTCTTCATCGCCGAAGTCAATCGCGTCGCCTTCCCGAACTATTCGCCGTCGGACTGGCAGAAGTTCGCCAAGCGCGTCTTCATCAAGGGCCGTGATGGCCTGCTGCGCCTGGCCTACGATCCGCGCATCACCGAAGCCTTCAAGAGCGTGACGGTGACGTCGAGCACCTACGACATGGCGCCGTGCTATCTCAGCCTGGCGACCGGCCGCCGCATCCTGCTGGTGCGCGGTGCCCTGTCGGACCTGCTGGAAGAGACCGAGGCCCAGGCCATGGAAGCCATGTCGACCGACTTCAAGCGCGTCGATATCGACTATGTTGGCCATGCCCCCATGCTGACCGAGCCGACCGCCCGCGCGGCGATTACCGATTTCCTGGAGAGCCAGGGCTAACCTTATGAGCCGCACAATCGTCTTCGATAGCCCGTTCCTGCTTGGCTTCGACGACATGCGCCTGATGATCGAGCGTGTCGGCCGCAGCCACGACAACTATCCACCCTACAATGTCGAGCAAATCACGCCCGACCATATCCGCATCAGCATTGCGGTAGCGGGTTTCACGCAAGACCAGCTGCGCGTCGAGGTCAAGGGCCGGCAGCTTATGGTCATCGCCACCAAGGAACGCGCCGGCGAGCCGGATGCACGGGAGTTCCTGCATCGCGGCATTGGCCTGCGTGCCTTCAATCGCGGCTTCGTGCTCAGTGACGGTTTCGAGGTGGAGGGTGCGGAGCTGGCCTATGGCCTGCTGCACATCGGCCTGATCCGGCCGGAACTGTCTGACGACGTCCGGATCATACCGATCAGTGCAGGGTAGATTCCAAGCCACCCTGGCTTGGCAAGGGCGACCGCCCGCCGCGCATAGTGCGCTCAAGAAGCGAAGCGTTAGAGCGATATGCCAAAAAGTGTGCAGCGGTTTTTGGCTAAATATCGCGACAAAACAAAAACCTAGAGCATGATGGCGGTTCGACCTAAACGCATCATGCTCTAGCTTCGAAGTGCGCGAGCCTAGTGGCGCTTAAATGGCAAACTAAAGCTTAATTGTCTCGCAGAGACGATTAGGCCGCATTGGAATCCGCTATATCCGTCAGCAACGCATAGATCGCGTCATTGCTTTCCACCGCCCGTAGCTGGTCGCGAAGGTCCTTCTGACGCAGCACGCGCGATACCTTAGCCAGGGCGCGCAGGTGCTCAGTACCCACATCTTCCGGCGCAAATAGTGCGAAGATCAGGTCCACGGGACGATCGTCGATGGCTTCATAGTCGATGGCGGCTTCAACACGCAGGAACACACCGTACATCCGGTTCAAGCCCGCCAAAGCCGCGTGGGGAACAGCGACGCCCATACCCACACCGGTCGAGCCAAGCTTTTCGCGCTCGAGAAGCGCGTGATGGATCGTCGTGGAATCGAGGCCGAGCTGTCGCGCAGCAATATCAGCGATGACCTGAAGGGCCTGGCGTTTGGAATTTACGCTGACATTGCCATTGATGCCGTGGCGATCCAGCAAACTCGTCAAAAACATAACAAATCCAGTATGCGCGGCGTTATAGTGCTTAAGCCCCCTGGCTTGCTGGGCAGGCATTAGCCGGGCGCGCTGTCCGCGTCAACCCGCCCGGCCATGAAGTCTTTATTACATGACTGCGGCGGCTTGTGCCGAAGCGGACGCGTGGGCCTTGCCATTGCCTTTGCCGTTGAGGGTCCGCTCGGGGTCGATCCAGCCGATATTGCCATCCGGGCGGCGATACAGCACCGACAGACCGCCGTGCGCGGCGTTGCGGAACATGATCAGGGGATAGTTGGACAGTTCCAGCTCGGCAACGGCCGCCGGCACCGACATGGTGCGCAGGGCCTGCTCGGTCTCGGCGATGATCATGGCCTGGGGCGGGGACTCATGGTCCATGCCATCATCCAGTTCCTCTTCGGCATCGACATCGGAAGGCGCGCTGCGCAGGACGGTGACATTGGCTACCTCTTCTTTCACCGGCGTGCCGTGATGGTGCTGCTTCAGGCGGTTCTTGTACCGCCGGACGCGCTTTTCCATGTGATCCAGTGTGCCCGTAAAGGCCGAATGGGCGTCACCGCCGAATGCATGCGAAACAAGTACCTGACCGGAAGCGAGCCGGACAAAACAGTCCGCCCTGAACATGTATCCTTCCTTGGAAATGGTGACCTCCGCCGTAGTGCCTCCACGGTCGAAATACTTGGCGATGCCGGCATTCAGTTCATCCTGAATGCGCTGGGTGAGGGCTTCACCGACTTCACACTGTTTTCCACTGACTTGAATTTGCATAGCGCAACACGCTCCGTTCTTCATAGAACCGCGGCCTGCAACCGGCAAAAGACCGGTTCCTGCATGGATAAGCAGGCCGCCCTGAACCCCCCGGGGTAAACGCCCGAAGGCCATTTTACTCTACGCCGTTCTGACCATTTAAAAAGAGCCGAGTGCCGAACAACACGCGTTTGTGTACGCATAAAAACGGCGACATAAAGAAGCCATGCCTAAGGCGCTTTATTTTTATTATTCAGTCGCTTGTGAAGCGATCTCAGCGTGTTTGGCGCTTGCGTTCGACCGACGACGGAATGCGCAAAGCCTCGCGATATTTTGCCACAGTGCGCCGGGCAATATCGACACCGGCCTCTTTCAGGATCTCGACGATACGGTCGTCGCTGAGGATTTCGCCGGTCGCCTTTTCGCCGTCGATCAGGCTCTTGATCTTGTGACGGACGCTTTCAGCCGAGTGCGCCGCCGTGCCGTCCGAAGAGGCGATCGACGAAGTGAAAAAGAACTTAAGTTCGAACACGCCGCGCGGCGTGGCGATGTACTTGTTCGACGTCACGCGGCTGATGGTCGACTCGTGCATGCCGACGGCTTCGGCCACCGTCTTCAGATTCAGCGGACGCAGATATTCAACACCATGGATGAAGAACGCGTCCTGCTGGCGGACGATTTCCGCCGACACCTTGAGGATGGTCCGGGCGCGCTGGTCCAGGCTCTTGATCAGCCAATTGGCCTGGCTGAGGCACTCGTTGAGATAGCTCTTGTCCGCGTCGCTGCGGGCGGCGGACGATACCTTCGCCTGGTACTTCTGGTCGACCAGGATGCGCGGCAGGGTGTCGGAGTTCAGGTCTATGCGCCAGCCGCCGGCGGAATCCGGGCGGACGAAGACGTCGGGCACGACAGTGTGCGACACCTCGGCGTCGAACTGGGCGCCCGGACGCGGATTGAGCGATTTCAGTTCCGAAATCATCTCGGCCATGTCTTCGTCATCGACGCCGCACAGCTTGCGTAGTGCGCTGAGGTCGCGGCGCGCCAGCATTTCGAGGTTGTCGAGCAGGATCGCCATGGCCGGGTCGAAGCGGTTGCGCTCAAGCAGTTGCAGCTTCAGGCATTCCGGCACAGAGGTCGCCATGATGCCGGTCGGCTCAAAGCCCTGGCAGGCCGTCAGGACCTTTTCGACCAGGGCCAGTTCGCAGCCCAGCCGGTCGGCGATTTCGTCAAGCGAGGCACGCATATAGCCGGCGGGATCGACAGCATCGATCAGGATCTGCGCAATCGCCATTTCCGGCGCCGAGAAGTGCGCGATCAGCGCCTGGTCAGTCAGATGTTCGTTGAGGGTCTTTTCGCGCGACAGCGAGCGTTCCAGGCTGTCGTCGTCACCATCGAAGCCACCGCCGCCCTTGCCAGTCTTCGCCCAATCGACCATAGGGCCTTCGCCGGTATCGGCTGCCGAGGACTCGCGTTCGCGCACCACGGGCTCGTCGTCGCCATAGACGTCGGACGCCGAGGCATCGATGTCGTTATTGGCGGCGGCTGTGTCGCGGTCAGTCAGCTCCAGCTCGCGCGACTCGTAGTCCTTATCGCCGTCGGCCGGTGCATCGCTTTCCTGGCTTGTTTCGGCCGGTCCGTCGCCATCTTCGCGCTGCAGCAGCGGGTTGCGTTCCAGTTCGGCCTCGATGACCGCTTCCAGCTCAAGATTCGACAATTGCAGCAGCTTGATAGCCTGCTGCAGCTGGGGCGTGATAACCAGCCCCTGGCCTTGTCTGATTTCGAGCCTTTGTCCGAGTGCCATTCAATTTTCCCGATCAATTGCCGGCACTATGACCGAAATTAATCACTAAAGTCTTGCCGGGAACCAACTTTTTCAAAGTGGGGCAAAGGGGTGAACAGCGGGTAAATATGGTTAACGAAGTTGGGATGATGGGGACGGAGGCTCGATACCCCATCACCGCATTGCTTTCACTCTCGCGCAATTGCGCGGTCGCACCCATGTCTTGACGACGTTGCTGAGTGTTATGACGCGACGGTGTCGAAGACGGCCTGCAAACGTCCCGGATATCGCTTAGAGGCTCGGATATCCCTTAGAGGAAAGAGTCGCCCAGATAGACGCGGCGGACTTCCGGGTCGTGGGTGATGGCGTCAGCCGAGCCTTCGAACAAAACCTCGCCCGAATGGATGATCGACGCACGATCGACAATTTCCAGCGTTTCACGGACATTGTGGTCGGTGATCAGGATACCGATGCCGCGGCTTTTCAGGTAGCTGATGACATCGCGGATATCGCTGATGGCCAGCGGATCGATCCCGGCGAACGGTTCGTCGAGCAGCATGAAGGACGGCTTGCCGGCCAGCGCGCGGGCAATTTCGACGCGGCGGCGCTCACCGCCCGACAGCGCGGAGGCTGGCGAATTGCGGATATGGGTGATGTGCAGGTCTTCGAGCAGGCGGACGCAGTCCTCCTTGACCCTGGCCGGGTTGCTCTCGCGCAGTTCCAGAACGGCGGTGATGTTCTGCTCGACATTCATCCCGCGGAAGATCGACGCCTCCTGCGGCAGATAGCCGATACCGAGACGCGCACGCTGATACATCGGCTGGTGCGTGATGTCCTGGCCGTCGAGCGTGATCGAACCGTAGTCGGCTTCGACCAGGCCGGTGATCATGTAGAAGCAGGTGGTCTTGCCAGCGCCGTTGGGCCCCAGCAGACCGACCACTTCACCGCGACCAAGCTTGAGCGACACGCTCTTGACGACGGCGCGGTCCTTGTAGGTCTTGCCAATGCCTTCGACAACAATGCCGTCGCCGGAAGGTGTCCGGTCGGCCGAGGTCTTGGAAATGGCTGAAAATGCGTCCGCGCTCACTGGGGATATGTCTCGCTTACTGGCTCGCTTATTGGGCGGGCTTGTTCGACGGGTAAAGCACACTGCGCACCCGGCCCTTGGTCTGGCCGCCGGGCGAGGCAGTGAAGGTGGTGACGCCCTTGGACACCTGCGACACAAGCCGGTTGCCGGTCGAGATGTTCTGGCCCTGCTGCAGGATGACATTGCCCGTCACGACCATGGTGTCGTCCGCCTTGGTGTAGACGGCGTTGTCACCCTTCATGATGGTCTGCTGGCCCTGGGCATCGACCGTCACATAGAAGATGTTGCCCGTGGCCTCGATGCGGTTGATATCGCCGCCGGCCTCGGTATAGGTGATGGTCGCGTGGTCGGTGCGCAGCCGCGCCTTGTCCTGCAGGATCTCAACCCGGCCGTCCAGGTACATGGCATTGGCTTGCTGCTCGATACGCTGGGAGTCCGCGCCAACCTGAACCGGTCCGCCCTGACCCGATACCTGCGCCGTGGCCACCCCGGCCGTCAAAGCCAGAACCGTCAGTGCTGCCGCAATGCGAATTTTCATCGTCCGTCCTTCATGCCTTACGCGCCTATTTCCGGTTAAGCGTCGTCCAGACCTTGTTGTCGCCCCGCCCCCGGAAAACGACGTCGGCGCCGTTTTTCGAAATCACAAAGGACTCGCCCACTATATGACCCATGCTTCCGGTTCCTTCAATGCGTTTGTCGCCGGAGATCGTCAAGTCCTTAAGGTTAATGACGGCGGCCTCGGTCCGGAAGGTCATGTCCGACCCGCCCGAACGCATGACGACATTGCCCGTGAGGTGGAACAGGCCCTTGTTGGCGTCATAGGTGCCATTGGCCGACGAAATGTGGGTCGACTTGTCACTGTCACCCTTGAAGTCGATGGCTGGTCCCTTGAGATTGACCAGGGTCAGGTCATTACCCTGCTGGATGGCCTCCAGCCCGCTGATTGTAAACGGCGAGCCCGAGCCGCTCAGGCCCGAATAGCGCGGATTGATGGCGCGAATTTCGCGGCCTTTCGCGGTAATGGGATTAAGCCCGCCGATTATGCTGGTCACGGCAATCCATCCGACGTTCAGCAGCGCGATGCCGACGATCAGGGCGGGCAGCACGGTGCGCAGCGTCTTGATGCGGCGCGATCGGCGGCGGACGGCAGCGACCTGCTGCGCCAGATGCGTCCGGCGCTGGGCGGCTTCGGTCTCGGCATCGACGGCCGGCTCGAAGCGCGCAGAAATTTCCGTCAATTGCGTCGACATTGGATGTGCGTTCCTGCAGAGAATTGTTCAGCTTCAAACGAAGCAGAACAATTCTCTAATTTTTGTTTTGTCGCATTTCCTAACGTCGAACCGATGCCCACTTCGCCGGGAAATGCTCCGGGCCCTACGCCCAGCTATGCGCGAAAATATCGCAATCTTCCCATCCTGCCAAATCCAGTTTGACGCGGTGCGGCAAAAAGTCGAAGCAGCCCTGGGCCAGCTCCATCCGGCCTTCGCGCATCAGCATGGTATTCAGGCGGTCGCGCAGCGCGTGCAGATGCAGCACGTCCGACGCGGCATAGGCCAGTTGCTCAGGCGAAAGCGTGCCATTGCCCCAGTCAGAACTTTGCTGCTGCTTGGACATATCCACGTTCAGCAGTTCGCGTACAAGATCCTTCAGGCCATGACGGTCGGTATAGGTCCGCGCCAGCTTCGAGGCAATCTTGGTGCAGTAGACGGGCGCCGTGACGACATCGAGATGCAGCAGGAACATGCCGATATCGAAGCGGCCATAGTGGAACAGCTTCAGGACATTGCCATCGGTGAGCAGGCGCTTCAGGTTCGGGCAGTCATAGGTTTTGCGATCGAAGCGCACGACATGCGCATTGCCGTCACCGGCCGACAGCTGGACGACGCACAGGCCGTCGCGGCGGAAGCGCAGCCCCATCGTCTCGGAGTCGATGGCGACAACGGCGCCAAGGTCGAGGCCATCGGGCAAATCGCCCTCGTGGTAGAATACGGTCACGGGATACGCCCTATGCGAAGGTCTTCGAGAAGGCTAACCGCCTAAGCCCAAATGGTTAAAAGGTCAATGACAGCGGGCTTTTATCGTGACGCGATGCTTAAGCCGAAGACCGCTTCACACTTTTTGGCGCGTCGCTTATGCGTTCGCCTTCAGGAACCGGATCGTCCGCTGCCAGGCCTCTTCGGCGGCATCGGCATCATAAACTTCCGGACGGGTTGCACCACTGCCGCCGTCGGGACGTGTAAGCGCAATCATCTGGCCCATGAAATCCTCCGTCGTGGCGTCTTATATGGTCGGTTTCAAAGCCCCGGCAAGCCGCCCGACGTCCAAAGCAGCAGTTCGTCGCGGATATTGCGCTGGGCGTCGGCCTCACGCGGCGCAAAGACCTCTGTCAGGAAAATGCGGCGGTCCTGAACGGGTTTGAGAAACATTTCGCAGCGCCCTGCCCTGTAGGCGTCGGCGCCGTAAACCGGCAGGTATTCGCGCGCCACGTTTTCGGCGTAGCGCAGATAATCAGGCCACGGAGCCGCCAGGATCGCCATGTCGATATCGACGACAAGGCCTGAGTCAGGCGTATGGGCCTCGTGTTTTTTCGTTGCCAGGATATGGGCGCAGGCACGATCGGTTGTATCGCCCGTCAATAGTACGCGCAGGGCGTCGGCGCTGCGTTCTTCGTTGTCGGAGCGCGCTGGATCGTAGACGATATCATGAAAGAACAGGGCTAGAAGCGCCGCATCAGCGTCTTTGAAGCGATTGCGCAACGGCAGGAAATCCGTGACGACGGCGGCGATATGATCCAGCGTATGGTAGTGCCGCTGCGGCTCGCCATAGGCCACAACAATGGCTGGCCAGATTTCGGGGCCAAGGCCCAAACGTCCAGCCAGCGCCTGCCATACGCTTTCCAGGTCTTTCACGGTCATCGCGAAGGCCACTCCCACGCCGGCGGCTCATTGTCGGCGATCCGGGTTTCGCCAAGCAACTTTTCAAGCACAATCCCGTTTGTCGGTTTCGCCGCTGACAAGGCGTCGACCAGTTCATGCGAATGCGACACGACCAGGATCTGACTGCGTTCCGACACCTTGGCGATCAGCCGCCCCAGGGCCGGCAACAGGTCCGGATGCAGACTCATCTCCGGTTCGTTCAGCACCATGAAGGCCGGCGGCCGGGGCGACAACAATGCCGCCATCAACAGCAGGTAACGCAGCGTGCCATCGGAAAGCTCTGATGCTTTCAGTGGCCGCAACAATCCTTTTTGCCGCATCTCCAGCTCGAAATAGCCGTTGTCACCCGATATGAAGATTTCCGATCCGGGAAAGGCATCGTCCACGGCGCTCGACAGGTCTTCGACAAAGCCGACTTCGACAATGGTCTGAATGGCGGCCGCCAGGTCACTGCCGTCACTGGCCAGCACCGGCGTATAGGTCCCTGTCTGGGGATGGCGCGCGGGTGCATCACGATCTGTGCGGAAGTGATCGTAGAACCGCCAGTTGCGCATCATCTCACGCAGGCGCAGCAGTTCGACCGCCTCACCGGGATCGGCCGCATGGGTCATCATGCTGTCGAATGGCAACAGATCCGTAAGAACCTGCGACCAGCTGCCGTCTTCGCCGCGAATACGCACGCTTGGCCCCTTGCGGCTGGCAATCTCGTTGCGTGGCCGCAGAACCTGCCCGACCCACAGGCTTTCCAGCTTTATCTGCGGATCCGCATCGAACATGGTCCGCGTTACCGTCGGCGTTCCGGTTGATGGCCGGCCCAGGTCGATCGCATAACCGTAGTCGTCCGTTGAAAACCCGAGTTTCAACGACACCGGATTTTTGCGCACCAGGCCTTCCACACGCTGGGTGCCCGCCTTCATCTCGCGCGAAAACTTTTCCGGCCCGGCCCACAGGGTAAAACTCAGGCCACCTTCGCTAGCCAGGGCGCGGACGATACGGCCCTGGGCGATATCCGCCAGCAGCCGCAATGCACGATAGAGGCTCGACTTGCCAGCGCCATTGGCGCCCGTCACCACATTGAGCGCTTCCAGCGAGACGGTAACGTCCCGCAGCGAGCGATAGCCGGAAATAGCGAGGGTGGTGATCATCCCTCAGATGTAACCTGTGTTAGCGCAGCAGGGAATGGTATTCCTTGTGACGGCGCAGCCAGGCTGCGGCATAGCCGCAGATCGGCACGATACGCCAATCGTTATCCTTGGCGATGCGCGCCACGCCTGCCATCAGGCGGCTGGCGGCGCCGGTCCCGCGCAGTTCCGGCGGGGCTTCGACATAGTGGATGTGCAGGGTGTCGCCGCTCAAACTATAGTCGGCGAAGACCGTTTTGCCCTCAACAACCAGCTCATAGCGCTTGTCATCGGTATTGTCGGTAATCGGATCAGTCAGGGTGTCAGGCATGAGATACGCTCCTTGAACAGGAGAGATAGGTACTCATCCATAAAATCGGAATGCCTTTGTCCGGCAGAGTGGCTCAGCCGGCAGACATCTGATCACCAGCCGTCGGGCGCGCTGCGAAGCGCGGACGCGGCGCCAGGGTCGCACTACGCGCCTGGTAGGGCACATAACTCGCCGGCGACACGGCGCGGGCTGCGGAAATCCAGTTCAAACCAACGACTTTTTTCATGACCATCACCATGGCTACCAAGGGGCTCTGCTCACCCAACGGCGGCAGACCGTTTCTAGAAGTTCACGGTATCAAGATTCGATAAGGAATTTATGAATCGGCTCCGAGAAAAATAACGGTGTTGCCTGTGGGCCTCCCGGACCGCACTGCCTCTGAGAAGAATGTCGCCTGAAAAAAAAGCGGAAAATGTTTCAAAAAGAGCTTGCGTGCCGTGCGGCCTTGAAATAGTAGTCGCCGCCTCGGACGGGGGCACCCTGATCCGGCCGTCGAAAGATGGGGCTTTAGCTCAGTTGGTAGAGCGCTTCAATGGCATTGAAGAGGTCAGCGGTTCGACTCCGCTAAGCTCCACCATTTCCAAATTTCCGACGAAAATTTGATTTTTGTTTGGCGCTCAGGGCCCAAGGCCTCTGGCGGCGCGCAGCCTGCGCTCCCACTTGGTCGCTAGTCGCTTCGCTCCGGGATTTATGCGCATTTCCATAGGCACGGCGCCGTCACAGTGCTATTGATTTGGCAAATGCCGAAATAGGCCAATAAGCCCCATGTCCGAAATATATAAGTCGCTCGCCGACCCGACCCGCCGCCGCATCCTTGAACTGTTGCGCGAGGGCGAAATGAGCGCCGGTGAAATCGCCGGTCACGTCCACGTTTCGAAACCGACCCTCTCCGGCCACTTCGCCGTCCTTAAGGCGGCTGGGCTGATCGACGTCACGCGCTCGGGCACGACACTGATCTATCGCCTGAACACCTCTGTGCTCGAAGACGCCATATTCGCGCTCATGGACATGTTCAAGGTCGGCCAGACGAAGGCTGAGACGCCCGGAAGGCTTGGCCATGCGCCTGAGAACTGAAACCATCCTGTCGGGCCTCATGGTTCTGACTATGGCGGGATTGGGTGTGTGGAGCCATTTCACCCTGCCCGACGCACCGATCGCCATCCATTACAACTTAAAAGGCCAGGCGGATGGATTTGCGCCACGTGACCAGGCGTTGATCCTCTTGCCGGGTGTCGCCCTGTGCCTGCATCTGGGTTTGTTTTCGGTCGTACCGGCGATCGCCCGCAAGGGTGAGCTTTTGTCGCGTTCATCGACCCCTTACGGCGCCACCTGCCTTGCCACTGTCGCCCTGCTGACGACGCTGTATATCGCCATGGTGCTGGCGGCGGCTGGCCTGCCCGTCAGTCCGGTCACCGTGACGACCTTGGGCGGCGGCCTGCTGCTGGTGGTTACCGGCAACTATCTGCCCAAGGCACGCAGGAACCATTTCATCGGTATACGGACGCCATGGACCCTGGCCGACGAGCGTGTCTGGGACAGGACACACCGCCTTGCCGGGCCTTTGCTGATGGTCGGTGGACTGGCGATTGTCGTAGCGGCCTTTTTCGTTCCACCTGATCGGCTGGGCGCCGTCTTCATCGCCGGGTGGACAGTGCCCCTCGTCATCATCCTCGCCTATTCATGGTGGGCTCACCGCGCCTTGCGAGACTGAACTGGCAGGACAACAAACAGGCCAATCCCGATCAGCACGGGCAAGATCCAGCCGCTCCAGCCCAGCAGAGTGACCTGCGTCAGATCGACGTCCTGCCCGGCCGCGCCCAGGATGAGATAGAAGCCCGCCGCGGCATTGATGGCACCGTGCCCAATCGCTGCCGGCCAAACCGATTTCGACCGCAGCCGCAGCCATGACAGGGTCGCGCCCGTGGCGACGCACATGCCGGACATGCAGGCAATCGCCAGCCAACCCGGCGCATCCGGATAATTATAGCCAAGCAGAAGCAGCGGTGCGTGCCACAGCCCCCAGACCACGCCCGAAATCAGCAAGGCCGGAACGATGCCCAGCGGCATAAGGCGGGGCAGCAGCCAGCCGCGCCAGCCGATTTCTTCGCCTACGGCAACAAGGGCATTGACCGGTGACGCGATAATCACGGTCACGAGCTGAATGGCCACCAACACGCCAAGCGGTGGCATCTGGGCCGGCAATGGCCGTCCCTTCAGTTGCGAGTCCAACAGCGCGCGGAAGGCGGAAAAGTCCTTCAGATCCAGTTGAAACAGACCCATAGCCTCTGCAACGAACAGGGCGCCGAGCGTAATGATCAGCATAAGGACGATCGCGACGAGGCTGTATATTATGGTCGGTACCCACGATCCTTTGGCCACGACAATACCCGCCGAACTCAGGAATTTTTGCTCCGGTTCGAAGAGCTTTCCCACTATCGCAGCCGCCACCGCCGGCGTGAACATCATGGCTACGGCGATCAGCATGAATAGCGGGTTTTTAAGCCCGCCATCGAGCCAAAGCGGCAAGCTTACCAGCCACGCCAGGCCACAGGCGAGCCCGACAAAAGTCAGAACGGCAAGGATGTGCTTCATGATATCGCCCCTATATTTTGGTTATTCGGAAAATAACAAAATATGGGGGCGAGTCAATGGCGATGGGGTTTTACCCTATCGGTCTTACGAAGGCTGTTTGGTCAGGGGCGTGTTGGACACCGGCATGGCCAGGGTAATCTCGCCGGCCTTCTCGAAGGTCAGCTTGACATTGACGGTCGAGCCATCCTGCGGGCGGACCTTCAGGCCCATCAGCATGATGTGGTTGCCGCCAGGCTTCAGCGTGAGGGTTTCGCCAGGCGCGATGGCAAAACCTTCCTTCACCTCGGCCATTTCCATGACGCCATTTTTCGTCGCCATGCTGTGCAGCTCCGTCGTCGTCGCGCAGTCGCACGACACAGAAACCAGACGATCGGCCTCCTTGCCTGTGTTACGGATCGTCACATAGGCGCCGGTGTTCGGATTGTTACCCAGCGCCGCGCGCATGGCGTAGTCGGTCATCGTGATCGTGCTGGAGGTGACGACGCCGTTGATGTTGCTCGACTTGGAAACGGTCGTGGTCGAGGCGCCGTCGCAGGCTGCGAGTGCCAGGGCGGCGAGGGTGAGGACGGCAAGGCGCTTCATGGGTGGCTCCGGGAAGAAAGTGCTTGCAGGAGGCAGGCCTCCTGCACCTCGTACTTGTAGTGATTACGTGCTTCTATAACACCGTCGTGTATCGGGGTGTAGGGGTCCGCGACCCCTGCGAGCCTTATCCCCACAACCCGATGATCCGCTTGGTCTCCTCAACCACCGGCGCCGACACTTCCCGCGCCCGCTCCGCACCCAGCTTCAGCACGCGATCAATTTCCGCCGGATCATTCAGCAACCGGCGCAGGGTCTCGGAAATCGGCGCCATCTTGCCGACCACGACATCTGCCAGCGCCGGCTTGAACGCGCCGAAACCCTTGCCGCCGAATTCATTAAGCACGTCCTGAGCGCTGATCCCGGCCAGAGCGGCATAGATGCCAACCAGATTCTTGGCTTCGGGACGCTCCGCCAGGCCATCTTCGGCTTCGGGCAGGACCTCAGGGTCCGACTTGGCCTTCTTTATCTTGGATGCAATCGTATCGGCATCGTCTGTCAGGTTGATGCGCGAATTGTCCGAAGGGTCGGACTTCGACATCTTGGCCAGGCCGTCACGTAAAGACATGATCCGCGCGCCCGGGCCCTGATAGAGCGTCTCGGGCAGAGGGAAGAACTCAGTGCCATAGTCGTGGTTGAACTTCTTGGCGACGTCGCGTGTCAGCTCGAGGTGCTGGCGCTGGTCTTCGCCGACCGGCACGTGCGTCGCCTTGTAAATCAGGATGTCGGCGGCCTGCAGCACCGGATAGGTGTAGAGCCCGATCGAAGCCCGTTCCTTGTCCTTGCCAGCCTTGTCCTTGAACTGGGTCATGCGATCGAGCCAGCCCAGGCGCGCCACGCAGTTGAACAGCCATGCCATTTCGGTGTGCGCCGGCACAGCCGATTGCGGAAAGATCACCGACTTGTCCGGATCGACGCCGGCCGCCAGGTAACAGGCGGCAATCTCGCGCGTCTGCGACAGCAGCTTGGCAGGATCCTGCCAGACCGTGATCGCGTGCAGGTCGGCGATCATGTAGAAGCGCTCGGCCTCCAGCGATTGCATGTCGGCGAACTTCTTGAGCGCGCCGAGATAGTTGCCGAGATGGAGCGAGCCGGATGCCTGGATGCCGGACAGGATGCGCATGGGTTTTGTCATTGTCTATCTGCGCCGAAGCGCTGCCTTCAGTTCCGCCGGACGCACTGCGCCCGTCACAAAGAGACAGGCGATATAAAGGAACAGGCCGGCAAAACAAACCCCCACCACCGCGATTTCCTTGACGCCACCGTGCAGGATAGCCGCGATTGGCGCCTGGACGACGGGACGATAGAAGGAACAGGCGGCCAGAAACGCACCCATGACGCCGCCGCACAGGACGATCTTGCTAAGGGCGGCGCCGCTGCGGTTCGACAGTTGCCACAGCTTGCGGCGGTAGAGCGCTACGACCATTAGGATGACATTGGCCCACGCCCCGGCCGAGGTGCCGATGGCCAGGCCGGGTACACCGATTAGGTGGAACATGCTGACGCCGACGATCAGGTTGACCACGACATTGACCAGGGCAAAGCGCATCGGCCCCCAGGTGTCCTTGCGGGCATAGAAGGCCGGGCTGAGGATCCGCGTCAGCACGAAGGCCGGCACGCCCCAGCCATAGTGCAGCAAGGCGGCTGCCGTCTGCTGGGCATCGTAGATGTGAAAGGCGCCGCGCGTAAACAGGCCATCGATCAGGAAGAAGGGAATGGAGACCAGCGCCGCCGCCGCCGGCAGGGTGAAGACCATCGAATAGATCAGCGCACTGTCGAGCGTGTTTTGCGCGCCTTTGTGGTCACCAGCCTGGACGGCACGCGACAAAGCGGGAAGAAGCGCGACGCCGATAGCGACGCCGACCATGCCGAGCGGCAGTTGATAAAGCCGGTCAGCGACCGACAGCCACGACACGGCGCCATCGACGGCCGAGGCAAAGAAGCCCGACACCAGCACGTTGATCTGCGTCGCCGATGCGGCAAGCGCGCCCGGTATCGCCAGCCACAACAGCTTGCGGACCTCAGGCGTCAGGCGCGGAATGACGCTGAGGCCAATGCGCGCCCCAACCCGGCGCACACCCCAGACCAGCAGGCCCGCCTGGGCGACACCAGCGACCAGAATGCCGATCGCCCCGGCCCAGGCGCCCGAGATCGGGTCCTTCTGCGGCCAGACAATAACCAGCATGACAATGTTGAGCAGGGTCGGCACGGCCGCCGAGACGATAAAACGGCCGCGCGCGTTCAATACGCCCGACAACAGCGCCACTATGGCCATGCACGGCAGGTAGGGCATGGCGACCTGAGTCAGAACCCAGGTGAGCTTGAACTTTTCAGGCGTGTCCACAAAGCCGGGACGGATGATGTACTGCATCAGCCACGGCATGGTCAGTTGGGCCAAAATTGTGACGACCAGCGTCATGCAGCACAGGGTCGCCAGGGCATCGCGCGCCAGCCTGTCGGCGGCTTCAGGTCCTTCCTGTTCCAGCACCGCCGAATAGGACGGCACGAAGGCGGCGGTAAAGGCGCCTTCGGCAAAAATCCGGCGAAACACGTTGGGGAAGCTGAGCGCCGTATTATAGGCGTCGGCAGCGATATTGCCCGACGCGCCCAGAACAGCGGTGATGACCAGGTCCCGGGCCATGCCCAGGAAGCGGCTTACAAGGGTAAAGCCGCTGTTGATCAGCGAATTCTTGATAAGGCCCGAAGACTTTGGAGGCACTGGAGCGGATTCAGGACCGGACGCCGGAGGCTGTGACACGTAGTTGCTGCCTATCGAAGGAAGGACGTTGTTTAGGCGTCCCTCCTTTCGTGCACAAGAGTATGTTTAGCCCTTATTTTGCTTCTTCAACTCGGCCAATATGCCGGCCAGCAGCTCTTCCTGGCTGGGAGTGTTGGCGGGCGGCGGAGGCGGCGGTGGCGGCATCAGCTTGTTGATTGCCTTGACGACCATGAAGATCGCCGTGCCGATGATCACGAACTGGATCAGGGTGTTGATGAAGATGCCATAGGAAATGGCCGCTTCAGCAGTCTTGGTCGCCGCATCGGCGGGGACCAGAACGAACTTCAGATCGGAAAAATCGACCCCGCCGGTAACCACGCCGATCGGCGGCATGATGATGTTTTCGACCAGTGACGTAACGATCTTGCCGAAGGCGCCACCGATGACAACACCAACCGCCAGGTCGATGACGTTGCCACGCATCAGGAATGTTTTGAATTCGGATACAATGCTCATAGGTGCTCCCCTTCCGGCCGGAGGATCAAAATCGAACGATTCCAATGGAATCGCTGCGATCTAAGCACTGTTTGTCTGATTATTTAAGCGAAAAACGTTTGCGCACTTTTAAGTCAGGGGCGCCTGCGTTTTGCGCAGGAGTTAATCAGCGTCGTTATCGTCGCCGCTGAGGTTCAGGCGTTCGCGCAATTCCTTGCCGCTCTTGAAGAAGGGCACGTGCTTGGCCGGCACCTTGACCGACTCACCGGTGCGCGGATTGCGGCCCGCACGGGCGGGTCGGGAACGAACCGACAAGGCGCCAAAGCCCCGCAATTCAACGCGACCACCCTTTTCAAGGGTACCGATCATCGACTCGAAAATGAGGTTTACAGCGCGCTCGACGTCTTTTTGCGTCAAGTGCGGATATTCAGATGCGAGGCGTTCAATCAGTTCAGATTTCAGCATTGCTGTGTCCCCCAACAAGTGAATCTCCAGACAAACCGACATTGATCGAAAAATGAATAGGGATCAAGGGGTTGGATAAAAATTAAAGCGTGATAACGATATCACTCACAAAAATATCCTTTGCACCCGGCGTGCGGCGCACAATAAACCTCCGGCAGGACAAGGCTTTGACGCAAAAGTCTTTCCCGCCGGAGGTAACCCCAATGCATCTTTTTTTGAGGCCGCACCGCACGAACAACCTCAAGTAAGGTTAGATTTTTTGTTTTCGCGCGATATTAGGCCGAAAACCGCTGCACACTTTTGGCTACGCCGAACTACGTTTCGGCATATCGCTCTATTTTGTCTTGGCAGGTTCGTTGACACCCCAATGGACCCCGAACCGGTCGCGCATCATCCCGAAGCGATCCCCCCAGAATTCGACCTTCAGTTCCGAAACGACTTCACAGCCGGCTTCGACGGCCCGGTTCCACCACAGATCGGCATCGTCAACGACCAGCATCATGGTGAAGCTGTGCGACGGTTGATGGTCATAGCCATATTCCGGGAATACATCCGACAACATCAGCGAACCGTCATGAATCTTGAGATGGCAGTGCATCAGCCGCTTGCCATCGTCTGCAGGCATGCGGGCGATTTCCTCGGCGGCGAATGCCTTCTTGTAGAATTCCGCCGCGTCGGATGCGCCGATGACGTTGAGATAGGGGATGACACCCCGGTGCAGTTCGTTGGTCATGATGGTCTCCTGTGATTATTCGAGCTCTTTGAACCGGTACGCGAAAGATTTCTGTCAGCAGTCCATCGTCAGGATGCACGGCTGTCGGGGATAAACACCATCATCGGCCGCACCTCGAAACAGCCGGCAGAGCCCGACGCACCAGCCAGCTCCCTGGCGATATCGACAGCTTCGTCCTGCGTTTCGCATTCCACGGTGTAGAAGCCAAGCAACTGCTCCTTGGTCTCAGCGAACGGGCCATCGATAACGGTGGTGTCACGGCCTTTGCGCAGGGTCACGGCCGCGGTCGTTGGCATCAGCCGTGCTACCGGGCCCATCTTGCCTTCGGCACTCAAGCGCGCGTTCACCAGTCCCAGATCACGCATGACTTCGGCGTCCTTGTCTTCAGACCAGGCGCTGATGACGTCTTCGGAGTCGTAGCAAAGAATGGCGTAGTGCATGGCGAAGTTCCCTCCTGCAGGATCTACGAATGGCGGTGGCCGGAATCGACAACGGTATCGACGCAGGCGTGGATTTTTTGACGTTTCTAACCGCTCTTGCCCGGTCTGCCTACTGCCAGGCGAAACCTGCCGTTAGGGTATCTTTGTTATGCAGGGCGAAACCGAACAGGGGGAACCATGCTCAGCAAGCTGCGTCTGGCTATTCGCAACGATCTTGAAGCCGAAGCCGAACAACGGGCGTTCGGGTCAGGCTGGCTCAGCGGCATGCTGGCCCTCGTGCTCGGCGGATCGGCGCTGCTGATGCTGCTGGCCCACCATTACCCAGCCTGGTTCTCGGTCGAGGACCTGCGGCACATCCACGACAGCCCGTTCTATATGGTTGGCGTGCAGGTCATGGCATTCCTTGCCTTTGGCCTGGCCTGTCTCAATCTGACCCTGCGCCGCAACAAGATCCTGGGCTTCAGCGCCATCGCCTTCGTGCTGCTGACCATGACACTGGGCGCCATCGGTGCACAGACCCTCCCCGGCGAAGGCATCGGGTTCGGCGTCGACTGGTTCATCCTGAATCTGTTGATGAAGGGATTACTGTTCGTGCCGCTGGAAAAGCTGTTTAGCGGCGACCGGCCCCAGCCCCTGTTCCGTTACGAATGGCGCGAGGACCTGCTCTATTTCCTGATCTCGAGCCTGCTGATCCAGATCATGGCCTTCATTTCGCTGGCACCGACCATGGCCGTGCTGGAACACGCGGCCTTGTGGCAGCCCTTGCGCAACGCCGTTGCATCCCAGCCCTATATCGTGCAGTTCATCGAACTGATGTTGCTGGCCGATGTTATGCAGTACGGCTTTCACCGCCTGTTCCACAGCGTTCCCTTCCTGTGGCGCTTCCACGCCGTCCACCATTCGGCCCAGGCCATGGACTGGATGGCCGGATCGCGCATGCATCTGTTTGAAATCCTGGCCCTGCGCGGTGTGACGATCATTCCGCTCTATGCGCTCGGTTTCGAGGAAAACGCCCTCTACGGCTATATCTTCTTCATCTACCTGGTCTCAGCGTTCGTCCACGCCAATATCCGCTTCGACGACCGCTGGATCGCGCCGTTTTTCGTCACGCCGCGTTTTCACCACTGGCATCACGGCATCGAGAAGGAAGCGATCGACGTCAATTTCGCTGTGCACTTCCCGTGGATTGACCGTCTGTTCGGCACGCATTACCTGCCCGATGACAAGTGGCCGTCCGGCTACGGCATCGGCGGCCATCCGGTGCCGAAAGGCTGGCTGGCGCAGTTCGCCTATCCGTTCAGGCGGGACAAGCCCAGTCCTCCTGCTCCGGAGTAATAAAATGCTCCGGAGTAATAAAAGAAGCCGGCGCTGTCACCAGCACCGGCTTCTTTTATACTCTCACCCTAACCGCTACACGCGCCTAAACACGGTAGCGATTCCGGGTTAAGGGTCCTAAGGACCCTTATTCCTTGACCTTGTCGCGCAGGGCGGCGCCGAGGATGTCGCCCAGCGAAGCGCCGGAATCCTGCGAGCCGTACTGTTCGATGGCGGACTTTTCGTCGGCCATTTCCAGCGCCTTGATCGAGACGGAGACCTTGCGGGCCGCCTTGTCGATGTTGGTGACCTGGGCGTCAACGCGGTCGCCGACGGCGTAGCGCTCAACGCGCTGCTCGTTGCGGTCGCGCGACAGGTCCGACTTGCGGATGAAGGCCGACATCGGTGCATCGTCTTCGCCGAACTTGACTTCGATACCGCCGGTCGTGATTTCGGTGACGGTCACGGTGACGGTCTGACCCTTCTTGAAGGTGTCGCCGGTCATCGGATCGCTGCCGAGTTGCTTGATGCCCAGCGAGATGCGTTCCTTGTCGACGTCGACGTCCAGGACCTTGGTCTTGACGGCGTCGCCCTTCTTGTAACGGCTGATGGCTTCTTCGCCCGGAACGTTCCAGTCGAGATCCGACAGGTGGACCATGCCGTCGATGTCGTTTTCGAAGCCGACGAACAGACCGAATTCGGTGGCGTTCTTGACTTCGCCTTCGATGGTCGAACCGATCGGGTGGCTGCGCAGGAACTGATCCCACGGATTTTCCTGAGCCTGCTTCAGGCCCAGCGAAACGCGACGCTTCGAAGCATCGACTTCGAGCACGACGACGTCGACTTCCTGCGAGGTCGAAACGATCTTGCCCGGGTGAACGTTCTTCTTGGTCCAGGACATTTCCGAAACGTGGACCAGGCCTTCGACGCCCGATTCCAGCTCAACAAACGCGCCGTAGTCCGTGATATTGGTGATGCGACCGGTGAACTTGCCGCCGACCGGATACTTGACGTCGACATTTTCCCACGGATCGGACTGAAGCTGCTTCATGCCCAGCGAGATACGTTGCGTGTCCGGGTTGATCTTGATGATCTGGACGCGGACCTGGTCGCCGACATTGAGGACCTGCGACGGGTGCGAGACGCGCTTCCAGGACATGTCGGTGACGTGCAGCAGGCCGTCGATGCCGCCCAGGTCAACGAACGCACCGTAGTCGGTGATGTTCTTGACGACGCCGTCACGGATTTCGCCTTCGGCCAGCTGGCCAACCAGCTCGGTGCGCTGTTCGGCGCGGGCTTCTTCGAGGATGGCGCGACGCGAGACGACGATGTTGCCGCGCGGACGGTCCATCTTGAGGATGGCGAAGGGCTGTTCCTTGCCCATGAGCGGCGCGATGTCGCGGACCGGACGGATGTCGACCTGGCTGCCCGGCAGGAAGCCCGATGCGCCGTCCATATCGACGGTGAAGCCACCCTTGACGCGGCCAACGATGGTGCCCATGACCGGCTCGCCGCGGTTGAAGACGGCTTCCAGACGGGTCCAGGCTTCCTCGCGGCGGGCCTTTTCTCTGGAGATGACGGCTTCGCCCATCGCGTTCTCGACGCGTTCCAGGTACACCTCGACGGTGTCGCCCTTCTTCAGGTTCGGGCCGTCGGCGCCGAATTCCTTCAGGGGGATGCGGCCTTCGGTCTTCAGGCCGACGTCAACCGTGACGCTGTCCTTGTCGACGGCGACGACGAGGCCATGGATGACCTGGCCTTCGAGCATATCGCGGCCGTGCAGGCTTTCGTCGAGAAGCGCTGCGAAATCGTCGCGCGAGGGATTGTAATCGCTCATGTAGTCTCTTTGGTTTGTGAGCGCGTGTCCGGTGATCTGATATCCCCAAAGCCATTTAAGAGGCAAATCGCCTCTGGGGAGATCGCACGGGGTGCGGCTTTGATTTCATGGAGTCCGGGCAAAGCCGGTTGTATCGCTGCGACGGCGGACCGTCCGGGGGCGTCTTTTGTGGATGCCTCTTCGACCGGGCTTGGGATTTGACGTTATAAAACGCCAGACCGGTCTTTCACAAGGGATCGCGCAGCTGTGATGGCGGCTTCTATACCTAAGTCGGAGGTATCAAGCAAGAGCGCATCTTTGGCCATTTCGAGCGGGGCACTGCTGCGGCCGGAATCACGGGCATCACGGACGCGGATATCTTCCAGAACGTCTTCCAGTTTGAGGTCCGGATTGATCTTCCTGAGCTGCAGCCAGCGGCGATGGGCGCGGACTTCCGGACGGGCGGTGACGAAGACCTTGACCGAAGCGTCAGGCGCAATAACCGTGCCGATATCGCGGCCATCGAGCACGGCGCCGGCCGGCTGTTGCGCAAAATCGATCTGGAACTGCTTGAGCGCGGCGCGGACCTGGGGAATGGCGGCGACCTGGGAGGCGCGCTCGCCAGCTTCACGGCCGCGCAGGGCTTCGTCGGACAACAGGTCCGTATCGATTTCCTTGGCCAGTGCCGCCAGGACATCAACCTCGGAATGCGGCACGTCGTGATGGAACGCCAGGTGGCCGATAGCGCGATAGAGTAGGCCGGTGTCGAGGAAGGGCAGGCGGTAGTCAGCGGCGATCACCGAGGCCAAAGTGCCCTTGCCCGAGGCGGCCGGGCCGTCGAATGCGATGATAAGCGCCATGGTCAACCGCTCCGTTATTCGAATGTCATGCTGACACCGACGCTTTCAAGGTCGCGCCAGTAGCCGGGATAGGTCTTGGCGGTGCAGCCCGGATCGAGGATGCGCACGCCATCGATGACCAGGGCAGCAATCGCGAAAGACATGGCGATGCGATGATCGTGATAGGTTTCGATGCTGGCCTCGACCGTCTTACCGATCAGAGTGCGGTCGGGCGTAATCAAAAGGTCGTCGCCGATCTCTTCGGCCAGGCCGGGCTGGATGCGGTTGAGTTCGGTGGCGACGGCACTGATGCGGTCGCATTCCTTGACGCGCAGGTTGGCGATCCCGACGAAGCGCACCGGATGATTGTTGAAAGCCGCCAGGACTGCAATGGTCGGAATGGCATCCTGCATCTGGCTGCCGTCGATGACCGCCGGCAGGTTCGGGAACTGACTGATGAAATCATACGCCTTGGCGTCCGGCTGCATCATGGCATCGGGTGCGATGCCAATGTCGATATTGGCGCCCAAAAGCGCATTGATGCCCCAAATATAGGTGGCGGCACTGGCGTCGGGCTCAACCCAGTAGTCGCGCGCCTCGTAAGAGCTGTTGTTTATTTCCCAGGCCAGTGGGCCAGTCTGTGTGACCTGCGCCCCGAAGGCGCGCATGCAGGCAAGCGTAATATCGATATAGCCGAGCGCACCAATGTCGCCGTCCTTGACCCGCAGACGTAGAGGTGCATCGCCCTTGGTGCCGGCCATGAGCAGGGCCGAGACGTACTGGCTCGACAGGCTGGCATCGACGTCGATGGTGCGATTGGTGAAGCCGCCCGTCCCTGTAACCGTAACCGGCGGACAACCGGTCGGCGAAGTCGCCGTGACACCGGCATCGTTGAGCGCGGCGACCAGCGGCGCGATCGGGCGCTTCTGCATGTGCGCGTCGCCGGTCAGCACCGTCGTACCGTCGATATTGGCGGCGGCCGCCGTCAGGAAGCGCACCGCCGTGCCTGCATTGCCGAGAAACAGCGGCTCGACAGACGGCGTCAGCGTGCCTGAGCTTTCGACCAGAAACTCCGTGTCGCCGGTATCAGTGACCGTCACGCCCAGTTGGCCCAAGGCGCGCGCCATATATTTTGTGTCGTCGCTTTTGAGCGCGCCGCTGACCCGGCTCTTGCCCTGCGCCAGCGCCGCGATCAGCAGAACGCGGTTGGTGATGGACTTTGATCCAGGAAGGGCAATCCGGCCGGTAAGAGTTGTCTCGGGTGTTGCCAGTCTTACAGCGGTTTTGGCGGCGGTAGCTTGATCGGGTATCATGAATGCGTCGATAAAAGGGGGCTGGTTTCGGCCGCAAAAAAATTTCCAGCAAGAAAAATTGAAGCCGGCGCGGATTTAAGCTTTTGACAGGAGGCCTTACTAGTGGCAAGGGGGCCAATCGCAAACGCATTTTTTCTATTCCGATTGATAAGGACCATCCGTGGCTGATCCCGCCTTAGGCACCAAACAGGTTTGTCCCAACTGCACGGCCAAGTTCTACGACCTGAACAACCGGCCGGCGCATTGCCCGAAATGCGCATTCGAATTCGACCAGGAAGAAGTGATCCGCACGCGTCGTACGCGCGTCCGCACCACCGCCCCTGACTATGAAGATACGGACGAGGAAGCCGAAGATCAGGTGAAGGGCAAGACCCCGAGCGAGGACGAGGACGAAGAGCCCGAAGTCATCACACCTGAAATCGACGAAGTGGTCGCAGACGACACGCTTATCATCGACGAAGACGAAGACCTCGATCCGGCTGACCCGGCTCGCGTCGGCGCTCCCGGCGATGCGGTCGACATGGACATCGAAGACGCCGAACTGGTCGACGACGATGCCGATGACGTCCCCTTCCTGGAAGACGAAGACGACGCCGACTTCGACGAAGAGATCGACGGCCTGCCCGGTGCAGACGAAGAAGACCGATAGTAACAAGAAGGCCGCTGGAAACTCTGGCGGCCTTTTTCGTTAAATGGTTTCGGCGATGAACTCTTTCAGGGTGTCGAGCGTCACGGTCAGCGCTTCAGCGTCGTAGCGCATGATGCCGGTGCGATCGATGCCCTCCTCGTCGAAAGCGTGCGTGGCCTCGACCGATACCGTCGTGGCAGCGACACCCTGCTTGCGCAGTTTGACGATCAGCCGGAGATAATGCCTGTAGGCCGCCAGATGATCAGACAGAGTGAGCACAGCGAGAGTTTTGGGCTTGTGCCGCCATGGCCGCGTCACCGACCGTGCCATGAAGTTGATATAGGGGTAGACGAGAAAAAGCCCCTTCACGCCATCGAGCCATTGCGGTGCCGGATCACTGAGGCGTGCGTCACCCGCCTTGTCGAGCTTTTGTGTCATCAGGTCCATGATCGCCCAGGCGCCGTGGCTGAGCCCCGCCAGCATCAGGCGGTCCGGATCGACATCCGGCCTTTGGCTGATCCCCGCGACCGCCGCCAGCACATCGCCCGAGCGTTCATAGCCGCGCAGTTTCAGCCCCTTGCAAACCCAGGCGGCGGCATGCTTGCGCGTCCAGCCGCGCGGCGTGAAGCTGTCGACGATAAAGGCGCGCATGCCGCTGGCGACGGCCGCATGCGCATAGAGGGCAAGGTTTGAAGCTATACCACCGCAGCCGTGAAAGAGGATCAGGGCCGGCCGCCGCACGCCGTCCTCAGGCCCAAAGACCTGGACATGCGGCATCAACAGGTCGCACCGCTGCTGCAGCGTATCGAGTGCCATGATTTCCCCTGAGCCCGCTGGAAGAACCCCTCACCCTAACCCTCTTCCCTCTTCGTGGGGAAAGGGGACACTAAGCGGATTACGCTCTGAAAATCCCCTCGTCCCTTTTAAGAGGAGAGGGTTAGGGGTTGCATCCGTCTGCCCGACTATATCCGGTTAACCGCCGACCGCAACGGGCTTCGCCTGCTCCGGCAACAGCAAGGTTTCGCGCAGGAACCTGACCATGGCCGCGATCGACGCCTCCATGGCTTCGTGATCATAGGCCATGACCATGCCCTTATTGCCTTCCTCGTCAAAGGCATGGCTGGCCGCCATCGGCAGGACTTCGACCGCAGACCCGGCCGCCGTCACATTGGCGAAGATCTTCTTCGCATGCTTGACCGGCGTCAGGTGGTCCTTTTCCGCCAGCACGGCGAAGGTTTTCGGATGGCGCACCCACGGCTTTGTATTGCTGCGCGCCGGGAAACTTATGTACGGATAGACCAGGAACAGGCCCTTGACCTGGTCCGCCAGCGCCGCATCCGGATCGGCAAGCCTGGCTTCGCCGCTTTTCGTCAAGCCTTGCGTCATCAGGTCCATGATCGACCAGCCGCCATGGCTGAAGCCGGCGAGCACCACATTGTCCATATCGACACGGCCGGACTGCTTCAGCCCCCACAACACGCTCAGCACATCGCCCGACCGCTCATAACCCTGCATGAAGGCGCCGGTGCAGATCAGTGAAACGGCAAAGGCGCGGTCCCAGCCGCGCGGCGTGAAGCTGTCGACCACATAGGCGCGAATGCCGAGTGCCGCGGCAGCCTTGGCATAGGTATGGATGTGCGGCCGCATACCGCCGCAGCCGTGAAACAGCACAATCGCCGGCAGGACGCTTTTGTCGTCCGGCCCGTACACCGTGATGTCCTTTTCCAGCAGCGCGTAGCGCTCCGCCATGGTTTGCATGTAATCCCCCTCTTTTTAGCGCTCAAGCGCCGCGAGGCTCCTCGCATCAAGCTCGGGCGCCCGGTCGGGCTTACCAAAGCAAGCTTTGGAACTACCCCAGCGTCTCTTCCAGAAACCGCACAAAAGCCTGCTCGGTCCGGTCATGACAGGCCGCATCATAGGACATGAACGATCCAAAATGAATGCCATCCTCGTCAAAACAATGTGTGGCGTCGAGATCGAGCGTCTCTACCGGCACACCCTCGTCCCTCAGGCGTTTGAAGGTATTGGCTGCATGGGCATGCGCCGTCAGGAAATCACTGCGCGCCAGCACGGCCAGGGTCTGCGGCCGGTATTCCCAATGGTGCGTATTGCTGCGCGCCGGAAAGTTTATGTACGGATAGACCAGGAAGACGCTCTTCACGCCCTTGAGCGGTTCCGGGCTCGGGTCCTTCAACCGCGCTGCGCCCTCGCGCTCCAGGCGCTGCGTCATCAGGTCCATGATCGACCACGCGCCGTGGCTCCATCCTGCCAGGCACAGGCGCGACGCATCGACATCCGGCCGCCGTGCAATGCCCCAGACGGCCGCCAGCACGTCGCCTGACCGCTCATAGCCATGCAGCGCCAGGCCTGAGCATACCAGGCTGACCGCCGCCGTCTGGTCCCAGCCGCGCGGCATGAAACTATCGATGACAAAAGCCCGCACCCCGGCCTTTTCCGCCAGCCTGGCATAGGCGTGGATATGCGGCCGGATGCCATTGCAGGCGTGGAAGATCAGCACGGCCGGGCGGGGGGTGGTGTCTGCCGGGCCATACACCGTGATGTACGGTGCTAAAAAATCATGGCGGCGCTGTAAAGAATCTAACACGGGACCTCTTGAACCATATGTAACTGTCACTATTTTAGTTACGAATGTTGGTTGTAGGCTTTGTGAACCAGAGTTCGGCCGCGAAAGCCAGTCACATAATGGAGACCCAGATGAGCACCTCGTTCCGCAACCCGACCCACCCTATCGATCCCCAGTTCCTGGAACGCTGGTCGCCGCGCGCTTTCGCCGACACCCCGGTCACCGAAGATCAGGTCCTGAGCCTGCTCGAAGCCGCGCGCTGGTCGCCGTCGGCATCCAACCTTCAGCCCTGGCGCTTCATCTATGCGCTCAACGGCACGCCGGAATTCGACACGCTTCTCAGCCTGCTGGTGCCGTTCAATGAAGGCTGGGCGAAGAATGCCGGCGCGCTGATCTTTGCCGCCTCGGTCACGACGTTCGATGGCGAGCGCGACATCCCGACTCACAGCTTTGACACGGGTGCCGCGTCCTTCGCTCTGGCGCTTCAGGCACATAAGCTGGGTCTCGTTGCCCATGGCATGGGCGGTCTTCATTATGACAAGGCGCCGCTGGTCCTGGGTCTACCGGACAACGTCAAGCTCGACGCCGCCTATGCCATCGGCCACAAGGGCGACCCGGACAGCCTGCCCGACTTCCTGAAGACGCGTGAATCGCCTTCGGATCGCCAGCCACTGTCGGCCATGGTCTTCAAAGGAAGGTTTTCGGGTGAAGTGACGAATCCGACAGTCTAAAAAAGCCTCCGGCGGCAAGGGTCCGAAGGACCCTTGACCCAGCTTTTTCAGCTCAAGCGCCGAAAGGCTTGGAGGGCAGTCGCCCTTGCCAAACCATAAAGCGGTTGGAATCAGACAGTCACCTGAGTGCCAAGCTCAACAACGCGACCCGGCGGGATATGGAAGAAGTCCGTCGGGTTCGCTGCATTGCGCATCAGGAAGATGTACAGCTTGTCCTGCCACAGCGGCATGCCCGAATTGGCCGACGGCACGACGTTCCGTTTGCCCAGGAAGAAGCTGGTCGCCATGATGTCGAACTTCAGGCCCAGCTTGCGGCACACACCAAGCGCACGCGGCAGGTTCGGGCTTTCCATGAAGCCGTAGCTGATCGTCAGCTTCTTGAAGTCTTCGTTGATGATCTCGATCGTCACGCGCTCGGCATCCGGCACGCGCGGCGTATTGGCCGTGCGCACCGTCAGGATAACATTCTTCTCATGCAGCACCTTGTTGTGCTTGAGATTGTGCATCAGGGCGACCGGCGCGATTTCCGCGTCCGACGTCAGGAAGATCGCCGTACCTGCCACGCGATGTGGCGGCCGCTTCTTCATCATCTCGACCAGGTCGGTCAGCATCACGCTGTCACGCCGCGACTTGTCCATCAGGATCTGGCTGCCGCGCACCCAGGTCGCCATGACCAGGAACAGCGACGCGCCGATCAGCACCGGCAGCCAGCCGCCCGAGAAGAAGCGCAGGGCATTGGCGCTCAGAAACGACAGGTCGAGGATCATGAACGGGATAACGAAAGCCAGCACCATCGGCCAGCGCCACTTCCACATCTGACGCATGACAACCGTCGCCATCATGGTCGTCACGACCATGGTGCCTGTCACAGCCAGGCCATAGGCATGCGCCAGGGCCGACGAGGTCTGGAAGGTCACCATGACCACGACCACACCGACCAGCAGCATGTTGTTGAGCTGCGGGACATAGATCTGACCCGACTGGGTTTCCGACGTCCGCGTCACGGTCAGGCGCGGAAGCAGACCCAGCTGGATCGCCTGTTGCGTCAGCGAGAACGCGCCGGTGATCACCGCCTGCGATGCAACCACTGTCGCCATGCCGGCCAGGATGACCAGCGGCAGGCGATAGGTTTCCGGCGCCATCTCGAAGAACCAGTTCATCTGGTGGAAGGGCTGGCCGGGAGGTGTGGCTTCCAGCACTTTCAGCGCCAGTGCCCCCTGCCCCAGATAGTTCAGCGTCAGGCACGGCAGCACGAAGAACAGCCACGCCGCCTGGATCGGCCAGCGGCCGAAATGGCCCATGTCGGCGGTCAGGGCTTCGGCGCCCGTCACCGTCAGGAAGACCGCGCCCAGGACGATAAAGCCCGACAGGCCGTGTTCCGCCAGGAACTTGACCGCATAGAAGGGGTTTATGGAAATAAGGATTTCAGGACGTTGTACAAACTGCATTATGCCCAACACGGCCATGACCGTGAACCAGATGGCACAGATCGGGCCGAAGACAACGCCGACCTTGGCCGTGCCCTTGCTCTGGAACATGAACAGGCCCAGCAGCATCACCCCGGCAATCGCCAGCACCATTTCGGTCGAAATGCTGTTTTCCATTCCGGGAATGGTGCGCAGGCCTTCGACGGCCGACAGCACCGACATGGCCGGCGTGATAACGGCGTCGCCATAAAACAGCGCCGCGCCGATGACGCCGAGGACAAAGACGATCTGCGTTCTGCGTCCCATGGCGCGCTGGGCCAGGGCCATCAGCGACAGGACCCCGCCTTCGCCATTGTTGTCGGCGCGCATGATGAAGCCGACATACTTGACCGCAACGATCAGTATCATGGCCCACAGGGCCAGCGATATGACCCCGAGGATTTCCGGCCGTGTCACCCCGTCATGGGCGGCGGCGTGCAGCGCTTCCTTGAAGGCGTAAAGGGGCGAGGTGCCGATATCGCCGAAGACGACGCCAACCGAGCCGAGCGCCAGCGCCAGGAATCCCGCATGCGCGTGACCATGGTGTGCAGGGGCTTCCGCAGCGGCATCCTTCGATGTTGTGGAAACGGTGGCCGCGACAGCAGTAGTCGGCGCGTCGTCGGCGGTTGCCGGTGCCGGCTGGGAGCCCGGCGTTCCGGCAGGGGAATCCCCTGTCATGTACTACTCTCCTGAGGGCATGACACCACGGTCTTTTCAAGGACGCCCTCGCTTGAACGACGGGCTCTTACGCCTATTTAAAAACACATTCAATGCCCATTTAGGGCGTTCATGACAGAGCTGTGACTTGGCTGCCCTAGGAACAGAACCAAAACTGTTGTAATATCGAGATAATCATGTCCGACAGTCAAAGATTTCCCGTCGCAGCGCATACCTTGGCGTATCTCGCGCACCGCAATGCTTATTCGCGTGAGCAGGCGGTGTCCTCTTCCGTATTGGCGGCCAGCATTCCGACCAATCCCGTTGTCATCCGTCGCATGACAACCCAGCTGGCCAAAGCCGGCCTGGTTGCGACGTGCTCGGGCGTGGCCGGCGGGGCATGGCTGCTCAAGCGTCCGGAACAGATTCGCCTCGATGAAGTGCTCAAGGCCGTCAATGGCTGCGCGCATCTGGGCTCCGCACCGGTCGGCGCCAAGGGTTGCCCGGTCAGCCAGGCCATTCCGCGCGCCGTCAACGACGCCATGCAGCTCGCCAATGCGGCGGCCTCAACCAGCCTGTCCAAGATTACGGTCGCAGATTTGCTGAATCATGTTGGTGAACAAGCAGAAGACTGCGCCGAGAAGATCCCTGCCTGATTTGAGCTTGGCCATTTCTTAAATATTCCGCACTATCAATCCACTTGCATTTCTGGCAGCGGTCGTGTTCGATCTGCGCCTGATTTTCTAGGGGAACTAAAGCCTTGGCCCGCCGTCTTGTCCTGATTACCGGAGCGTCCGCAGGGATCGGCATGGCGTTTGCGCGTACCTACGCCTCGCATGGCTGGGACGTGGCGCTGACCGCCCGCCGACAGGACCGTCTGGAGACGCTGGCCGAAGAAATTCGCCTGCGCTTTGGTGTTGAAGCCCATGCCCTGCCGGGTGACCTGTCCGATTCCGCCACCCCCGAAGCCTTGCAGCAAAGCGTGCTCGCTCTCGGCCGCAGCGTCGACGGCCTGGTCAACAATGCCGGCTATGGCCAGCCTGGCGGCTTCCTGGGCACCACGCTGGAACAGCATCGTGCCTTCATGCAGGTCATGTGGCTGGCGCCGATCGAGCTAACACACCGCTTTCTGCCCGGCATGATCGAGCGCAAGTTCGGCCGAGTCATCAATGTGTCTTCGCTGGCCGGCTACCTGCCGGCGTCGCCGGGCGATACGCTCTATGGGCCTGTGAAAACCGGCCTGACGCGCTTTTCGCAAAGCCTGCACCTGGAAGTCCGTGACCACGGCGTGCACGTGACGTCGCTGTGCCCGGGATGGACCTATTCCGAATTCCACGACGTCGTCGGCACGCGCTCCAAGCTGTCGAAGGCCATCCCCGAATGGTGGTGGATGGGTGCTGATGAGGTTGCGCGTGAAGGCTTTGTTGCCGCCGAGGCCAATCGCGCCTGCTGTGTACCTGGCGCGCCGAACAAGACGGCGGCCGCACTGCTGAAGGTCCTGCCCGATGACTGGGTGATGGAGCTGGCGTCAGGGCAGTTGAGAAAGATACACCGCTAAAACTTATGGGGTGAAGGGACCCCTGGCCCCTTCGGCTTCCTTTTACCGACCATGTCCGTTCTCATACGGATGCGCAGCGCTAGGCAGGATGATGTCCTGGGTAATTGCGCCGATTGACGAGATGATGATCTGCACCGACAGGGCGCACAGGATCAGCCCCAGTACCCGCACCACCACGACCATCCCGACCCGCCCGAAAATCCGCGAGATCGTGTTCGACAGCAGCAATGACACCAGGATCGCCACCGCCGTCGTCAGAATGGCCAGCACGCCGATAATCACCCCCAGCGGCCCCAGATCCTGCGCGACGCCGGCCTGAATAATTACCGTCGAAATAGTTCCCGGCCCGACCATTAGCGGAAAGGCGAACGGCACGACCAGCTTCTCGAAGCTCTTCTTCGCGGTTTCACGGTGGCCCAGCGGCTGGACGCCCGTTGTCGGGTCACCCCCGCTTTTGACCTCTTCGGCATGGGCGAAGGTTTCCATGAAATCGCCCTGCGCCATCTGAAGCCCCATCAGGAACAGCAACAGCCCGCCGGCGATGCGAAAGGCATCCATCGAAATTCCGAAGAATTGCAAAATGCTCAGGCCGGCGAAATAGAAGATCGACAGGATCACCGCCGTGAAAGCCGAAATATAGATGCTGAGCCAGCGCCGCGCCGTGGCTGACTGGGCTTGCGTCGCCGCCGCATAGATCGGCACATTGCCGATCGGGTCGATCAGCGCGAACAGGGTGATGAAGAAGTTGATGTAGAAGGGCAGCAGCTTCGTGAGATTGAGATCGTCGAACATAGCGGCACACCCCGTGATTCTCGAAGTCTAGACTGACTTGTGCAGTCCTGGCAAATCGCGTAATCGCCCCTCACCGCGCACAAGGGATGACCGCCATGACTGAGCTTTACAAGGCCGACGACCGTATGATCCTGGCGCTGGATGAGCCTGACCTGGACAGCGCCCGCGCCCTGGTCAAGACCCTCGGCAACAGCGTCTCCTATTATAAGATTGGCCTGACCCTACTGTCCCAGGGCGGTCTGGACCTGGCGCGCGAGCTGAAGGACCAGGGCAAGCTGATCTTCCAGGACTGGAAACTGCACGATATCGGCGCCCAGGTCGAAGGCGCGGCCAAGGCAGCCTGTTCCGGCGCCTGCGACCTTCTGACCGTCCATGCTGAACCACAAGTCATGCGTGCCGCCGTCAAAGGCAGGGGCGATGGCGCGACAAAGATTATCGGTGTGACGGTCATGACCTCGCTGAGCCAGGCCGATCTGGACGAAATGGGCTATGGTGTCCCGTTGGCTGACCTTGTCATGCGTCGCGTCGATCAGGCGGTCGAGTGTGGATTGGACGGTGTCGTCGCCAGCCCGCACGAAGCGGCCATGATCCGTGCGCGCGTGCCAGCCGACTTCCTGATCGTAACGCCCGGCGTGCGCCCGGAAGGTTCCGACGTCAATGACCAACACCGCATCGCCACGCCGCAGGACGCCTTCCTGAACGGCGCCTCACACGTCGTGGTCGGCCGTCCGATCACACGCGTTGCCGATCCGGTTGCCGCCGCCCAAAGTATCCTGGCGGCGATCCATAACGTTTAGGCCAGGGCGTCCAGCCAGCGTCCCGCCGCATCTGCGGTATCCTTGGGCGAGGTATTGAAGGCGATCGCAGCGTTCGGCGCGCCCTTGTGCACTGTGTTCAGCACAGTTTCGAACAGCTTCAGGCTCTTCGGCGGCAGCCTGAGGCCACCGCCGATCACTACGCAGTCATAGGCCCTGCGCGACAGCTGGTCCTTCAGCACGGCGATGCCCGCGTCGTCAGGCGAGATCATGCACAGATCGCCATGCCAGCCCCGGTCTGCGATATCACGCGCGGCCAGATCGATACCCGCCTGTATTTTCTCAGCATTCGTACCGGGCGGCAGCGCCGGATCGGAGAAATCGACAGTCTTCGGATCCTGCCCGACGAACAACACGTTTTTCATTTTGCAGACTCCGGTGGTCAGAAATCGACCGCGATACCCTTGCGTTCCCAGTCGCCATAGCGCGTCGGCTCGGGTCCCTTCGGGCCGCCATCTTCCTCGGCCATTTTTTGCGCTTCGGCCTCGGCCAGCGCGCGACGTTCGGCGGCTTCGGCCAGGGCGCGCTGTGCCTCGGGCGTCAGCACCCTTTGCGTGACCTGGCTCAGGTCGGCGGGCTTTTCAACTTCAGATGACATTTTTGTAAGGCCCTTGGTGAAATAGGGATATTTCCCCATATCTAGTTCCTGAACATCAACAACTCAAGGAACCGATATCATTATGAACCCGTTGAAGACCTGGATTTTGCTGGCTGGCCTGACCGCATTGTTCGGTGCCATCGGCTTTGCCCTGGCCGGCCCCACGGGTATGCTCATCGCGCTCGGCCTCGGCATCGCGATGAACCTGTTCACCTACTGGAATTCGGACAAGATGGTGCTGCGCATGTATCGCGCCGAGCCCGTCGATCCGAACACCACGCATCCCCTGCTGCGCACCTATTATCGCGACATCGAGGAACTGAGCCAGCGCGCCCAGTTGCCGATGCCCAAGGTCTACATCATGCACAGCGACCAGCCGAACGCGTTCGCTACCGGCCGTAATCCGCAGAATGCCGCCGTCTGTGCCACCACCGGCCTGCTGGAAATGCTCGACCGCAGCGAAATCCGCGGCGTGATGGCGCACGAGCTGGCGCACGTTAAAAACCGCGATACCCTGGTCATGACCATCACGGCCTCGGTCGCTGGCGCCATCTCGTCGATCGCCAACTTTGCCATGTTCTTTGGCGGGTCGAATAACGATGAGGAAGGCAACAACAACATCTTTGCCTCGCTGGCCCTGATGATTCTGGCGCCGATCGCCGCCATGTTGGTGCAGATGGCGATCTCGCGAACACGCGAATACGAAGCCGACCGCGTCGGTGGTGAGATCGCCGGCGATCCGGAAGCTTTGGCCCGCGCGCTGCACAAGATCGAGTCCTATGCGCGCGGTACCTATAACCACGGCGCCGAGCGCAACCCGGCCTCTGCGCACATGTTCATCATCAATCCACTGAACGGGCGTAACATGGATAATCTGTTCTCGACCCATCCGAATACCAAGAACCGGGTCGAGGCGCTGATGAAGCTGGCGACCGACCTGCGTCGTCGTCCGCAGCAAAAGGGATTTACGACCGTCCCCGCGACAGATATGTAGGCGCCTTCTTCACCTCCCCTCGCAAAAGGGGAGGTTCTTTTTTTGAAATGCCCAGCACCTTAAAGACCGACCTTATGACCCAGCCCCCCCGCACCCGCAAACCGTCGTCCCGTTCAGGCTACAAGCCGCCCAAGGTGCGCCCGGCACCAAAGCCCAAGCCGCAGTTCAAGCCCGAACCCAAGGTGTTCGTCGATGACGATGGCGATATCGGCATGCCCGCGCGTATCGCCGCCATGGAGCTGATCGACGCCGCGCTGACCAAGCGTTCCGGCTTTGACGAGGCCGTGACCCGCACCTCCTTCACCTCCTTGAGCGAGTCCGAGCGCAGCTTTGCCCGTGCCCTGGCCATGCTGGTCCTGCGCCGCCTGGGCCAGCTCAACGAAGTCATCGAAAAGATGACCAAGAAAACGCCATCGGACGCCGTCTGCGCCCTGCTGCGCATCGGCCTGACCCAGATTGGCTTTATGAACGTGCCGGGCTTCGCCGCCGTCTCGACCACCGTCAAGCTGGCCGAGCGCGAGAGCCACACCCGCCCGTTCAAGGGCCTGATCAACGCCATCCTGCGCACGGTTATCCGTGAGGGCGGCCTGAAGGCACCCACGCCGGGACGCCTGGTGCCCGACTGGTTGTTCGAGCGCTGGAAGATAAATTTCGGCAACGACAATGCCGAAGCCATGGCGCTGGTCCTCACCGAGGAACCCGCCACCGACGTTACCTTCAAAACCACCGCCGACCGCGACCGCCTGTCGGAAGCGCTCGAAGGTCAGTCTCTCGGCGGCCTCTCCATCCGCAGCGGGCTGCGCGGCGACATTCGCGAGTGGGCCGGCTATGAAGATGGTGTCTGGTGGGTTCAGGACGCAGCGTCTGCCACGCCGGTCTCATTGCTCGGCGACCTGACCGGCAAGACGGCGATCGACCTGTGCGCTGCGCCCGGCGGCAAGACCATGCAATTGCTGGCCAAAGGCGCAAGCGTCGTCGCGCTCGACCGCTCCAAGAACCGCCTGAAGCGCGTCGAGGAAAACCTCACGCGCACGCAATACACCGCCGAACTGCACATGGCTGACGCCGAAGGCTTCGATGATCCGCGCCAGTTCGACGTTGTCCTGCTGGATGCGCCTTGCAGCGCCACCGGCACCTATCGCCGCCAGCCCGACGTGCTGTGGGCGACGCGGCCTTCCGACATCGCCAAGCTGGCTGATGTCCAGCATCGCCTGCTCGATGCCGGCGCGGCCAAGGTCGCGCCCGGTGGTGAACTGATCTACTGCACCTGTTCGCTGGAGCGCGAAGAGGGCGAAACCCAGGTTCTGGCCTTCCTGCGCCGCAACAAGGCCTTCGCCATCGAAAGCGTTGACGCGGTCGCGGCCGCCGGATTGCCGGCGGAGTCGATCGCCAGGGAAGGCTGGCTGCGCCTGCTGCCGCATCAGCGCCCGGGCGGTCAGGACGGCTTTTTCATCGCCCGTCTCAAACGCAATTCGTGATTGCCAAAACGGTTGACGGCAAGGGCGCAAGCGCGCTTAAAGATGACCCTCAAAACGACAGTAGCCGGACTGAAATGACCGCATCCCAGCCTCTTATCTGCCCCTCGATCCTGGCGTCCGACTTCGCGCGCCTCGGCGACGAGGTGAAGGCGATCACCACGGCGGGCGCCGATTTTGTCCACATCGACGTCATGGATGGGCATTTCGTGCCGAACCTGACCATCGGGCCGGACGTGGTGAAGGCCTTGCGCCCGCACACCCACCTGCCGTTCGATGTCCATTTGATGATCTCGCCGGTCGATCCGTTCCTCGAAGCCTTCCGCAATGCCGGCGCCGACTATATCAGCCTGCACCCTGAAGCCGGCCCGCACCTGCACCGCTCGCTGAAATATATCCGTCAGCTGGGTGCCAAGGCCGGCGTCGTGCTCAATCCGGCCACGCCGGTCGAGATCCTCGACTGGGTAATCGACGATGTCGACCTGGTGCTGATCATGAGCGTCAATCCCGGTTTTGGCGGCCAGAGCTTTATCGAGACGCAACTGCGCAAGATCTCCGCTGTGCGAAGGAAGCTCGATGACGCCAGCAGCCCTGCCCTGCTGCAGGTCGATGGCGGCGTCACAGCCAATAATGCCGCGGCCTGCGTATCGGCCGGTGCGACCGCCCTGGTCGCCGGAACGGCCGTATTCAAGGGCGGCGAATCCGCCTATGCCGGTAACATCAAGGCCCTGAAAGGTCTCTGAGCATGCTGCGAAAAAGTGGGAACCGGTTTTTCGCGTCAAGCATGCGACCACTAAGGGACTAACGGCGCCATGCAGGCTTACGAGTCGACCGCGATTCCGGAACTGAATGCCGTCCAGACGCCCTGGGCGCAGGTCATCCTTGCCTGGGTGAAGAACCAGACGGGTGCGGAACTGTTCGGCATGCCGGGTTACCGGCTGACGCTGAAAGGCGGCCTGCCCGAAGGCTTTATCACGGCACCCCACGACGTCCGCCCGGTCAATACCCAGCTCGGTAAGGCGATACTGGCAGGGCGTTTCACCCTGGCTGGCGCCCGCATGAGCGTCCAGGGCAGTGGTGACCCGTGGAACCGTCCATCGCCGTCGCGCGCATTTGCCGTCGAGCTGCACCGCTTCAACTGGCTGCCGGCCCTGATGAGTCAGGGCGACGAAGGCGCCAGGGAAGCCGGGCGGCTGTTTTCGCTATGGCACAAGACCTTCTGCCGCTGGACGCCGTTTTCGTGGAGCGAAGAAATCCTGCCCCGGCGGATGATCAATCTCGCCATCTTCGCCAAGCGGTTGGTTCAGGTCTCGCCGCAGCATACAGGTGATATCGCCCAGTGCCTGAGCGAACAGGGCCGGCACCTGTCGCGGCTCAGCAACAATCCGGCGTGGCAGGGTGACAAGGCCGTCGCCCTGATCATCCTCGGCTGCGTCCTGTCGGGCAAGGCCGGTTATGGCTTCCTGAAGCAAGGCCTGAAGCTGCTGCCCAAGGCACTGAAGCGGCTGGTGCTCAATGACGGCAGTCATGTGTCGCGCAGCCCGCAGCAAGGCCTGAACCTGCTCTACGATCTGCTCCTGATCGAAGACGCCATGAACCAGCGTGGTTTGGCGACGCCCGAGACGCTCGACACCCATGTCGATCAATTGAGCCGTTTCGTCCGCGCCCTGTCGCACCCCGATGGCAGCCTGTGCGCCTTCCAGGGCGCGGAATCGCTGCAGCCCGACGAAGTCCTGCCCGCCCTGGTGCGTAACGATGTCCGCCCGGCTGCGACAGAAACGCCTGTACAGCTTGATGACGGCCGCTTCCATCGCCTGACTGGCCGCAGCCTGGTGGTTATCGCTGATGCGGGTGAGCCGCGTGCGGATGATTACGGCTATGCCGCCTGCGACCATCCCATGGCGTTCGAAGTGTCGGGCGGCCGCGACAAGCTGATGGTCCTGCCCGGCTGGTCGCCCAAGCAAAGCGATCGCCAGGGCTTCCGTATCGTGCCGGCGGGCAATACGCTGAGCCTGGCCGATACCGGCATTTTGACGCCGATCACTGGCCGCTTCGGCGAACTGCTGAACTTCGGCCTGCAGGGACCACGCTACAAGATCCGCTCGCGCCGCGTCGAGGCCGAGGACGCCGGCAGCCTGCTCGAGATGGAGCACGACGGCTGGAAGGCCAGGTTTGGCCTCAGGCACGAGCGCCGCCTCTACATAGACGCCCAACGCGACGAATTGCGCGGGGAAGACCGCCTGACGCCGCTGGATGCCAAGCAGGACGTGCCGATGGCCGCGCCCTTTGCCATCCATTTCCTGCTGCACCCGGAAGTCCAGGCTTCGATCGCGCGCGACAAGAAAAGCGTGCTGCTGCGCGGGCCGGGGGGGCGTGGCTGGTGGCTGCGCCACGACGCCAAGGACGTGACGATCGAGGACAGCCACGTGTTCGAACACGATGTACTGCGCAAGACCCTGCTGGTGTCGCTGAAGGGCGTGGGCCGACTTGACGCGCCGACGCGCGTGCGCTGGAAGTTATCGCCCGCTGAGGCATGAGGGCTTGATATCTCACTGAAATTTTACAGCCGGGGCGCTAGACCATAATTACGTCAAATATGATCGTCATCGTGGCCTGGCTTTAGTTTTTTCGCTGCATTTGGTCGAAAACCGTTACGGGCTTCCCGGCTATGTCGCGTTGCGTTCCTGATGAGAGGAAAAGAACCATGTCCAGATTTCTCAATGGCACTGTCGCCGCTGCCGTCGCCGGCAGCCTTGTTGCGGGTTCGCTTGCGATCCCCACGACTGCGGAGGCCTATACCCGCTATGTCTGCAAGTATGAGCAGAAGAAGCGCGAAAAGACAGGCACCGTCATTGGCGCTGTGACTGGCGCCGTCATCGGCAGCCAGATTTCCAAGAATGAACGCGGCCTCGGCGCGCTGGGAGGCGCCGTCGTCGGCGGTGCCGTTGGCTCGAAGATGGGCCACGACAGCGGCAAGAAGGCTTGTACCCGTGGCAATGCCCACCGTGAAGAAGTCGTCTGGTCGCGCGATTCCAAGGGCCGCAAGGTCAAGACCGTCTACCGTTACGTTTACGGCTAAAATTTCAACCATTTGAAATTACAAGCAAAAAGGCCATCTCCGGATGGCCTTTTTCGTGTCAGGAATCTTTTTTCGAAAAAAGTGCAGTCTGAACGAGGATGAACGTGACGCTCAAATCCCGTTCAGGTTCGGCCCCTTATATTGGTCCTCATCAAGCCGAGAGGGAACAACCCCAAGGCAGACACGAAGGACCAAGATTATGACCAAGATTATCAAAACCACTATGGCCGCTGTTGTCACCACCGGCCTGATCCTGGGTTCCGCCATCGCTCCGACCATGGCTTCTGCCCGTCCTTACACCAAGACGGAAGCCTGTGCGGTCACCAAGCAGGACGCCAAGAACAAGGGCGCGATCATCGGCGCCATCGCCGGTGGCCTGCTGGGTTCGCAAGTTTCGAAGAACGAAAAGGGCCTGGGCGCGGTTGTTGGCGCGGGTGCCGGCTACGTCATCGGCTCCAAGATCGGCAAGGACCAAGGCAAGTCGACCTGCAAGAAGGTTGAAACCTACCAGGAAGAAGCCCGTTACGAGCGCCGCGGCTACAAGCAATACCGCGACTACGGCTACAACGATCGCAATGATCGCTACGACGATCGCCGCTGGTAAGGAGCGCACGCCTTACCGCCGGTCATGAAGAACCTCGCCCCACCTCCCGGGGGGGCGAGGTTTTTCTTTGCTGTTTGGGCGAGGGGTAGGCAAAGCACAAGGCGTCGTGTAAACGCCCGGCATTAATCCCTCCCCACACGGATAAACCTCCATGCCCGCCGCTCCCGATTTTCCGCCCGCCCCTGATCTCGTAAAGCCCGTACGCGCCCTCATCTCGCTGTCCGACAAGACCGGCCTGATCGACGCCGCAAAGGCCCTGGCCGATGCCGGTGTCGAGCTGCTGTCGACCGGTGGCACCAAGGCAGCCATCGAAAAGGCCGGCATTGCGGTCAAGGACGTGTCGGACGTCACCGGCTTCCCGGAAATGATGGACGGCCGCGTCAAGACGCTGCACCCCAAGGTCCACGGCGCGCTCCTGGCCTATCGCGATGCGCCGGAACACGCCAAGGCGCTCACCGACCACGACATCCAGCCGATCGACATCGTCTGGATCGACCTCTATCCGTTTGAATCGACCGTGGCTTCGGGCGGCGGTTTCGAAGCCGCCATCGAAAATATCGACATCGGCGGCCCGGCCATGATCCGCTCGTCGGCCAAGAACCACCCCTATGTCGCCATCTGCGTCGACAAAACCGGCATGGACCAAGTCCTGGCCGCCATCGCCGACAAAGGCACGACCGACCTGGCTCTGCGCAAGTCCCTGGCCGCCCGTGCCTTTGCCCGCACTGCCGCTTACGACTCCTCGGTCTCGACCTGGTTCGCTGGCCAGCTGGGCGACGACTATGCCGAGCGCAAGACCGTCGGTGGCGCGCGCCTCCAGACCATGCGCTACGGTGAAAACCCGCACCAGTCGGCCGCCTTCTACAAGACCGGCGAAAACCGCCCGGGCGTCGCCACCGCCAAGCAGCTGCAAGGCAAGGAACTGAGCTACAACAATGTCGCCGATACCGATGCGGCGCTGGAACTCGTCGCCGAATTCGATCCGGCCGAACACGCCGCCTGCGTCATCGTCAAGCACGCCAATCCGTGCGGCGTGGCCGTCGGTGACGACCTGATCAGCGCCTACAAGCGCGCCCTGGAATGCGATCCGGTCTCGGCCTTCGGTGGCATTGTCGCGCTCAACCGTCGTCTCGACCGCGCCACCGCCGAAAAGATCGTCGAAATCTTCACCGAGGTCGTCGTCGCCCCCGAAGTCGATGAAGACGCCATCGCCGTCTTTGCCGCCAAGAAAAACCTGCGCCTGCTGACCACAGGCGCCCTGCCCGACCCGCTGGCCGGCGGCCAGGTCTTCCGCTCGGTGGCCGGCGGCATGCTGGTCCAGTCGCGCGACACCGCCCGCATCAAGGCGTCTGACCTCAAGGTCGTCACCAAGCGCCAGCCGACCCCGACCGAAATCCAGGACATGCTGTTCGCCTTCACCGTCGCCAAGCACGTCAAGTCGAACGCCATCGTCTACGCCAAGGATGGCCGCACTTCGGGCATCGGCGCCGGCCAGATGAACCGCCGCGACAGCGCCCGCATTGCCCGCCTGCGCGCCCAGGAAGCCGCCGAGGGCCTGGGCCTGACGGACTCGCTGGCGCAGGGTTCGGCCTGTGCGTCGGAAGCCTTCTTCCCCTTCCCGGATGGTTTGTTGGAAGCGGCGGCTGCCGGTGCCACGGCGATTATCCAGCCGGGTGGGTCGATGAACGATCAGGCCGTGATCGATGCGGCGGACGCAGCCGGTCTGGCCATGGTGTTTACCGGCGTGCGGGTTTTCAGGCACTAAGGGCCTCTGGCGGGCAGGGTCCGTACTGCGCTCAAGCAGCGAAGCGGTAGCGCACAAAGTGACCCTGCACCCAGTAGTTTCAAAGAAGCATGAAATCCTTGCTTGCCTTGGCGGGGCTTAGCCCTTAAAGCGCGCGTGAATTTTCACGTTAAGGTCCCGCCATGTCCGCCGATAAGAAGTCCGTCAAGAAAGTCGTCCTCGCCTATTCGGGCGGTCTCGACACCTCGATCATCCTGAAGTGGCTGCAGACCGAATATAATGCCGAGGTCGTAACCTTTACGGCCGATCTGGGCCAGGGCGGCGAGATCGAACCGGCACGCGCCAAGGCGCTGGCCGCCGGCGTCAAGGCGGAAAACATCTTCATCGAAGACGTCCGCGAAGAGTTCGTCCGCGACTACGTCTTCCCGATGTTCCGCGCCAACACGGTCTACGAAGGCCAGTACCTGCTCGGCACCTCGATTGCCCGTCCGCTGATCGCCAAGCGCCAGATCGACATCGCCCGCAAGGTCGGTGCCGACGCCGTCAGCCACGGCGCGACCGGCAAGGGCAACGACCAGGTCCGTTTTGAACTCGGCTATTATGGCCTCGAGCCCGACATCACCGTCATCGCCCCGTGGCGCGAATGGGACTTCAAGAGCCGCGAAGCCCTGCTCGATTTCGCTGAAAAGCACCAGATCCAGATCGCCAAGGACAAACGCGGTGATGCGCCGTTCAGCGTCGATGCCAACCTGCTGCACTCGTCGTCCGAAGGCAAGGTTCTTGAAGATCCGGCCGTCGAAGCCCCCGAATTTGTCTATCAGCGTACCATTTCGCCCGAAGCCGCGCCGGACACGCCGACCGTCTTCACTATCGATTTCGAACGCGGCGATCCGGTGGCCATCAATGGCCAGGCCCTGTCGCCGGCGGAACTGCTGACCAAGCTGAACGAGCTGGGCCACGACAATGGCGTCGGCCGTCTCGACCTCGTCGAAAACCGCTTCGTCGGTATGAAGTCGCGCGGTGTGTACGAGACCCCGGGCGGCACCATCCTGCTCAGCGCCCACCGCGGCATCGAGTCGATCACGCTCGATCGCGGCGCCATGCACCTGAAGGACGAGCTGATGCCGAAGTACGCATCGCTGGTCTATAACGGCTTCTGGTTCTCGCCGGAGCGCCAGATGCTGCAGGCGGCGATCGACTATTCGCAGGACAAGGTCACGGGCCAGGTGACGGTAAAGCTCTACAAGGGCAATGTCACGATCACCGGCCGCACCAGCCCGTACTCGCTGTACGACCAGGATCTGGTGACGTTCGAAGAAGGCAAGGTCGCCTACGACCACCGCGACGCCGCCGGCTTCATCAAGCTGAACGCCCTGCGCCTGCGCGTGGCGGCGAAGCGCGACCAGCGCGGTTAAAACAATGGGGTGTGGGGCCTGCGCCCCCAAGTCTTTTAAAACCTAAAGAAAAAGCCTGGCCCTTAAAGCCAGGCTATTTTCTTTAGGTATCACAAGGTTTGTGGGGTCGCGGACCCCACGCCCCTTAAGTTTTACCCCGCCCGCACCACATTGAATCCTTGCAGCGCAACCGGCACGCAATGAGCCATGGGCGCACAAAATTTCAACATCCTCATCAACGTCAAATCCGGCACCGTTCTCAACATGGGTGTTGCCGCTGTCGAAGCCGCTATCACGGCCAGCGGCATTCCCGTAGCCGAGCTGTGTATGTCGGAACCCGAAGACATGCACGCCAATCTGGAACGTCTGGCCGAAGACGATGAGCCGCTGATCGTCGGCGGCGGCGACGGCACCATCCGGGAAACCGCCAAATATATGGCCGGCAGGAAGAACGCCTTCGGCATCCTGCCGTTCGGAACCATGAACCTGCTGGCGGCCGATCTCGGCTTTACCTCGCTTCAAGGCGCGCTCGACGCCTACACACAAGGCGCTGAGGCCAAGGCCGTCGATGCCGGCTATGTCAACGGCGAGATATTCCTGTGCTGTGCCTCGATCGGCACCATGCCCCAGGCATCCGTCTATCGCGAAAAGACCCGCGAACAGGGCGCCATGCTGCTGATCCCGCGCATGTTCATGTTCGTTCTCGAAAACCTGGACCGCAACAAGAGCCAGAAGGTCGTCATGGATATCGACGGCAAGATGCACAAGTTTAAATCACCTGCCGTCGTCATCTCGAATAACCGTTTCGCCGACACCGAGTTTACCGAGAACAACTTCAAACGCGTCTCACTGACCGGCGGCGAACTGGCCGCATACGTTGCCACGACCAAGACGCGCACCGAGCATCTGCGCTTTCTGACCAAGCTGTTGCTCGGCCATTGGCTGCGTGATCCCGACGTCAAGGAAATAACGGGCCGCAAGATAACTGTGTGGACCAAGCGCAAGAAGGAATTGGTCTCGATCGATGGCGAAGTGGTCAAGCTTCCGACCCCGCTTGAGTTTACGCTGAGGCCCAAATCCATCAACCTGCTGGTTCCGGAGACGGCATGAGCTCGGTGGAAGACAGCAAGCCGGAACCCCGTGCCTTTACGCCCGATTGGCGGATCCTTGCCCTGCTTGGCCTTGTCCTGGCGGCCAGCGCCTTCGTGTTCGTCGAGTTGCTGGAGGACATGATCGAGGACCCGCTGATCCCATTGGACATCTTTGTCTATGAAGGGATGCAGCGTCTGAGGTCGCCGGGCCTCGACGCCGTCCTGATTGCCATCACCGAACTGGGGGACACGGGCGTCGTCATAATGGTCACGGCCATCGTTGCCTTCTGGTTGGTCTGGCGGGGTGCCTGGCGAACCCTGATCTACTGGCTGACGGCGATCACCGGTGCTTCAGTGATCAATACCGCCATCAAGGCCGCGCTGGCACGCCCGCGCCCGGTCGAACTCTATCTACAGGGCGCCAGCAACTGGTCCTTCCCCAGCGGACACAGCACCGTCAATGCCGTGCTTTACGGCTGCCTGGCGATGATCATTATCCGCGAATGCCGTCCGGGCCAGCGCATCCCGGTCGCTGTCGTAGCGGCAATCCTGATCGTCCTCATCGGATTTTCTCGGCTGTACCTCGGCGCGCACTGGGCATCCGATGTTCTGGGCGGCTTTGTCTTCGGCGCCATGTGGCTGGCGCTTCTGAGCCTGTTCTACATGTATCGCCAGGCCGAACCGCTGAACGTCAGGGGTCTGATGATTGCGGCAGTGAGCACGCTCATCATCGCCGGCGGAATGAATATCGTAGCCAATCACGGCCACGACGTGGTGAAATACCGCGTCCGGACACCCGGCGGCGAAGTCGCGCCCATGAACCCTGGAGGCCGTGCATGAAGATCGCCCATATCTCCGACCTGCATTTCGGCTGCGAGATCGACTGGGTGCGCGACGAACTGGCACGGACCATCGAAGAGGCCGGCGTCGATCTGGTCATCGCCAGCGGCGACATCACCCAGTCTGCCACGGTCGAAGAATTCCGCGGCGCCCGCGACTGGCTGCACGGCCTGACGGCGCCCGTCTTCGTCATTCCCGGCAATCACGACCTGCCCGGCATGGACCTGACGCGCTTCCTGACGCCATGGAAACGGTACAAGGAATATCTCGGCGAAGACCTGGAACCCGAAATGGCCCTCGACATGGTCCACGTCAAAGGCATCAATACCGCCCGCCGTATCCTGCCGCACTGGAACTGGGCCAACGGCATGATCAGCCAGCGCCAGTGCCGTGAGGTCAGCCGATCCTTCAAAGCCGCAAAGGCGCCGTGGCGCATCTTCGTCATGCATCACCCGGTGATGAATTCGCGCGACTTCCCGCTCGATGTCTCGCTGTTCAATGCGCATTGCATGCTGGGCGTGCTGGCGGAACACAAGGTAGACCTGGTCCTGGCCGGCCACCAGCATCATGCCTATATCGAAAACCGCGTGGTCAACGGCCATACGACGCTGTTTCTCAACGCATCGACGGCCATGTCGGCGCGTATCCGCCGTCAGCCCAACGGCTTCAATATGCTGACTTTCAAAGACAAGAGCGTCCGTATCGACCGCATGGAGCTGTGCGACAAGGTGTTCAGAACCTTTTCGGCCGAAACGCACACCAAGGCGTGACAACAATCGCTGTTATATTTTGGCTGTTGTGGAAAAGTCCATATTTCGCCGCATTGACGGCTTTAACTATTGGTCCATAATAGCTTTCAATAGCTATACAGGTCGCGTTTCGCGGGGGAGTGCCCATAATGAAGAAAGTTCTCATTGCTGCTGTCGCCGTTACCGCGCTCAGCCTGCTGTCGGCCTGCGCCACGCCGACGCCTTATCAACCCGCAACCGGTACATCCACATCCAAGTATCGCCCGGGCTATACCGATACCCGTATCGAAGCTGGCCGCTATCGCCTCACCTTTTCAGGCAATGACCTGACGTCGCGCGAAACCGTCGAGAACTACATGCTGTTCCGCGCCGCCGAACTGACCCTGTCCGAAGGCTATGACTGGTTCGAAATCGTCAATCGCGACACCGATCAAAAGACACGCACGGTTACGACCTGGGATAGCGATCCTCTCTATGGCAACATGTCGTGGCGTTTCTATCGTGGCGGACGCTGGGGCCGTTGGGGCGCTTTCGGCGGCCTGAGCGACTGGGACCGCGAAACCTATCAATTCACGCGTTACGAAGCGAACGCGGAAGTCCTGATGCATAAGGGCTCCAAGCCGGAAGGCCAGGGCAATGCCTACGACGCGCGTTCGGTCGTTGCCAATCTCGAAGGCAAGATCGTTCGCCCGCAGCCTGGGCAGTAAGCTACCATATTATTGAAATAAAAAACCGGCGGAGCCTTTGGCCCCGCCGGTTTTTTATCTTGTCGCGCTTTCTATCTAAAAACCGCGTCACACTTTTGGGAAGCGCTTTTACCGGGCCGGCCTGGCCCGGATGATCTTGGGCGTTTTTAGCCGGCGGCGATTGACGTGGCCGTCGCTGACGACCTCGCCCTTGGCGTCCGGGCGCTCGCCCTTGAAATAGAATTTCTGCCACGCTTCCTTCATGGCATCCGGATTACGTGCCATCAGGCTGTCATTGAAGGCCTGGCGCGTCTCGGCCCAGGCTTCGAACTGCTTCTTCAGATCAGGATCGCTCTCCAGCTGCTTGATGACCGGCTGGATCTCGTCCTGCGACTTGTTCTGCACCACCTGGACGAAACAGAAGGGTTCGCCCTTCTTGAAGCTGACCATGCCAGGCCTTGTCATGCGCCAGTTCATGGTGAAGGGGAAGGGCAGCCAGTCGGTTTCAACCAGCCCCGACAAGGGTGCGATGCCGTCCTTGACCACGTTCGGCGGGCCCGACGCCATGACCGAATAGCCGGGCGGCGTGCGGAACATATAACCGGTGTGAAAAGTCACCACGCCGTGGGTAAAGTGTGACTGGACGATATGTTCCAGATTATAGGCAGGATCGGCATCGCAGGTGATCTGCAGGTCGTTCTTGAGGATGCCACCGTTCCACACGATGGTGATGTCGGTCGGACACAGGATTTCCCAGCCCGTGGTGTTGGCCATGACCAGTGGCAGGCAGCGATACGGGAAGCGCTGCATGAAATCGTCCATCCAGTCGCGATCCGGCCGCCCCGGAACCATTTCCGGCGGATAGGGGGTCATGACAAAGCACTCAAGTTCCATCTTCAACCTGCTCCGATTTCCGCTCAAAGGCGGGACAAACGCTTGATCTGGCGGATAATTGCGGCCAGTTTGCGGTCTTATGACTGAACCGCTTTACACGCCTGAAAAACTGCTCAAAGCCTTAGACGATTTGGGCCTGAAAACAAGCACCCTGCACCACGAAGCCGTCTTTCGCGTCGGTGAAGGTGAAGGCATCAAGGACCAACTTCCTGGTGCGCACACCAAGAACCTGTTCCTCAAGGACGACAAGGGCCAGCTGTGGCTGATCTCGGCCGAGCAGAAGGCGCAGATCAATCTGAAAGCGTTGCCGAAACTTATCGGTTCTGGCCGCCTGTCGTTCGGCTCGCCGGAGCGGCTTTATGCCGCGCTTGGCGTTACCCCGGGATCGGTGACCGCTTTGGCCCTGATCAACGACCCGGAAAAGAAAGTCAGGTTCCTTCTCGACAAGACGTTGGCTGACGCAGCGATCGTCAACTTCCACCCGCTGACCAATACGGCGACCACCGCGCTTACCCAGTCGGATTTCAGGGCGTTTCTGGCCTCGCTTGGGCGCGAATTGGTAGTGGTCGACTTCGACACGGTCCCTTGAACGGATTGCACCGCTTACCCACTTAAGCTAAGCCAAAATTCAGGTAATTACAGGTACGCAAAATGGCTTCCACAGACCCGAACATCATCGACGGCACCGATCAGAGCTTCATGGCGGACGTCATCGAGGCATCGATGACCACGCCGGTCATCGTCGATTTTTGGGCGACGTGGTGTGGGCCGTGCCGCCAGCTGGGCCCGGCGATCGAAAAGGTCGTCTCCGAAGCCAAGGGCAAGGTCAAGCTGGTCAAGATCGACGTCGACAAGAACCCCGGCGTCGCCGGTCAGCTGCGCGTCCAGTCCATTCCGACCGTCTACGCCTTTGTCGGTGGCCGTCCGGTTGATGGCTTCATGGGCGCCAAGTCGGAAACCGAACTGCGCAGCTTTATCGAAAAGCTGGGGGTCGGCGGTGATGGTACGCCCACGATCGAGGAAACCCTGGCCCTGGCGCAGCAATCGGCCGACGACGGCGATATAGCCAGCGCGCTCGAGGCCTATACCTTCATCCTCGAGCAGGACGACAAGAACCTGAAAGCTATCGCCGGCGTAGCGAAACTGTACCTCAAGGTCGGTCAGGCCGAACAGGCCAAGGCCTTCCTCGATATGGCACCGCCACACACCACTGACGCCGAAATTCTGGGTCTCAAGGCCGCGCTGGAACTGGCCGAAGACGCCCCGACCGATGTCGCGGGCCTGCGTGCGCGCGTCGCGCAGAACGACCGCGATTTCGACGCCCTGTATGATCTCGGCCGGGCGCTCGCTGCCCAGGGCGATATGAAGGGCGCCATCGACAGCCTGCTGGAAGTCGTCAAATACGACCCCGAATGGAACGACCAGGCCGCCCGCGCCTACCTGTTCAAGATTTTCTCGGCCGTCGGCAATGGCTCCGAACTGGTCCGCGCCGGCCGCCGCCGCCTGTCTTCCATGCTGTTCAGCTGAGAATCCCCATGTCCGATATCGAGCCCATCCTGCCTGCCGACACCAAGTCCGACTTCGAAATCGATCCGCGCCTTCTCGAAGCGCTGGTCTGCCCGGTCACGCGCCGGCCGCTCAGCTATGACCGGACAGCACAGGAACTGGTTAGCCCAACGGTAGGCCTGGCCTTCCCGATCCGATCGGGCGTGCCGATCATGCTTGTCGATCAGGCCCGCAAGTTTGATCCCGTCAAAGCCTAAATCTCTTGCCCACGCAGTAGCTTAGGGAGATCGCCGGTGGCTGCGCCTGCGTCTTCCATGACGAACTGACGCAAGGCGGGAATGCGGTTGAAAATGCCCATGCCGACGTCGCGTACAGTCCTCAAAATCGGATTGCCGTTGGAAAACAGGCGGACAAACCCGTCCATGACCACGGAGGTCGAGACATTGTCGAAGCGCCGCCATTTGGCGTAGCGTTCCAACACCAGTCCGGAGCCAATATCCTCACCCAGCCGCGCCGCATCAACCAGAACTTCGGCAAGCGCCGCCACATCCTTCAGACCGAGATTGAGGCCCTGCCCCGCTATCGGGTGAATGCCGTGCGCCGCGTCGCCCAGCAGTGCCAAGCGACCCTTGTACATCTCTTCGGCCAGTCCGAGGCCCAGCGGATAGATGAACTTCGGCCCGACCAGCTCAACCTTGCCAAGGAAATCACCGAACCGCGTCATCAGGTGATCGTGGAACAGGCTTTCGCGCACGTCCATCAATGCCCTGGCCTTCGCATGCGTTTCAGACCAGACGATGCAGGCGCGGTTTTCCGTCAAGGGCAGGATGGCGAACGGGCCTGACGGCAGGAAGTGCTCATAGGCGACGTGGTTGTGCGGCCGTTCCATCTTCACCGTCGCAACCACGGCGCTCTGGTCGTAGTCCCAGTTGATGTGTTTGATGCCAGCCTTGTCGCGCAGATTGCTGTTACGGCCCTCTGCGGAGACGACCAGGCTGGCGCGCAAGGTTTGGCCGGTGTTCAAAGTCACCTCGGCAAAGCCGCCGGTCTCGGTCATTTCGGTGACGCTGGCCGGGACGATCAGGTTGATATGGCGCTCGCGGATGGCGTCATAGAGCGTCTGCCGCACCAGCCGGTTCTCAACCATATAACCCAGCGGCTCGTCGCCGGTGCGGTCGGAAATCTCTTCGGCCTTGAAGTTCAGGAAAAAGGGCAGGGGTTTGCGGCTGGCGGGACCGGGCAGGTGGCCATCGGTCACCATGATCTCGTCCATACGGCAGGCCGAGGCTTCGAGCGCATCGCCGACGCCCAGCACCTTCCATTGCCGGAAACAGGCATAGGCGATCGCCGAAGCGCGGCCGTCAAACCCCGTATCCAGCTGTTCGGTAAAGGGCTGGCGCTCGATCAGCGCGACGTCGAGCCCGCCCGACTTCAGCGCCAGGGCCAGCGTCATGCCCGCCATGCCGCCGCCAACTATGATGACATCAAGGTTTTCCATAGCCGATATCATAGAGCCGGGCCGACAAAGCGCAATGCGGCTTTGTGTCCACGGGTTGCGTAAAAATTCGGTCGCAAAAACCCATAGGGTAAACAGGTATTAACCCTTTGCATGGCACTTGGACGGCAGTTCCCACGCTTGCCCGGATCGTCATGTCCAGCCTGACTCTTGACCTTTGGAATATTTTTGAAAGCCGGATGCGCGCCGTCTGGCAATCGCCCCTGATGGCCCGGATGCGCGGCGCCTTTGTCGCGCTCGGCGGGCTGACGACACTGGTCGCGCTGTCCACCTATCATCCGGACGATTCCAGCCTGAACGCCATAAGCCACACACCCGTGCGCAATGCACTTGGCCGCTTTGGCGCAATCGTCTCCGACCTATCATGGCAGTCAATCGGCCTGGCCGCGTGGCCGGGCGCGGTCCTGATGGTCTATTTCGGCACCTTGCGTACCTTTCACCACGATCCGGACCAGACGCGCGGCGCCATCCGCCGCCATGCCCTGTTCGGCATCCTCTTCCTGCTGGCGCTCAGCGCCGCCTTCGGTCCGGTTTTGACCTCGAAGGACCCGATCGTCGCGCAAAGTCTCGGCGGTTTCTGGGGCGGCGGCCTGAACAATCTGCTGGCCTCGGTATTCGGCTTCATGCGCCTGCCGGCCGGCGAGATCATTGCCAGCGGCCTGTTCGCCGTACTGGCCCTCTATGGCTTCAACCAGACGCTCAACCTGAAGATCCAGTCCTATCTCCGCCTGGGCCAGTTTCTGGGCGGCGGTCTGAGGGCCACCGGTCTCGGTGGTGTCGCCGGCGGCCTGGCCGCGGGCTTCCGCGCCAATGTCAACGCCAAGGCCAAGGCGGTCCAGACCCCGAAAGTCAAGAAGACCAAGGCTCAGCCGGCGCTTGCCGACGAAGACGACGATGGTTTTGAAACCGTCGCCGAACTGCCAGCCGCAAAAGTCGCGCCGCGCATCCAGCCGACCGTCGCACCAACCCGTCCGGCGCCGCAGCCCGAAACCATGTTTGACGACGACGACGGCGATTTTGGCGACGACGGCATGGTACCGATCCAACCGCCAGTCACTCAGACCAAGGCTCCGTCAGCCCCCGCCGCCAAGCAGCCGGAATTCGACTTCCTGCGCCCCAGCAATTTCAAGCTGCCCGACCTGACGATCCTGGCCAAGCCCAAGGCGCGCAGTCAGGCCTATGACGAAGACAGCTTGCGCCAGAACGCGCGTATGCTTGAAAGCGTCCTGGCCGAATTCGGCGTCCGCGGCGTTATCGACCAGATCCGGCCCGGCCCGGTCGTCACCCTCTACGAACTGGCGCCAGCCGCCGGCGTCAAGGGCGCGCGCGTCGTCGCCCTGGCCGACGACATCGCCCGAAACATGTCCGCCCGCTCGTGCCGCGTCTCCGTCGTCCAGGGCCGCAACGCCATCGGTATCGAACTGCCGAACCAGACGCGCGAAACCGTCTTCTTCCGCGACCTGCTGGCCTCCAGCGAGTATGAGCGCTCGACTCACATCCTGCCGATGGCTCTTGGGGAAACGATCGGCGGCGAGCCCTACATCACCGACCTAGCCAAGATGCCACACCTGCTGATCGCCGGCACCACCGGTTCGGGTAAGTCGGTCGGCGTCAACGCCATGATCCTGTCGATCCTGTACCGCCTCGATCCGGAACAGTGCAAGTTCATCATGATCGACCCCAAGATGCTGGAACTCAGCGTCTATGACGGCATTCCGCACCTGCTGGCCCCGGTCGTCACCGACCCGAAAAAGGCCGTCGTGGCGCTGAAGTGGACCGTCAAGGAGATGGAAGACCGCTATCGCCGCATGTCCAAGATCGGCGTCCGCAACATCGCCTCGTTCAACGAACGCGCCCGCGCTACCGCTGCCGAGGGCAAGAACTTCATCCGCAAGGTCCAGACCGGCTTCGATGAGACGGGTCAGCCCGTCTACGAGTACGATGAAATGGTGCCCGAGCCCATGCCGTACCTGGTCGTCGTGGTGGACGAAGTCGCCGACCTGATGATGGTCGCCGGCAAGGACATCGAAGGCGCCGTCCAGCGCCTGGCCCAGATGGCCCGCGCCGCCGGCATCCACCTGATCATGGCCACGCAGCGTCCGTCGGTCGACGTCATCACCGGCACCATCAAGGCGAACTTCCCAACCCGGATCTCGTTCCAGGTCACCTCCAAGATCGACAGCCGCACCATCCTGGGGGAACAAGGCGCCGAGCAACTGCTGGGCCAGGGCGACATGCTCTACATGGCCGGCGGCGGCCGCATTACCCGCCTGCACGGCCCGTTCGTTTCCGACGGCGAAGTCGAAGCCGTGGCCCAGTTCCTGCGCGACCAGGGCCAGCCGAACTATCTCGATGACGTCACCTATGGCGGCGACGAAGAGGCCGGTTCCGGCGAAGGCGGCGGCATGGGCGAAGGCGGGGGTTCGGGCGACGACCTCTATGACAAGGCCGTCTACTTTGTCACCTTCGACCGCAAGGCCTCAACCTCCTACATCCAGCGCAAGCTGCAGATCGGCTACAACCGCGCCGCTTCGCTGATGGAGAAGATGGAACAGGAAGGCGTGGTCGGCCCCGCCAACCATGTCGGCAAGCGCGATATCCTGGTCGGCCCACCGCCTATCTAGCCAGGGTCGTAACGACTCTGGGCCCGGATTCGCGACAGCGGAAACGCACGCAAAGAAAAAGCCGCCGGAGATGATCCGGCGGCTTTTTTGTTTGGCTGTAAAAACGCTTATTTCGTGTTCGACAGGCGCAGCTCGCGCGCGCGGGTCAGGATGGCGTTTTCAATATCAAGCTGGGTTTGCTGGGCCACCGGCGCATCAACCCACTGGCCGCCGGTCTGGACCTGCTTGTAGACCGAGACGTTCAGCGCGTCGGCGCGCAGGCGGGCGTCAAGAATGTAGATGGTCGCCTTGAAACGCTCATCGGGCTTTTGCGGGTTGGCATACCAGTCCGAGATGATCACGCCGCCCCACGGGTCGGCCGAGTTCAGCGGCATGAAGGAAATGGTGTCGAGCGAGGCGCGCCACAGATAGGCGTTCACGCCAATACCGGCCTGCTCATTGTAGGACGGCGCGGTCGACTTCTTGCCGCCGAACAGACCCAGGAACTTGCTGTCTTCGACAGGCGCCGTAGCCGTTGGCGACGCGGCGGGCTTGCCGGCACAGGCGTTCAGGGTAAGGCAGGCGGCCAGTGCACCCAGAACCAGGGCCGGGCTAAGCTTAGTCGTCATCGAAAATTCACTCCGCATGTTGTTGCGATTGGGTCCGCAAGCTCTTGCAAAGGCCCCCATAGGCCACCTGGTGGTTATCGCCGGTTTGTCGCCTCTTGATACAACCTCCTCTATAGCATGCGCGCAAGGGGGTGTGACAAGAGTTCGTTTACATCAAACCCAACAGTCCGGCAAATTTAAGTCCAACAGACCGCAAACTTATGGCCTTTGAGACGCTCAGTTTCAGCCGTGACATAGTTTTGCCCATCTTGTTGAATTATCAGCTTGTTTACCTTCGTTAACGCCGTTTGGCACTGAATCCGTGACCAATAAAACACATCTGTTCGGGGAATCTGCTCCAAAGGGGTTTTCGCTGCTGACAGAAATTGACCCTGTCAGCGAATTGGGCTTAATCGGTTTTTGACATATAAGTGCCAATAACAGTGTGTAGTTCTGACATGATGGACAGCTAGTTTCGGGATGGGCTGTTTCACTTTGGGGGGTATCGCAGGATATCTTTCGGGGCGAACGTTTTTCCACGACAACAGCTTACCGTAATGCCGTTCAACAGACGCAGTTCGAGTAAGACCCATGAAACCCGTTGCCGCCTTCGCTGTGACACTAGCCCTTCTGGTCTCCGCCGGAATGAGCCAAGGTGCGCTGGCGCAAGGTAAGCCGTCAAAGCAAACGGAAATCGCCGGTCTGGCGCCTATCACGGTCAGCGACAGCTACATCAGCGAACAGACGACCACCCTTTCCAAGCCCGAGCAGAAGTCCAACATCTTCCAGTTCGACCTCAAGGGTAAGTGGGGCCTGAAGTTCGATGTCAACCAGGCCGAAAGCCGTCCGTCGGGTTTCAATGACGTTGACGCTGGCGCCTTCTACAAGTTGACCCCGTCTTTGCGTGTCGGCGGCACCGTCGGTTTCGGTGAAAAGACCGAGGCCTTCAAGCCCGAAGCAACCGGCCGCAGTCAAAACGCCAAGACGCAGCCGCGCGTCCGTCTGGAAACGACGTTCAAGTTTTAAGAGCTGGTAAGTTTTAAGAACCCGTAGACTCTGAGCACTGGCAAGTTCTAATCTTTCAAACTGAATGCATCGACCGCCGCGACGCCCCAAAGGCCGCTGTCGCGCAATTGCGGTATCGTGTCACAGCTGATCCCGCCCAGGCCGTAGACCGGCACGGGCGAGGCATCGACGAAGGTGCGAATGCCTTTGACGCCCAGGGCGGTGGCTTCCGCGGCCGATGCGCTGCGGCTGGCGAAAATTGGTGAGGCAAAAACCGCATCCAGCGCATCGATTTCCGGCCGGTGCAGGGCCTCCACGCTGTGACAGGCGGCAGTGAGGATGAAGTCCGGAAATTCCGCAGCCAGCCCCGGCGCCTTGTCGAGACTGCGTTCGGGCAAGTGGACGCCATGGGCCCCGACTTCGAAGGCCAGGTCCGCGTCATCGCCGATAAGCAGGGTCAGATGGCGCTCGGTGGCGATCCGGCTGAGTAGCCGTGCGCGTTGAAGGGCGTGGCCTTCGCCAAAATGGCGGTAGATGATGCCACAGCCGGCAGGCAGATGTTCGGCGATATCTTCGGGGTGCGTAATGCGCGCCGGGTCGGTGACGAAGAAAAGTACCGGCAATGGCGGGCCGCCAGGGTTCAAAGCCGTCCGCGCGTGCGCTATGACGGTCGCCTTGTCGAGCAGATACTGGAAGCGGGTTGCATATGTCATCGCCGGATACCGAAGACTATCAGCGGATTATAGACCGAATGGATGCGGCTTTAAAGGCCTCAGGACGCGCGTCCGATAGCGCCATCCTGACCGCCGTGTCCAAGACCCAGCCGTGGGAACGGATTTTGCCGGTATTGGCGGCCGGTCAGCGCCGGTTCGGCGAGAACCGGGTTCAGGAGGCCATGGAACGCTGGGAGGGTCAGCGCGATAAATGGCCGGGCCTCGAACTGCGGCTGATCGGGCCGTTGCAAAGCAACAAGGCGAGCGACGCGGTGGACTTCTTCGACGTCATCGAGACCATCGATCGCGACAAGATCGCCCGCGCCATTGCTGATGAAATCCAGAAGCAAGGCCGCTCACCGGAACTGCTGATCCAGGTCAATATCGGCGAGGAAGACCAGAAGGCCGGCGTTTTGCCTATGGAGGCTGACGCTTTCATCGCAACTGCCCGTGGTTACGGCCTGACGATATCTGGTCTGATGTGCATTCCGCCGGTCGACGGTCCACGCGGCCCCTACTTCGCCCTGCTGAAAAAGATCGCCGATCGCAATGGGATTGCCAATCTCAGCATGGGCATGAGCGACGATTTCGAACCGGCCATCGCCTTCGGCTCGACTGAGGTCCGCGTCGGCTCTGCCATTTTCGGGACTCGGTGAGTTCTGGTTCCAAGGTCCTTCGGACCTTGGCCGCCGGAGGCCCTATGCCTTGATCTCGACTGTACTTCCTGGTTCTGCCTCTCTCAGCAACTCCAGCAAATCGTTACTCGCCAACGCCACACAGCCTTCCGTCCCTGCATAATTATCCCGGGCCAGGTGCATGAAGATAGCCGACCCCATACCGGCTATGGGCGGGTCATCATTGTGCCCTAAAACGACAATAAGGTCGTAGACATGATCGTCCCGCCACAGCTTCTCATGACCGAATTCGGACGGCAGCTTGATGTGGCGGTTATAGTCCGGGCTCTGAGGATCGTCGCTCCAGCCGTCATCCGGCGACAGGGCAACCACCTTCAGCGCGGTCTGCGGCGGCGCGATGCGATCCGGCCGGTAGAAGACGTAGCGGATCGGCCATTCACCCACAGGCGACTTGCCGTCGCCTTCCCTTTTGTCCGCGGCAGGGGTTACGCCCCCTTTTCCAAGGGCTGCCTGCACACTATGTAGGTTTAGACCTAGCCGTCCGTCGCTATATGCGGTAAATTTCTTGACCATTCGGGGTGATTTGCGGCTAACAACTATAAGAAACCCAAAGATACAGGATCATGGTGCAACAAAAAACCCTTCTTGTCGTCGATGATGATGATGAACTGCGCGAAGCTCTGGCCGAACAGCTGGAACTTCACGAAGAATTCAAGGTCGTTCAGGCGTCCAATGGCGCCGAAGGCCTTCGCCTCGGCAAGACCATAAATGCGGACCTTATCCTGCTGGACGTCGACCTGCCGGATATGGACGGGCGCGAAGCCTGCCGCCTGTTGCGCAAGGGCGGCCTGACGACGCCGGTCATTATGCTAACGGGCCAGACCTCGGATTCGGACACTATTCTCGGCCTCGATGCCGGCGCCAATGACTACGTCACCAAGCCGTTCCGCTTTGCCGTGCTGCTGGCGCGCATCCGCGCCCAGGTCCGCAGCCATGAAACGTCGGAAGACGCCACCTTCCGCATCGGGCCTTATGAATTCAAGCCGGCGCTCAAGGTGCTGGTCGATCAGACGCAAAAGAAGACGCGCCTGACCGAAAAGGAAACCAATATCCTCAAATACCTCTATCGTGCCGGCGGCAAGCCGATCACGCGCGAGGAGCTGCTGACCGAGGTGTGGGGTTATAATGCCGGCGTGACGACCCATACGCTGGAAACCCACGTCTATCGCCTGCGCCAGAAGATCGAACCCGATCCCGCCAATGCCCGTCTGCTGATGACGGATGCCGGTGGGTACAGGTTGCAGTTCTAAGACAAAAGCCGGAGTTTAAACGCTCCGGCTTTTTATTATTTAGGATAATCGGTTGTTCCTTCCCCGTTTACGGGGAAGGTGGCAGCGAGCAAAGCGAAGCTGACGGAAGGGGGACATGCGGAAGGACGCCAAGATCACAATCGCTCGTCGTTTCCGCAAAGCGATGACAAAGCCTGAAGTCTGGCTGTGGGGTGGCTTGAAAAGTCAGCACGCGGCTGGACCTGTCTTTCGCCGCCAAGATGCTATCGGGCCGTATATTCTCGACTTCTATTGTGTCAAAGCCAAACTTGCGATCGAAGTCGATGGCGAGACGCACACTCACGATGAGCAACAGGCAAAAGACGCAGCCAGAGATGCGCATCTTGCCGAGCTAGGCATAGCCACGCATCGCGTAATCGCGCGCGACTTATTGATGTTTCCCGATGAGACAATTACAGGTGTGATCGAAGTAACACTTGCGCGGATGGCGGAATTGGACGTCCCCCTTCCGTCATCGCCTCCGGCGACGCCACCTTCCCCGTGAACGAGGAAGGAATTAGCTGTTAGATTTCAAAGCCAGGTTAGATCAGCGCAAAGTCGATTGCTCTATGATTCTGCGTCGACATACCAAGCAAACCACAGGGCCTCTTCCAGCTTGCCGCCGTTGGCCAAAAGGTCTGCAACCGGCTCCGGAAAGGCATCGCGCAGTTCCTGCAGGAAGTCGAACTCGGCCTGAATCTCCGCCAGATCACGCAGGGAGAAATCCGCGGCCATGCGGACGCGCACGTCCCAAGGCAGGTCTTCGGGCACATTCTGACATGGATCGACGGCAACCCAGTAGACCTCCCCGATCGCTTCAGCCGTCCGCAGCTGCAACTGGCCACCGAGGTTGAGCAGGTTGAGCGCCTTTGCCGCCGCGATGACCGCCGGCAAATCGTCAACCCGCCAGGCGTATTCGTTATGGCGGAGGTCGGCCTTGGCCAGGATTTCGGCCGGCAGCCTGTTTTCAATCAAGTCAGACATCTAAATCTCGAAGGTTACCTGGATCGGCGCATGGTCGGACGGCCTTTCCCATTCACGGATCGTATCGTGGATCTTCGCCGCGATCGGGCCGGTGATCTTTTCCATCAGGCCTGGATTAAGCAGGATGTGGTCAAGCCGCAGGCCCCGATTGCTCTTGCGGAAATCGGCGGCGCGATAGCTCCACCAAGTGAAGATCTTCTGTGGATCAGGATAGGCGACACGGAAAGGATCGTGCAGCTGGCCGGCATCCATGAAGGCCCCAAAGGCCTCGATCTCCGCCGGCGTGTGACTGACGACGCGCAGCATCTGGCGGTGGCTCCAGACGTCAAATTCACCCGGCGCGATGTTCAGATCACCACAGATCAGCAGCGGATAGTCCTTGGCACGTTTGAACAGATGCTCGCTCATGCGTTCGTAGAATTCGAGCTTATGGTCGAACTTGTCATTGCTCAGGCGGTCGGGCACATCGCCGCCGGCCGGGATGTAGAAGTTCCAAATCTCGACGCCATGGACGCGCACCGCCTGGGCGCGCGCCTCGCCACGCCGGCAGAAGGGCGGTGAGCCGATCGGCTCGAACGGCACTTTTGACGCAAGGGCGACGCCGTGCCAGCCCTTTTGACCCGTCACATGTATGTGGGGATATCCGGCCTCTACAAACGCCTCATAGGGGAACTCGGACTCCTGGCACTTGATTTCCTGCAGGCAGATCATGTCGGGAGAGGCGAGTGACAGGAATTTGGCGACCTGCTCCATACGCAGGCGCACGGAGTTGATATTCCAGGTAACGAGAGAAAAGCGCATGGTGTCCGGAAAAAGAGGGCGTCAGTGTCCAGGCGCTGCCTAAAAGACTGAAAAGCCAAACAAAAAAGACCCGGTCCGAGGGCGCGGACCGGGCCAGATTTTGGCACATAACACGAAGAGAAAAAAGGGAAAACGCACGTCCAGAAAGTCTACCGCCGTAGCCCTTCTATGTGTGAATAATGACACCATTTCTAAAAAAGCGCAATGAAAAATGTCAAACCGGCATTATTTTTTTAACTGCGGCTTGTTGAGCACAAACAATTCCGGCTTCAGCGGCGAATCAGGTGTCAGGCTGACCAGACGGACGGTCGTCGCCCGACCCTGTGCGTCGACGATGACCCAGTCCTTGAGCGTCAAAGCGCCATTGGCCGCCTGCGCAAAGTTCAGCGTGATCGCCCCTTCGACCTGCTTGCGGCGGTCGCGCGCCTTCAGCATGAAACCGGTCGGGCTCGACGACACAGCGGTGACGACCACACCCTGGTCGAAGCGGATCTGCTTAGACAAAAACAGCGACAGCGGCGTTTCATCGAGCGGATAGGCGTCGAACGACTTCAGGCGCGGGTCCCACATCTTGACCTGCTTGCCGTCCGAGACGATCAGCAGCGACGACGGCGCGTCATATTCGAAGCGAATCTTGCCCGGACGTGCCAGAAACCACGCGCCTTGCGTCTTGCGGCCACGAAAATCGCTTTGTTCGAAACGGCCCTGGGCGGTGCGCAGCCCCTGAAGATAGCTGGTCGCCTGGGTAATGCGCGCCTGATCGGCGGCGTTGAACTTCGGCGGCACGATATAGGTGGTGAAGTTGTTCTTGCCCGACTGGGCCAGGGCCGGCGACGTCGCGGTCACACAGGCGGCAGCCAGGGTCGTCAAAAGCAGGCGGCGGGTCAGCATATTATGTCCTTTATCTCTCGTCCCATAGATCACTAAACCCCCTCCCCGGCAATTCAAGGGCGTGAAAAAGACGTAAAATTCCGGTTTGTGGCCGCAGGATTAAGCGCGGATGAATGGCGCAGATACCTTTTGCCGCAGGGGGGTTGATCCCTCCTGCAGACGAGCCGATAGTCTGCCCAGGAGATGCCCCATGGACGACCTTCGCCCTATCGTTCCCCCCGCTCATCCGGTCCACAAGAAGCCGCTGCCCAGCTGGCAGTGGGTCCCGCAGTTCTTCATCAATCCGCTGACCATCTATTCGGAAGACTCCTTCCGTCTAACCTTCGGCCGCGCGCGTGCGCTGGGCGTCGATACGGTCGCTGTCGCCGATCCCGAAGGCATCAACCATGTCCTTAAAACCAATATGGACAATTATCTGCGCCCGATCGTCCAGGCGCGGCTGTTCCGGCCGGTCATGGGCAACGGGCTGTTCCTGTCGGAAGGCCAGGTATGGCGGCGGCAAAGGCGGATGCTGGCGCCGATCTTCAGCCCCGCTGCCATCGGCGACCTGATCCCGCATTTCCAGTCCGCCGGTGAGCAGATGGTGAAGCGCCTCGAAGGCCTGCCACGCGTGCGTTTCACCGAGGTCTTCCACCGCGCCGCGCTCGATGCTGTCCTGAAGGCACTGTTCTCCCTCCAGGCCGACGACAACCGCGCTCGCATTCCGCAGCTTGCGCGCCAGTACCTCGAAGGCGCGGGCCGGCCAACCGTACTCGACGCCATCGCACCCACCGAGGAGCATTTCGGCTGGGCGTCGGGCAACCGCCGGCGGTTCCAGAAGGAATGGCGCACCGTGGTCGACGAAGTGATCACCGATCGCAAAAGCTCGGGCTCTGACAACCAGCACAAGCGCGGCGACCTGCTCGATCTCCTGCTGGCTGCGCGCGATCCACATACGGGCGCGGCCATTGATGACGCCGAAATTCGCGACCAGTGCGCAACGCTTCTGGCCGCCGGGTTTGAAACAACCTCGCGCCTGCTGTTCTGGGCGACCTATCTCCTCAGCCTCGATAGCGTTGAGCAGGAACGCATCCGCGACGAGGTCCGCGCCTTTCCGGTCGAGCGCGTCACCACCATGGACGATATCAAGAACTGGCCGCGTTTGAGAAACACCCTGCTGGAAGCGCTCAGGCTCTATCCACCCGTCGCCTATGTCGTGCGCAAGGCCATTAATGACGACGTCATCATGGGTAACCCCGTCACCGCCGGCACCGATGTGTGGATCAGCCCGTGGATCATTCATCGCCACACCAAGCATTGGGACGATCCGACCGCGTTTAAACCCTCGCGCTTCGACGGCATCCCCTCGCCATGGACCAGTATGGACACCTATCTGCCGTTCGGCGGTGGCGGGCGCATCTGTATCGGCGCTGGCTTTGCCATGGTCGAAGCCCAGATCATCCTGGCCAGCCTTTTGGCGCGCCACCACGTCGTGGCGGAAGACAAACGGCCCATCCTGCCCGTCTTCCGGCTGGCGACCGTGCCCGACCGCGATCCGTGGTTTAGGATCGACGCGATCTAAGCATTTCCCGGCGAAGTGGCCGCCGGTTCGCCGTTAGGAAATGCGACAACGCTTAATGCCATATTTCTATAGCGCCACAGGGCACACCACCTTATAAGCAGGCCACATTTTCCTTAAGTTTGCAAAGCCATGGCCCGCTACAATCCCAAAGAGACCGAACCGAAACAACGCCAACGCTGGGACGACGCGCAGGTGTTTCTGACGACCCAGGACGCGGATAAGCCGAAATACTACGTGCTTGAGATGTTCCCCTATCCATCAGGGAAGATCCATATGGGCCATGTGCGCAACTACGCCATGGGCGATCTGGTGGCGCGGTTCAAGCGCGCGCGCGGCTTCAATGTCCTGCACCCCATGGGCTGGGACGCCTTTGGCATGCCGGCCGAAAACGCCGCCATGGAACGCAAGATCCACCCCAAGGGCTGGACTTACGATAATATCGCCAATATGCGCGGCGAGCTGAAGCGCCTGGGCCTGTCGATCGACTGGACGCGCGAATTCGCCACCTGTGACCCGGCCTACTATGGCAAGCAGCAGAAGTGGTTTCTCGACCTGCTGAAGAACGACCTGGTCTATCGCCGCGAAAGCCAGGTCAACTGGGACCCGGTGGACATGACCGTGCTCGCCAACGAGCAGGTTATCGAAGGCCGCGGCTGGCGGTCAGGCGCGCCTGTCGAAAAGAAGAAGCTGACCCAGTGGTTCATGCGCATCACGCGCTTTGCCGATGACCTGATCGAAGGCCTGACGACGCTGGAACGCTGGCCGGAAAAGGTGCGGCTGATGCAGTCGAACTGGATCGGCAAGTCACGCGGCCTGCAGATGACCTTCCCGTTTGTCGATCGTGACGGTGGGGTTGAGGTTTACACGACGCGTCCCGATACGCTGTTTGGCGCCTCGTTTATCGCCATTGCCGCCGACCATCCGCTGGCCCAGACCGCTGCGGCCGCTAACCCTGAACTGGCCGCCTTTATCAAGTCGATCAGCAAGGGCGGCGTCTCCCAGGCCGATATCGACACGGCCGAGAAGCAGGGCTTCAACACCGGCGTCAAGGTCAAGCACCCGTTCAAGCCGGGCGAGACGCTCGATGTCTGGGTCGCCAACTTCGTGCTGATGGATTACGGCACCGGCGCCATCTTCGGCTGCCCGGCGCACGATCAACGCGACCTCGATTTCGCCCGCAAGTACGATCTGAGCGTTACCGAAGTCGTTCTGCCGCAAGGCGCCGACCCGGAAGCGTTCACCGTCGCCAACGAGGCCTATACCGGCCCCGGCACCCTCTTTCACTCGGCCTTCCTGGACGGTCTGGAGATCGAGGACGCCAAAAACGCCGCGATCGACAAGATCGAAAGCATGGGCCTGGGTCAGGGCGCGACCGTGTTCCGCTTGCGCGACTGGGGCGTGTCCCGTCAGCGCTATTGGGGCTGCCCGATCCCGATCATCCACTGCGATGATTGCGGCGTCGTGCCTGTGCCTGATGATCAGTTGCCCGTCGTCCTGCCCGAAGACGTCACCTTTGATGTTCCCGGTAATCCGCTGGAGCGCCATCCGACCTGGAAGCACGTCAAGTGCCCGCACTGCGCCAAGGATGCGCGCCGCGAAACCGACACGCTCGATACCTTTGTCGACTCGTCGTGGTATTTCGCGCGCTTTACCGATCCGAATGCCGACGCGCCGGTTAACAAGGACGCGGCCGACTACTGGCTCGCGGTCGACCAATATATCGGCGGCATCGAACATGCCGTCCTGCACCTGCTCTATGCCCGCTTTATTACGCGTGCGCTGAACCATTGCGGCTATCTCGAGGTTAAGGAGCCGTTCGCCGGCCTGTTCACGCAGGGCATGCTGACGCACGAAACCTATAAGGCCGCCGACGGCCAATGGGTCGAGCCGGCCGATGTCGACGTTTCGGCTGACGGCGGGCAACGCATCGCCAAGCGTATCTCGAACGGCGAGACCCTGGTCATCGGCGACAGCGAAAAGATGTCGAAGTCGAAGAAGAATACCGTCGCCCCCGGCGATATCTTCGACACCTATGGCGTCGATTCCGCCCGTCTGTTCGTGCTGTCCGACTCGCCGCCGGAACGCGACGTGCAATGGTCAACCTCGGGGGTCGAAGGCTCATGGCGCTTTACCCATCGCGTGTGGGATCTGTTCGACGGCCTGGGCGACGAAAATATTCCGTGTGCGGATGAAAAAGCCGCCGGCGAGCTGCTGAAGGCCACCCACAAGACGGTCAAGCTGGTCACCGAAGGCTTCGAAGGCTTCCGCTTCAATGCCGCCATCGCCAAGCTGTACGAATTGGTCACCATCATCCGCACCAGCGACGTCGCCCTCACCGGTTCGGTTGCCCGCCGCGAAGCCCTGACCCTGTTGGCCGGGCTGATCGCACCGGTGACGCCGCACCTGGCCGAAGAATGCTGGGCCCGCCTTGGCAAGGACGGCCTGATCGCCCAGGCCGAATGGCCAAAGTTTGATCCGGCCCTCGCCCAAGACGACGTCTACATCCTGCCTGTGCAGGTCAATGGCAAGCGCCGTGGTGAGATCAGCATCCCCAATGGCGCCACTGAGGCCGAGATTCGCGAAACCGCGCTTGCGGACGAAGACGTTAAGCGGCATCTTGCGGGCGTCGAAATCCGCAAGGTCATTATCGTGCCGAACCGGATCCTCAACTTCGTGGTGGGATAGATGAAGGTTTTCAAGCTTCTGGCCCTGTGCTGCCTTGCGGTCCTGCCTGTGTCACTGACAGCGTGTGGCTTTACGCCGATGTACGCCCAGACCGGCGTCACCAGCAACTTGTCGCAGGTCGCTGTCGAGACGCCTCAGACGCGGACCGGCTACTTCCTGGGTCAGCAGTTGCGCAATGGCCTGGCGTCGGATGCGAAAAAGACCCCGCTTTACACTCTGGCTATCGAACTCGATGAACGCCACTATCAGGTCGGTTATCGCGTCGATGACACTTCAACGCGGTCCGAACTGACGTCGAGCGTGGTCTACGCCCTGACCGACAACCGCACGCGCCAGGTGGTCCTGAAGGACAGCTTTACCGAGACCGTTACCTACTCAACCTCGTCGTCGCCCTTTACCGGCATTGTGTCGCAGCAGGACGCGCAGGAACGGCTTGCGACCAGTGCCGCGCAGAAGATCCAGACAGCGATCGCCCTGCACTTCCACGGCAAGTAAGCGTCAGACCTAGACAATGAAGCTGTCCAAAAAGGCAGAGATCGACGTCTTTTTCCAGAAACCGCCGGCCAATGTCGTCGGCGTGCTGATCTATGGCAAGGACCGTAGCCAGGTGCTGGAGCGATCAACCGTCCTGGCTAAAAAGACGGTGCCGGACATCACCGACCCATTCAACGTCTCTTTGCTGACCGAAACCGATATCGATGGCGATATAGGTAAGCTGGAAGGCGAGCTGCAGGCCCTGTCGATGATGGGCGGGCGGCGTCTGATCCGTTTGAAGTTCTTCACCGAAAAATCGGCGCTGGATAAGGCGGTTGCAGCGATTGTGAAGGCCCATGCGGCTGGTGACTACAATCGCGATGCCTTTATCATCATCGAATCCGGCAATCTGGGCGGAGATTCTGCGCTCAGGAAGCTAGCCGATGCCGAAAAGAACCTCGTCAGCATCGCGTGTTACGACGATGAGACCGGCGACATCATCCGTATGGCGCGTGAGACGCTCCAGGAAAATGGAGTGGGGCTGAACACGGCGGCCATGGATATATTTGCCCAGCGCCTGCCGAAAGAGCGCGGCATTGCGCGCCAGGAGATCGAGCGGCTGGTGCTGTTTATCGGGCCTGGGTCGAACAAGACCCTGACCGAGACGGAATTGCAGGATTTTCTCGGCGTCGAGCCTGAAGCCTCCCTCTTCAAGGCTGCACAGGATGCTTTTGGCGGCCGCATGAAGGCAGCTCAGGCGGGTCTGCGCCGGGCGTTTGCCGAGGGCGAAAGCGGACCGGATGCTCTGCGCGCGCTCAGCATGCACTACAACAAGGTCAAGGTGCTGAAGGGTAACCTGCTACGCGGCCTCGATCCCAAGACGGCGGCTCGGAATTCTGGGATATTCTGGAAGGACGAGGACGATATGCTGCGCCAGGCCAAGTCGTGGAATATTGATATCCTGGATGGGCTGGCGCGCGACATCATCGATACCGACAAGATGGTCAAGTCGACGGGAATGCCGGACCTCTTGATTGCCGAGCGGCTGTATATGCAGGTCGCAGGCAAGGCGACGCGCGCCGGGTTATAAGACGAAGGGGCCGCGGGCCCCTTCACCCCATTAGTTTTTCATCAGCCGGCGGCAGACTTCATCGAGCTGTTCCAGCGTCGCGTAAGCCAGGCGAATCTCACCCTTCCCACCCTTGTCATCCAACCGCACCTTGAGGCCCAGGGCTTCCTGGAGGTCCTGCTCCAGCGACTGCGTATCGGCATTGCCAGCAACACGGACACGAGGCGCGGCGTTGCGCACTGGCGCCATCTCATCGCGCACAAGCGCTTCAGTCTGACGGACCGACAGGCCAGCCGCGATCACCTTCTCCGCAAGACCTTCAGCGTCCTGAGCCGTGACCAGGGCGCGGGCATGACCCACACTCAGACGGCCTTGCAGCACATGGTCCTGAACGACCTCGGGCAAGGCCAGCAGACGCAGCATATTGGCGATGTGGCTACGCGATTTGCCGACGACCTGCGCCAGGGCGTCCTGGGTTCGGCCAAAGCGCTCCATCAGCACCTTATAGGCCCGCGCTTCTTCGATACCGTTTAGATCAGCGCGCTGGACATTTTCGATAATGCCGATCTCCAGCACTTCGAGATCGTCAAGATCACGCACGATTACCGGTACAGAATGCAGGCCGGCTTTTTGCGACGCGCGCCAGCGGCGTTCACCGGCGATAATCTGGTATTTACCCGGCTGACCGGGCGCTGGACGTACCAGGATCGGCTGCAATACCCCCTTCTCACGGATTGAAGCCGCCAGATCGTCGATGTCCGCTTCGGTAAAAATTCGGCGCGGTTGATCCGGGTTGCGAACCAGCAGATCTATCGGCTGTTCCGGCGTGCGGAAAGGCTCGGAAGGCTGATCGGAGACAGGCGCTGCGGCCACGGCTTGGGCTCCCGAATCGCCAAGAAGCGCTGACAGTCCCCGACCTAAACCTCTTTGTTTTTCAGACATTTATATGTTTCCTTCCGGCTCAGGCCGGTTGTTTGACGGCCTGGGCGCGGCGCGATTTCTCACGCGCCACCAGCTCCTTGGCCAGCTTGATATAGGCCTGGCTGCCCGAACATTTCATATCGTAGATAAGGGCGGGCTTACCGAAGGAGGGCGCTTCCGACACCCGCACATTGCGCGGTATGACCGTGTCATACACGAGCTGACCAAAGTGTGACCGGACGTCGCGTTCGACATGACCCGATAGCGCGTTGCGCTTGTCGAACATAGTCAGGACAATGCCCTGCAGGCTGAGGCGCGGATTAAGTGAGCCGCGCACCAGATCGATCGTCCGCATCAACTGACTCAGCCCCTCCAGCGCAAAGAACTCACACTGCAAAGGTACCATGACGGCATCTGCAGCGCTCATAGCATTGACCGTCAGCAGGTTAAGCGATGGCGGGCAGTCGATCAGGATATAATCATAAGGCGGTTTGTCCTGATCCAGGCTGTCGAGTGCGTCGCGCAAACGGTAGGAACGGCGCTCGGCCTGGCCCAGTTCGATCTCGACACCCGACAGATCGGGATCGGACGGCAGCAGCCATAAGCCCGGCACCGCCGTCTTCAAAGCCGTGTCGCCAATCGGCGCCTGATCAACGATGACGTCATACAGCGAACTGACGCGATCGGCCTTGGGGATACCCAATCCTGTCGAGGCATTGCCCTGAGGATCCAGATCAATCAGCAGGACGCGTTGGCCGATGGCGGCCAGGGCGGTACCCAGATTGATGGCGGTCGTGGTCTTTCCTACTCCGCCTTTTTGATTGGCGATCGCCAGGACGCGAACGGGATATTTTTCCTGTTCCAGGGCGCTATCTGCCACGTGTCAGCCTCCGGATATGGACAACGCGACCACGTGGATCGCTAAGGGACTCGTATTGTTCTACTTCGAATCGCCACTGTTTGCCAGCCTCAGTCAGTTCACTTTCCACGTTTTCCCCTTTTAAAAACCAGCCTTCGGCGCCGTTTCGAAAGAATTTTTCGGAAAAGGTAAACAGACGTGGGAACGGGGCAAAGGCGCGCGCTGTGACGACATCGACCTTGAGATTGAGGTTTTCTGACCGGTCGTTGATGACCTCGGCCGGCAGACTCAGCTGATCGACCAGCTCTTGCAGGAAGCGGCAGCGCTTGGTCAGTGAGTCGATCAGATAGACCCTGGGTGCCGGCCCCTCGCTGTGCTTGAGCAGAATAGCCAATACCAGGCCCGGAAAGCCGGCGCCGGCGCCTAGATCGGCCCACACACGCGCATCTGGCCGCTGGTTCAGTAGTTGCGCGCTGTCGAGCACATGCCGCGACCAGTAATGTGGCACGGTCGCGGGACCTACCAGATTCATGACTTCGTTCTGTTTAACGAGGTATTCGCGAAAGATATCGAGGTCGGCGATCGCCTCGTGTTTCACGTGAAACACCAGCTTCGCCGCCATCTCTTGCGGCGTCATGGGTGTGTCTGTCATCAGGCCGACTTCTTCACGCGATTGCGGACAAAGAACAGCAGGGTGGTCAGCGCGCCCTGCGTCATGCCTTCGATACGGCCCGCCTGCCCCAAGGTTTGCGGCCGAATGCGCGACAACTTTTCGCGCGCTTCATTCGATAACCCCGGCACCGTGGCGTAGTCGACATCCTCAGGCAGGCTTAAGTTCTCGTCCTTACGGAAGGACTCGATCTCTGCCTTCTGGCGCGACATATAGCCAGCATAGAGGGCATCGATTTCCACTTGCTCATAAAGCGCTTCCGGCCAGGCGGCGATCTCCGGCCACAGGGCTTCGAGCTTGCTGCGAGAGCAGCTGTCATAGGCCATGAGCTGTACGACATTGCGTCGCTGGCCATCGCCATTGACCTGAATATTCTGCGACAAAGCCTCGCGCGGCGTCGCAACGAGTTCGGTCGCGCGGCTACGAATCTCAGCCAGAGCATCTCGCTTTGCCGACCACGCTGTCGCACGGTGGCTGCCAACGACGCGATTAGCAATGCCTTTATCCGTTAAGCGCTGATCAGCATTGTCGGCGCGCAGAGATAAGCGGAACTCCGCCCGGCTGGTGAACATCCGATAAGGTTCGGTGACGCCACGCGTCACCAGATCGTCGATCATCACCCCTATATAGGCTTCGTCGCGGCCAAGGATCACAGGGCTATAACCACCGGCTTGCGCCGCGGCGTTCATACCGGCCATAAGCCCCTGAGCACCCGCCTCTTCATAGCCAGTGGTGCCGTTGATCTGCCCGGCCAGGAACAAGCCCGGCAACTGCTTCAGCTCAAGGGTTGGATGTAGTTCACGCGGATCGACGTAGTCGTATTCGATGGCGTAGGCGTAGCGCTTGATGACCACGTCTTCCAGGCCCACTATGGTGCGCAGGAAAGCTTCCTGCGTGGCTTCGGACACGCTGGTCGAAATACCGTTCGGATAGACGGTGTCATCGTCATAACCTTCCGGTTCCAGGAATATCTGGTGACTGGTCTTGTCTGCGAACTTGACGACCTTGTCTTCGATCGACGGGCAATAGCGCGGACCGCGGCCCGAAAGATGCCCGCCGTAAACCGCAGATTCTTTGATACGGTCGGCGATGATCGCGTGGGTCTTTTCGTTGGTATAGGTGATGCCGCAAGCAATCTGGGGGCGGTCGATTGACGCCGTAAGATAGGAAAAAGGCTCGATCGGATCGTCACCAACCTGCTGTTCCAGACGGTCCCATTGGATCGTCTTGCCATCGAGGCGCGCCGGCGTACCCGTCTTCAGGCGGCCCATATCGAGTTTAAGATCGTAAAGACGCTGGCCCAGCCCGTTGGCGGGTTGGTCGCCCCAGCGACCGGCGGACATGCGCTTTTCGCCAATATGGATGACACCACGCAGGAAGGTGCCAGTCGTCAGGACAACGGCACGCGCCTCGTAGCTTTGGCCGTTGGCGTCGGAGACACCGACAACGCGGCCGGTTTCCAGGATCAGATCTTCGACGGCGGCTTCGGCGATATCGAGATTTGGGGTCTGCGCCAATTCGGCCTGCATGGCTGCGCGGTACAGTTTGCGATCGATCTGGGCGCGCGGACCACGCACGGCCGGACCTTTGGACTTATTCAGGACCTTGTATTGGATGCCACCGATATCTGCCATCCGGCCCATGACGCCGTCCAGAGCATCGATTTCGCGGACCAGATGCCCCTTCCCCAGGCCACCTATGGCGGGGTTACAGGACATCTCGCCCAGGGTTTCCTTGCGATGGGTGAGCAGCAAGGTCTTGGCTCCCATGCGCGCGGAGGCCGTCGCGGCCTCGCAGCCGGCATGGCCGCCGCCAACGACGATCACGTCCCATAACGTGTTCGAATAATCGGTCATCAATGTCCTCAGGAGATGGACGGTGCCTATAGCAGACAACGGCCGAGGGGTCGACTCTGCAATTGGTGTTTCACGTGAAACACCGGATCACTTTCCGATGCAGAAGGACGAGAAGACTTCGTCCAGAACCTGCTCAACATCATAACGCCCAAACAGCGCTTCGAAGCTGTTAATCGCCATCCGGATGTCTTCTGCCGTTAGCTCCGGCACCTGCAGACGAGAATTCAAAGCGTGCAGAACATGCCCATGGGCCTCTGCCAATCGCGCGCGGTGACGATCGCGCGTTGCGGCCGGGAATGTTTGCAGCGACAAGGCGCTTTCGACATGTGCCTCAAGCGCTTTGATAAGGGCATCTAAGCCCGCACCCGTTACAGTGCTGACGTCGAACTGGCGTGTTTCACGTGAAACACTCCCGTTATCCATCTTGTTATAAACGATAAAATCACCAGTTGTTAATAGCTTAGGTTCCGGCTCTGAGGGATTCTGGCTATCAATCACCCAGATACGAAGATCGGCTTCAGAGGCACGTTGACGCGCCCGGCGAATACCCTCGCGCTCCACGATCTCTTCCGTTTCGCGCAAACCAGCTGTGTCGTAGAGCAAAACGGAATAAGGGCCGATGCGCAGCTGAGCCTCGAGAATATCACGCGTCGTCCCCGCTACCGGTGTGACGATCGCTGTCTCGGTATTCAGCAGCACGTTAAACAGGCTCGACTTACCGGCGTTGGGCTCGCCAAGGATAACGATACGATAGCCTTCTCGGATTTGCCGACCGCGCTTTTCATCAGCCAGGGCGTCACGCAAAGACGCTTCCAAACTCGTAATGCGCTTCAAGATCGACTGGCTGAGATCGTCCGGCAAGTCTTCATCCGGGAAGTCGATATAGACCTCAAGCCGCGCCAAAAGGTCGATCAGCTCTGACCGCCAGCCTTCGTAGCGCGCGCGCAAGCCCCCGCCCAACTGGGTCAATGCCTGGCGGCGTTGCGCTTCGGATTCAGCATCGACCAGGTCGGCAATAGCTTCTGCCTGGGTTAGATCAAGCTTATGATTTTCCAGCGCCCGGCGCGTGAATTCACCCGGTTCGGCCAGCGTAAGTCCCATGGACAAGAGGACACTGTAAAGCCGGTCGATAATGGCGCGAGACCCATGAACATGAAACTCGACACAATCTTCGCCGGTAAAGCTGTTCGGCCCTTGAAACCAGATTGCGACGCATTGGTCGAGCAGTTCACCGTCATGGACCAGATCGGTATAGGTCGCAAACCGCGGCTTGAACGTCTTGCCACTCAACGCTTGTGCGGTTGCAAGAGCTTCTGGTCCGGACAGGCGGATGATCGACACGCCTGCCCTGCCCTGCGCACTCGCCAGGGCGAAGATGGTGTGTTTCACGTGAAACACTCCTTACTTGATATCCTTGCCCGTTCCGAACGAGCCCATGCTGGCCTTGGCCGCCGACTGGAACAGCTTGAAGAACTGATCCTGAGCCGTGATGCCCAGGCTCGACCAAGTCTTGATAATCTCTTCCGGCTGCATGGATTGCATGTTCTGCTCGACCTTCAGGCGCATCTGCTCGACGACAAAATCGTTCAGCGGCTCAACGTCCGGCAAGCCCAGAAACGCGCGGGCCTCTTGCGGTGTACATTCGACATTGACCGTGCACTTCATGTTGAGCTCCAGAAAGATGACAACCCGATATGAGGGTGTCATATCGGGTTGGCAAGAGTTAATTATGTTGTTCGAAAACGCTTACGTGTTCATCGACTGGAAGAACTCGGCGTTGTTCTTGGTCTGGCGCAATTTGTCGCTGAGGAACTCGATTGCATCCTGGGCACCCATCGGGTTGAGGATACGGCGCAGGACGTAGGTCTTCTGCAGGTTCGACTTCTCGGTGAGCAGTTCTTCCTTACGCGTACCGGACTTGAGAACATCCATGGCCGGGAAGACGCGCTTGTCCGCGACCTTACGGTCAAGGACGATTTCCGAGTTACCGGTGCCCTTGAATTCTTCGAAGATGACTTCGTCCATACGCGAGCCCGTGTCGATCAGCGCGGTGGCGATGATGGTCAGCGAGCCACCCTCTTCGATGTTCCGCGCGGCGCCGAAGAAGCGCTTGGGGCGCTGCAGAGCGTTGGCGTCAACACCACCGGTCAGGACCTTGCCCGACGACGGCACAACCGTGTTGTAGGCGCGGCCGAGACGGGTGATCGAGTCGAGCAGGATGACGACATCGCGCTTGTGTTCAACCAGGCGCTTGGCCTTTTCAATGACCATTTCTGCGACCTGGACGTGGCGGGTGGCCGGCTCGTCGAAGGTCGAGGAGATGACTTCGCCACGCACGGTGCGCTGCATGTCGGTCACTTCTTCGGGGCGTTCGTCGATGAGCAGAACGATCAGGTAGCAGTCCGGGTGGTTGGCGGCGACTGACTTGGCAATGTTCTGCAACATTACGGTCTTACCGACGCGCGGCGGGGCGACGATCAGACAGCGCTGGCCCTTGCCGAGCGGCGCGACGATGTCGATGATGCGGCCGGAGCGGTCTTTGAGGGTCGGGTCTTCGATTTCCATCCACAGACGCTGTTCAGGGTAGAGCGGCGTCAGGTTGTCGAAGTGGACCTTGTGACGGATGGTCTCGGGGTCTTCGAAATTGATGGTCTGGATTTTCAGCAGGGCGAAGTAGCGTTCGCCTTCGCGGGGGCTGCGGATCGGGCCTTCGACAGTATCGCCGGTGCGCAGGCCGTGACGGCGGATTTGCTGGGGCGAAACGTAGATGTCGTCGGGACCTGGCAGGTAGTTGGCTTCAGGCGAACGCAGGAAGCCGAAGCCGTCCTGGAGGACTTCGACGACGCCAGAGCCGGTGATTTCGACGCCTTCTTCGGCCAGGGCCTTCAGGACCGCGAACATCATGTCCTGCTTACGCAGGTTGGAGGCATTTTCGACACCGAGGGTTTCGGCGAAGGTGAGTAGGTCGGTAGGCGATTTGTCCTTCAGGGTCTGAAGGGACATTTTCTCGCCCTTCATGGAGCCTTCACTGGCCTCTTCGTCCTGATCCTCGGTTTCCGTTTCGGCTTCGGTATCGAGCAGTTCTTCGCCAACACCTTCGATTTCGGAATCTTCACTCATGGTCTTGCTTTCGTATGCTTTAGGATATGCGACCGCGCGCAAGGTGATGACACCTGCGAGGGACGAATAACCTGATGCCTTTTCGTACAACTGTTTGAAAAGACGATGAAATTTAGTGGGGAGGCTATCCGACGAGAACCGTGGCGCCTTGTGTTTGTGTATTGCGCGCGAAGAGTGCAGCTGCGCAAAATCGAGGGGAAAATACACCTACCGTGGGAACGGTCAAGATAAACTTGTGGGTTTGGGGCCTGCGGCCCCAAGTCTTCTATTCTTCTTAGCCCGCCCTTTTGGCCGAGCTAAGAAAAGAACAAAGGTTTATGGGGTCAAGACCCCACACCCCATAAGTTATCTTGCGCCGTACTCCAGCGTCACCGCCGTCACAATAACAATCGCCAGCAAGAAGGGCACCTCATTGATTCGGCGCCAGAACTTCTCGCTGCCGGCCGGCTGACCGGCTTGAAGCTTCTTGAAACGTGCCAGTAGGAAGTGGTGATAACCAGTCATCAGCACAACCCCCAGAAGCTTGACATGCAACCACGGCTGCTTCATCGCCACCGACCAATCAGGCGAAAAGCGCAGATAGAGCAACCACACCCCGAACACCCAGGCGGCAATCATCGCCGGGTTCATGATGATTTTGAGCAGATTGCGCTCCATCACCGCGAACACGCTAACGACATCCGGCTTCTCGGCGTTCTGGACGTGATAGACAAACAGGCGCGGCAGATAAAGAAGCCCCGCCATCCATGCGATCACCGCAAGAATGTGCAGCCCGCGTGCCAGATCATACCAGTTCATTACCCTGCCCTCCTCTTCGGACAGAAGCGATGGCAGGAATCGCAATCATGATCGCCCATCACCGCTTCGGAAGACCCGACGGCTTTCAGCACCTCGTCGTTGAGGGCCTTGATATAGTTTTCATCCACACCCAACGCGGGGATACGGATGTAATCGGCAATGCCGGCGTCCTTCGCCAGATGGCCATATTCCATGTCCAGTTCGACCAGGGTCTCGATATGCTCGGAGACAAAGGCGATCGGCACGACGATGACATTCTTGCCGTCCCTCCCCGCCTGACGGATGGTTTCGTCGGTCGACGGCCCGATCCACTTCAACGGTCCGACGCGGCTTTGGTAGCAAATGATGTGCTCGACCGGCATGTCCAGCATAGTCATAACGCGCGCAACCGTGGCTTCGACCTGCGACTGATAAGGGTCACCCTGTTTGACGATCTTTTCCGGCAGGCCATGCGCCGAGAACAACAGCCGATAGTCCTTGCGATCCTTGACGGCTTTCAGCTTCGTCCGGATCAGGTCAGCGTGTGCCTTGATGAAATGATCATTGTGCGAATAGCAGCAGACCTCGGTGACCTTCGCCGAACCCTTGTATGCCTTCTTGAAAGCCTCAACAGCACTCAGGGTCGTGGTCGACGAGAACTGCGGATAGAGAGGCAGCAGGACCACCTCATCCGGGCGCCAGGCAGCGATATCGGCCGCCGCCTGCTCCACGAATGGATGCCAGTAGCGCATGCCGACAAATACCCGGGTCTCGAGGCCCCTGGTGTGGCTGTTGATATAGGCTTCCAACGCGTTGGCTTGCGCCTCAGTCTCGCGCAGGATCGGGGACCCGCCGCCCATATGCGCATAGTTCTTGCGCGCTTCGGGCGCCCGCCGGCTGGCGATCATCGAGGCAACGCCCTGACGGATGCCGAACGGCAAATCGATAATGCGTTTGTCGCGAAACAGGTTGTAGAGAAACGGCTTGACGTCTTCCGGGTTTTTCGGCCCGCCAAGATTGAACAGCAAGACGGCAATGCGTTTCATCAGCCTCTGATCCGTTTCAGCGCCTGTTCGACATGTGCGATGGGCGTGTCCGGGAAAATGCCGTGGCCCAGATTGAAGATCAAGGGCCCCTGCCCCCAGGCTTCGAGAATTCCGTCGACCTGTGCGTCCAATGCCGCGCCGCCGGAACGCAAGGCCACGGGATCGAGCGCGCCCTGGATTGGCTTTTGCGCCTGAAGCTGTTTGCCAAGCGAAAGGGGTGTCGCTGTGCCCAATGCCAGGGCATCGACCGGGACGACATCGAGATAGCTCTGGCAGCGGGCCTCGGCTCCCCTCGGAAAGCCTATGATCGGCAGGGTTACGCCCAGGTCGCGGACGCGTTGGATCAGGCGGATATGCGGCTGGATAACCAGTTGGTCGAAATAGGGATCGGGGAAACCTTCTGCCCAGCTTTCAAAGATCTTCAGGACTTGTGCTCCGGCATCCGCCTGCATCTTGAGATAATGGGCGGAGGCTTCGATGACGATATCGAGGAGGTCTGCGACCTTTTCCGGTTGCTCATAGACGAAACTGCGGATGAGGCTGCGATCGTGGGCCTTCTTGCCGTTCAGCATATAGGTCATGACGGTCCAGGGGCCGCCGCAGAAGCCGATCAACGTTGTTTCTGGACCCAGGGCGCTGCGTACCCGCCCCACAGTCTCTCCGACGTTCCTGAGGGCCTCGCCAGCAGCCTGAGCTTTGTCGCGCATGAGTGCGGTGTCGGGCAGTTCTCCGAGGATCGGCCCCTCCCCGACAGCAAAGGTCAGGTCCTGACCAAGCGCCAGCGGAATCATCAGGATATCAGAGAAAAGTATGGCTGCATCAAAGCCGAACCGGCGGATGGGCTGCAGCGTCGCTTCGGCTGATTTTTCCGGGTTCAGACAAAAATCGACGAAGCCCGAAGTCGAGGCGCGAAGCTCACGGTATTCCGGCAGGTAGCGCCCGGCCTGACGCATGAACCATACCGGTGTAGGGCTAACGGTCTCACCGGCGAGAACCCGGAGTATGGATGCCTGAGGAAGGGTCATGGAGTCAATCCCGGTACAAAATGAAGCTCCCTCTTAGAGAACCCTCTAGTAAGAAGAAAGAGGAAGTAGAGGTTTTTAGTAGGGTGGATGGCGTGGAAAATCGCCGCAGGCTTTGCGGTTTTCCCGGCTTCTTCACAATTCGTCCCGTTCTGGAAAAAGCCTGTCCACAGCCTGTGGGAAGCTGGGATAGTTAACCAAATGCTAACTATAGTTAAAACTTCGTAAAGAGATTTTCCCAGTTGGGTGTGAATGGTTAATAAAGTGTTAAGCCATTCACATGAAACCGTCACACATTCATACATCATTAACCATTTGGGCGGATTTGGGATAAATGTGACTGTTTTCCACCTCTAATCACAGGGGAACAGCGTTCTTGAAATTCTCCTGACAGTTGCACCTAAACTGTACGGGATTGTCCACGGATTCGATGCACAGGATTCTTTTTGAACGGGGTTTGAGGCCAGAAACGCTTCTTGGGCCCCAAGGCTTCATCAATCTTTCCTGCTTTCACCCCTTGCGGGTGAAAGGCAGGGAAAGATAAAAGCAGGTTCGTGGGGTCGAGACCCCGCACCCCGGTACAAAGGCTCCTCATGTCCGAAACCGCCAACACCCTGACCGCCGGCCGTATCGGCACCTATTTCCACGTTCACCTGATATCGGACTCGACCGGTGAAACGTTGAACGCTTTGGCCAAAGCCGCAGCCGCGCGTTTCGAAGGCATCCTGCCGATCGAACATATCTATGTGTTGATCCGCTCCGAAAAGCAGCTCGACCGCGCCATGCTGGAAATCGAAAGTTTTCCAGGCATTGTCCTGCACACAATCGTCGACGCCGAGTTGCGGACAACCCTGGAAATGCGCTGCCGTGAGCTCGATATTCCGGCCATCGGTGTGCTGGACCCCCTGGTCGTCGCCTTCTCGCGACATCTCGGCGCTTCGGTGTCGAAGCGCGTCGGCGCCCAGCACAATCTCGATAACGAGTATTTCGAACGCATCGAAGCGCTGAACTACGCCATTGCTCACGATGATGGCGCTATGGCCGATAAGCTGCGCCAGGCCGATGTCGTGCTGGTCGGTGTGTCGCGGACTTCGAAGACCCCGACCTGCATCTATCTGGCGCACCGTGGCATCAAGGCGGCGAACGTCCCGCTCGTGCCTGGCCGCGACCCGTCGGAAGAATTCGAAAATCTCAACGATCCGCTGATCGTTGGCCTGATTGCCTCGCCCGAGCGGCTGATCCAGATCCGCCGCAACCGCTTACTGACGCTGAATAATGACGACCGGCCCTCGACCTACACCGACCAGGAAGCCGTGCGGCAGGAAATCATCGCCGCCCGGCGGTTTTTCGAGCGCAAGGAATGGCCGGTAATCGATGTGACGCGGCGGTCTGTGGAAGAAACCGCGGCGAATATTATCAGCCTGTTGAATGAGAAGCGGACCGGGCGCCTGGGCGGTATTTAGATCAGACGCAGGGGCGGGGGGGGCTGCACCCCAAAAGTCTTAAGTGATGAATTGCTTCAATAATAAAAGCCGGGCTAAAAGGGCCCGGCTTTTATTATTGATCCAACTCAACACTGTCGCGTTATGGGGTGCAGGGGCCAAGCTTCGTTCTTTGGGACCCCTGCATAATCTAAATGACCTTGATCCTTGCCTCCGGCTCCGCCTCCCGCGCCATGCTCCTCAGCAATGCCGGCATCCCCTTCATCAAAATCCCTTCGACGGTCGACGAAGACCAGATCAAGGACGAATGCCTGCTGCGTGGCTTTACGCCCAAGGCCATCGCGATGCGCCTGGCCGAAGCCAAGGCCCAGCAGATCGCACTTGCCAACCCCGGAATGGTTTTGGGAGGAGATCAGGTCCTGCAACTCGACAACGACCTGATCAGCAAGTCACCCGACATGGATGCCGCCCGCGACCTCCTTAAGCGCATGAGTGGCAAGACCCATTATCTTCACGCCGGCATGGCCCTGTGCGAAAACGGCCAGCTGATCTGGTCCGGCGTCGAAACCGCCGAAATGACGGTCCGCCCCCTCACCGATGCCTTTATCGACCGCTACCTCGAAGAAGCCGGCGAAAAGCTGCTGTCGACTGTCGGCAACTACATGCTCGAAGGCCTGGGCGTGCAACTGTTCGACAGCATCCGCGGCGACTATTTCACCGTACTCGGCCTCCCTCTCCTGCCCCTGTTGGGCAAACTCCGCCAACTGAAGGTGCTGAACCCATGATCGATACCCTCCCCACAGGCGCGGCCAAGGTCGCCGCCATCGTCGGCCAGCCGGTTCACCACTCAATGAGCCCGTTTCTGCACAATGCCTGGCTGCGCACCATGAAGATGAACGGCGTCTATGCCGCTTTCGGACCCAAGGACGAACACGCTTTCGAACGCCTGATCCTGTCGTGCCGCACAAATGGCATCAAGGGCCTGAACATCACCGCCCCCTTCAAGGCCCAGGCCTTGGCCCTCGCCGACACAGTCGCCGAAAGCGCACGCCATTGCGGTTCGGCCAATGTCCTGACCTTCGACGATGAAGGCTATGTCCACGCCCAAAGCACCGATGGCTACGGTCTGATCCGTGCTTTCGAACTTCAGGCGCCAGATTGTGATCTGAAATCCGGTCCTGTCGTCATTATGGGCGCCGGCGGGGCTTCACGCGCAGCCGTTGCCGCCATGCTGGAAGCCGGCAGCCCCGAAGTGCGCATCGTCAACAGGACCCTGGCCCGTGCAGAAGAACTGGTCTTCGCCTTCCACACCGACCAGGCGCACATTCACCTGACAGGTAAGGAAAAGACGATCTCCTTCCGCCAGAAAGTCACCGCCTTTGAACTGACCGACGTCGATCGTGCCTTCACCGGCGCCGTGGCCGTCATCAATGCCGCGTCGGGCGGCCCCCTGCCCTTGTTCGATGCGCTGGACGACAATGCGACGATCATGGACATGACCTACCGGCCGCTGAAGACCAACTGGCTCAAGGCCGCCGAAGAGCGTGGTCTGAAAACGGTCGATGGCCTGGGCATGCTGATCGAACAGGCGCGGCCGAGCTTCGAAGCCTTCTATGGCCAGCTTCCTGACGGCGCATTCGACATTCGCGGCCTGGCGCTCGAATATCTGGGTGAAAAATGATCAGACTGGGCCTCACCGGCTCCATCGGCATGGGTAAGTCGACCATCGCGCAGATGTTTCGCGATGAAGGCGTGCCTGTGTGGGATGCCGATGAGGCCGTCCATCGGCTCTACGCAACCTCCCCGGCCCTGAAATCCCAGCTTACCGAAGCGTTTGGCGACATCCTGAGCGACACAGTCGTAGATCGCGTCAAGCTTTCGGCCGCGCTGAAGACGGCGGAGAACGGTTTCGATCGGTTGAATGCCATTGTTCACCCGCTGACCGTCGATGACCGCAAGACTTTTCTGGACGCACAGGAAAGACACGGCGCGGATCTGGTCGTCTCCGATATCCCTCTCCTCTTTGAAACCGGGGCGGAAAGCCATCTTGACTACGTCCTGGTGGTGTCGGCGCCGGCAGATATACAGCGCCAGCGCGTCATGGCGCGGCCGGGCATGACCGAGGAAAAGTTCGCCGCGATCCTCAGCAGGCAGATACCGGACGCCGAAAAACGCCAACGCGCGCATTTCATTATCGACACGTCGCAGAGTCTGGATGCCTGTCGTGCAGAGGTGCGCGCGCTTGTGCACCGCTTCGTTTCACAAACGAATGCCTCTTGATCTGGACTCCGGATCAAATACATAAACGTCCATGGCTACTGAAATCGTTCTCGATACTGAAACCACAGGCATTGATCCGCGCAAGGGACATCGCCTGATCGAAATCGGCTGCATCGAGATCGAAGACCTTCTGCCGACCGGGCGGACCTATCACCAATATATCGACCCGGAACGCGAAATCGAGCCGGACGCCATCCGTGTCCACGGCATCACCAATGAAAAGGTGAGGGGCAAGCCAAAGTTCGCCCAGATCTGCGAAGAGATGATGGAGTTCATCGGCGATCGCAAGATTATCGCTCACAACGCAGCGTTTGACCGTGGCTTCGTGAATATGGAACTCGAGCGCATGGCGCGGGTCTGCCCGCCGGATGATCAGTGGATCGATACGCTGGCCCTGGCACGCGTCAAGTTTCCGGGCATGCACAATTCGCTGGACGCCTTGTGTAAGCGCTTCAACATCTCATTGGCCGAACGCGACCTCCACGGCGCCCTTATCGACGCCCGCTTGCTGGCCAGTGTCTATCTGGAATTGCTGGGCGGGAAGGAGCGGGGCCTCGACCTCGAAATGGCCTCGGCCAGCACCAATGCGATCAATATCGCGGCGTTTACATCCTATGGCCCACGCCCGCGTCCGCTGGCGTCGCGCATCACTGCATGTGAGGCAGCCGCGCATACGGCTTTCGTGCAGAAGTATCTCAAAGAGAAAACCCTCTGGAAATAAACATCGCCCTCCTAGTCCTGCTGCTGGCAGCTTTCGCGATCAATGCGTGGCTCAGCATCGGACGATTCAAGGCGTTGCAAGCCGACCAGGTGATCGACCGGGTAGCGTTTTATCGTTCGGGCCTTGTACGGTCGCTGATCCTGTTTTCCGGTGGGGCGGTGGTGACATTGATCCTGCTCAGGCGGACCGATGCACTGGTGACTGTGCCCGAAGTGTTCGGCGCCGAAGTCGTGCGCTCGGTACTGTCGGGCGTGCGGCCGGAATTTATCTATGGCGTGATTGCACTGTGGGTCTTTGTCATCTGCCTGGCGTCGCTGATGGGCGGCTGGCAGATGAAGCGCATCGTTGAATCCGGAGCGGAGATGCCGAACGGCGCCTTGGGGGCTTTGTTGCCGCAGACGGGCAGGGAGCGCGGCTGGGGATTTCTGGTGTCTCTGAACGCTGGCCTGTCCGAAGAGCTGTTTTTCCGCCTGGCCTTACCATTGTTATTGCTGCCGCTGGTGGGCGATGGCGGACAGGCTTTTTGGCTGGCGGTGCTGATCTTTGGCCTCGGCCATATCTATCAGGGTGTATCCGGGATCGTGATGACGACGATTGTCGGAGCGGTCCTGGGTTTCGTTTATCTCTACAGCGGCAATATCTGGCTGGCCGTGGCGATCCATGCGGGCATCGATCTGTGGTCGCTGGTGGTGATGCCGGTGCTGATCGGGTGGAAGAAAACGAGTGGGGCGTGGGGTCCGTGACCCCACAAAACCTTATTTCCAATAAAGAAAGCCCCGCCTTCAGGCAGGGCTTTTTTATTGGATAGAAGTCTTGGGGCCTCAGGCCCCAAACCCCATTCGTTTTTTTACGCCTGACCTGCGGTCTGCTGCTGTGCCAACACATTGTTGCGCTGTTGCACATACAGGGCGCCGAAATCGATCGGATCGAGGAAGAAGGGCGGTGTGAAACCACCGTCGGCCGAGACGTCGGCAATGATGCGGCGCGCGAACGGGAAAAGATAGCGCGGGCATTCGACCAGCAGGGTCGGCTCGACCATCTGCTCGGGGATATTACCCAGCTGGAACAGGCCACCATAGACCAACTCGATGGCGAACATGGCGCCGTCCGGGGTCGAAGCCTTGACCGACAGCTTCAGGTCGACTTCGAACAGACCGTCATTGCGGCCCTTGGCGCTCATTTCGACGCCGAGATCCACTTCCGGACGCGATTCCATGCGCAGCGACTGCGGCGCGCGCGGATTCTCGAACGAAAAATCGCGGATGAACTGGGCCAGAACGGTCATGTTCGGCGCGGGCGGTTGTTCAGGCAGGGCCTCGGGCAGGTCGGACATAGATGAAATAACTCCGGGTGGTCACGCGGTCATTCGCCATGCCACGTATTGATGTGGGAAAGGCCCGTACCAGATAAGAAAAATTTACGCAATGAAACGAACAGTTCCATTGAGCGAAACTTATCCTATATAGTTGAGGTTCGCGGGCAATCCATATATGCCTGCGACAGCCGTGCCCCTTGTAAGCGTTTTCCGAACAAAATCAGAGATTCGTGCTGTGAATAATATTGTCGTCCTTGTTATCTTCGCCATCGTGGCCGTCATCATCCTGGTACAGCTGTATAGCGTGCTGGGCCGGAAAGTCGGCTTTCGCGTCGAAGACAAGGTGCTGGCCAAGACCGGTGACGATGTCGACGGCAAGCTTCAACTGGAACGCCCGGCTGAACCGCCGAAGTTTCCGAACCTTGATGTGCTGAAATCCCGGGACGTCAATTTCAACGAAATCAACTTCGTTGAAAAGGCGCGCGAAACCTATGAACAGGTTGTACTGGCCTTTCATCGCGGCGAACTGGATACGGTAAAAGACCGCCTCACCGAGACGGTCTACGGCAGTTTCGCCAAGGCGGTTGAAGCGCGCGAAGGTGCAGCTGTAACGACTCGCCTGAGCTTCGTCGAAACGCCCAAGGCCGATATCGACGTCATCGATTTCAAGGACGACATCGCCCAAATCCGCGTCCGCTTCCTGTCCGAGCTGCTCTATGAAGCCGAAGCGACGGACGCTGACGCCAAGCCGGAAAAGACCTATCGCCGTACCGCTGAATACTGGACCTTCCAGAAGGGCCTTAAGTCGCCGGCCAATCCGTGGCTGCTGGCGCGCGTCGAAGCGGCAAAAGCATAATAAAAGCGGGGGAGACGATCTTGGGCGGCTTGAAATTCAAAACTCTGGCCGTCCTGGCCATGACTTTGTTCGTGGCCGCCTGTGCCGAACGCACGCCGCCGCCGGTCATAACGCCTCCCGTCACACCGCCGACCCAGCCGCCGGTGCAACCGTCAACAGGACCGAATCCGGTTCCTGTCGGACAGCGCCTGTCGGAGCTGGCCGGCTGGGAAACAAGCGATGCCTTTATCGCGCTCGAAGCCCTGCGCAGCACCTGCACCTACAAGAAGGGCCGCCAGTACGCCAACCTTTGCCAGGCGATTGCTGGCCGCGACTTCAATTCGCCCGAAGAGATCAAGACCTTCCTCGACCACAATATGAAGGTCGAACCGCTGGACGGGCAGGGGACCCTCACAGGTTATTTCGTGCCGGACTATCCAGCCAGTTACACGGCAACGGAAGAATTCTCGCAGCCCGTACGCCCGCGTCCGGCGGACCTGGAGACTGTTACGGGTTCACAACTCACCCCGGCGCAGACCGCCACGAAGATCGCGGCGCGCAAGGTGGATGACACCTATGTCGCCTATTACAGCCGCGCTGAAATCGAACAGATGCCGGTGACGACAAACTACTACATGCGGCCGGAAGACTATTTCTTCATGCAGCTCCAGGGCTCGGGCTTTCTCGACATGCCGGACGGCAAGCGCGTCTATGCTGCCTATGCCGCTGACAATGGCCGGCCCTTCGTCGGCATCGCCAAGATCATGGTCGAACGCGGCCTGCTGGCCAAGAACGAAACCTCGGGTGACAATATCCACGCCTGGCTGGCCGCCCATCGCGGACCGGAAGCGCAGGACGTGATGAATGCCAATCCGCGCTACGCCTTCTTCGTCATAAATCCCACTCAGACCGAACCGAATGGCGCCGCTGGGATTCCGTTGCCGCCGGGCTCAGCCATTGCGGTCGACCCGGCGCACCACGCCATGGGCGATCTGTACTGGATCGATGCCAATGCCGGCACCCTGACGGGGGCCTTCCCGATCTATCAGCGAGTCGTCGCCGCGCTTGATACGGGTGGGGCGATCAAGGGCAGGGTCCGCGCCGATCTCTATGTCGGTGCAGGTAAGCGCGCCGGGACAGAAGCTGGCCGCATCAAGCACGTGCTGCGCATGTATCGCATCGTGCCGTTTACGCCATAGGCGTGCGCGACCACGGCGTTCCCATTATCCTTGTCGCAACCGGATTGCGCGTACAGCCGACCCTGAGGCGCAATATTGCGCTTTTCAATCTTCACGCGCTATAAGATTGATCGTCCGTGGTTAACGGCGACATCTTTGAGAGGTTGGCTATGAACATCAAGAAATATTCGGCAGAGGCGATCGGCACGTTTTGGCTGACCTTTGGAGGGTGCGGAAGCGCGGTCATCGCCGCAGGTTTGCCGGACGTTGGGATCGGATATCTCGGTGTTTCGCTTGCCTTTGGCCTCACAGTCGTCACCATGGCCTATGCCATTGGTCATATCTCAGGCTGCCACCTTAATCCGGCCGTTACCGTGGGTCTGGCAGCCGGCGGTCGCTTTCCGGCCAAGGAGATCATCCCGTATGTTATTGCCCAGGTCATCGGCGGCCTGATTGGGGGCGCCGTCCTCTATGTCATCGCAACGGGTAAGGCCGGCTTTGATGTCACAGCAGGCTTTGCGTCGAACGGTTATGGCGAACACTCCCCGGGACACTATTCACTGCTTGCCTGCCTGGTGGTTGAATTCGTGCTTACGGCCGTTTTTCTGTTCATCATCATGGGCGCAACGCACGGCAAGGCGCCCGCAGGCTTTGCGCCGCTGGCCATCGGGCTTGGCCTGACGCTCATTCACCTCATCAGCATCGATGCCACGAACACGTCGGTAAACCCGGCGCGCAGCACGGGCGTAGCGTTGTTTGCCGGCGGATGGGCTCTGCAGCAACTGTGGCTTTTCTGGATCGCACCTATTGCCGGCGGCATTGTCGGCGGGGTCAGCTATCGCTGGCTCAGCGCGGAACCGGTCGGCCAGATTACCGGCTCGCCACCGGCTGAATAAAAAAGGTCGGGTAGTTAAGGGCGATAGCTTGGTCGTACAGCCAAGAGACCCTATGGCCCTCAGCCACCCGGCAATGCTTTAGAAATCGAATACCAGCCGCATCGCGGCCAGGCTCAGCAGACACAGTACGCCAGAACTGGCGATGAACAGGCCGAAGCGGATGACGGTGATGTTGACCGTCGCCTGAACCAGCGAATGCAGGATACGCAGGGCAACATAGAGCCACGCCAGATATTCGACGTCGAAGCTAGTCTTGCCCGTGGCGTAGATCGCGATACAGAGTGCATAGAACAGGGTCGGCTGTTCCATAAGGTTGTTATAGTTGTCAGCAGGCCACTGCACACTGGCGGGCAAGCGGCGCACGGCCTCACCAGTCTCCAGCCGCTCTTCGGTGACGGCATAGCGCAACAGTGACGGCAGCCGGCGGGCGTAAAGCCAGACCAGCATCACCATGGACCAGACAATGAGGGCGAGTACAGGTTCGATCATAAGACCTTATCCTGCCTCAAAAAGTTTAAAATAGAGTCTCGCCGCGGTCGATTTTATCCGGCAAGACTCGTAACGTCGGTAACTTAATGGCTGCGCAAACGATCTTAGCATTTGTTAAACAAATAACGCGAGAGTGACATCAAACAGGGCACGGGTCTGGCATAACGTGACCATTACCCAGCAAACCAATAGGGCAGTCACATGGATGACATCTCGCACATTGCCGGCGCCGAGCGCGAGGCACTGATTTCCGCATTTGCCGCCGCGGTACACAAGGATGGCAAGAGCCTGGCGAGTTTCGAGACAGCCTATCTCAACCAGATCCTGGAGGACCTGGAACTCGATGAACTGCCCGACCTGTCGACGGCCGACCTCAACCAGGCGATCGCCGGCTTCTGGGCCTACGCGGCCGAGCGCGGCAATGTGAACCAGACGCTGCGCCGCATCCGGCCATTCACCGGCGCCAAGGGCGAAGCGACGGCCTACGACGTCGTCGAAATTGTCCAGGCCGACCAGCCCTTCATTGTCGAAACCGTCATGGGCGAGCTCATCGAACAGGGTGTATCGGTCCGTTCCATGTTCCACCCGGTCGTCAAGGTCGGGCGTGATGCGTCAGGTGTGCGTCAGGACCGAGACGGTCAGATGGCGGAATCGCTGATGCTGGTCTTTATCGAGCGCCTCAATCCGGAAAAGCACGCCGCCGTTCTGGCCGGCCTCGACGAGAGCCTAAACGATCTCAAACTGGCCGTGCTCGATTTCCCGCGTATGCAGCGCCTACTGGCCGAAGAGATTGCCGATCTGGAATCGTTGCGTGGCAATACGGCCGTGCAGATAGATCCGGCCCTGCTGGAAGAAGACATCGCCTTTCTGAAATGGATCGATGAGAACCGCTTCGTCTTTATCGGGGCGCGCGGCTATCAGTATCCGCGCAGCGGCGATGGCGCCTATGCCCGTGAAGAACCGCTGAACCAGCTTCAGGAAGGTTTCGGTATCCTGCGCGATGCCAGGCGCGGCGTCCTGCGCCGCTCCAGCGAACCGGCCGTTCTGACCCAGCAGGTCCTCGACCAGCTTGTGTTGTCCGAGCCGGTGACGGTCGCCAAGGCCAATATCAAGTCGCGCGTCCACCGCCGCGTCTATATGGACTATATCGGCATCAAGCGTTACGGCCCAGACGGCAAGCCCTCCGGCGAGGTCCGCTTTGTCGGCCTGTTCACTGCCGAAGCCTATGACCGCCCGGTCTTTGAGGTGCCGTTGATCCGTCGCAAAGCCGAGCGCGTGCTGGAACAGGCCAAGACGATCGGTCTCCACGGCGGCCACAACGAAAAGCGGCTCAAGAACATCATCGAGACCTATCCGCGCGATGAGCTGTTTCAGATGGCGGAGGCCGATCTGCTGCGCATTGCGCGTGGCATCCTGCATCTGTCCGACCGGCCGCGCGTGCGTTTGTTTACGCGCAACGACACCTTCGACCGCTTTATCTCGGTCCTGCTCTATGTGCCGCGTGAACTCTATCAGTCGCAGATGCAGAAGCAAGCTGGCGAGATCCTGGCCCGCGCCTATTGTGGCCGCGTTTCGGCGTCCTACCCGTATATCTCGGAATCGCTTCTGTCGTGCGTCCACTATATTATCGGTGTGACGCCGGGCGACCATTTTGACCCGGACATCAGCGACGTCGAAGCCGATATCGAAAACATCGTCCGCTCATGGCCGCAGAAGCTCGACGCCCTGGTCCACGACGATGGCTTTATGGCCACCCTGCCGGCGATCGACGAAGCCACCGATTGGATGGTTTGGGCGCAGGCCATCCCGGCCGGTTATCGCGATCGCTATGAGATTTCCGAAGCTGTGCGCGATATCGGCCACCTGAGCCGCCTCAGCGACGGCAATCCCGTTGATGTAAGGGCTTATCAGCGTCTCGAAGATTCCGAAGGCGTTTTCTGTTTCAAGCTGTATACGCGCGGCGACCGCGCCATTCCCTTGTCGGACATCCTGCCGGTCCTCGACAATATGGGCTGCAAGACGCTTGAGGAATACGGCTACAATGTCCGCTCGATGGATGTCGGCAGCCTCTGGGTCCACGAATTCATCATCGAGCTGCCGGAAAGCCATGCCGGTTTTGCCGCCTTCCGCGACGATTTCGAACAGACCCTGCTGGCCCTGTCGCGGGGCCGGACAGAAAACGACGGCTTCAACGCCTTGGCGCTCAGTGGTCATTCGTGGCGTGAAGTCGCCCTGGTCCGCGCGCTCAGCCGCTATCGCACACAATCCGGCCTCGATCCCGCCGCCGATGTCCAGCAGCAGGCTCTGCGCGACAATCCAGCTGTGACCTCGGCGCTGATCGATCTGTTTACGCTGAAGTTCGCGCCGGGTGATGCTGTCGCTGACCGCGAACCCAAGGTCGCCGAGGCGGTCACGCAAATCGAGCAACTGCTGCAAAAGGTCATCAGCCTCGACCACGACCGCGTCCTGCGCCGTCTCTCCGCCTTGGTGCGATCCATCCAGCGCACCAACTATTTCCAGGACAAGCGCTACATCTCGTTCAAGATCGCCAGCCGCGAACTGGCCGACCTGCCCGAGCCCAAGCCCTATCGCGAAATCTTCGTCTGGTCGCCGCGCGTCGAAGGCGTCCACTGCCGCTTTGGCCCGGTTGCGCGCGGAGGCCTGCGCTGGTCCGACCGCAAGGACGATTTCCGAACCGAAGTCCTGGGCCTGGTCAAGGCACAGCAGGTCAAGAACGCGGTCATCGTCCCGGTCGGCTCCAAGGGCGGCTTCTTCCCGAAGCGCCTGCCCAAGGGCGGGACGCCTGACGCCATCCGCGAAGAGGCGATCAAGGCCTATAAGGTCTTCCTCAGCGGCCTTCTGGATCTGACCGACAATATCGATGCCGCGGGCAAGACCGTTCCGCCGAAGGACGTTGTCTGCTGGGATGCGCCGGACCCCTATCTGGTCGTCGCCGCCGACAAGGGCACGGCGACCTTCTCCGACATCGCCAACAGCGTCTCGGCCGACTACGGCTTCTGGCTGGGTGACGCTTTCGCCTCGGGCGGTTCGGTCGGCTACGACCATAAGGCCATGGGCATTACCGCACGCGGCGCCTGGGAAGCGGTCAAGCGCCACTTCCGTGAGGCCGGCAAGGATATCCAGTCGCAACTGTTCACCTGTGCCGGCGTCGGCGACATGTCGGGCGATGTTTTCGGCAATGGCCTGCTGCTGTCGGACAAGACCCTGCTGGTGGCGGCCTTCGACCACCGCGACATCTTTATCGACCCTAATCCCGACCCGGCCGTTTCGCATAAGGAACGCGAGCGCATGTTCGCCCTGCCGCGCTCGAGCTGGCAGGATTACAACAAGGAACTGATTTCCAAGGGCGGCGGTGTTTTCCCGCGCAGCCAGAAGTCGATCCCGCTGTCGCCGGAAATCAAGACCCTGCTGGACATAGACGCCAATGAGGTGTCGCCGTTCGACCTGATGCAGGCCATCCTGCGCATGCGCGTCGATCTGCTCTATTTCGGCGGGATCGGCACCTACGTCAAAGCCCCGGCGCAATCGCATCTCGATGTCGGTGACAAGGCCAATGATGCCGTCCGCGTCGACAGTACCGAGATCCGCGCCGCCGTTATCGGCGAAGGCGCCAATCTCGGCATGACCCAGGCCGGACGCATTGCCTGTGCCGAACGCGGCATCCGCCTGAACACCGATGCCATCGACAATTCCGCCGGCGTCGATTGTTCCGACCACGAGGTCAATATCAAGATTCTGGTGGGGCAGTTGGTGGCCTCGGGCCAGATGACTTTGGAAGCCCGCGATAAACTGCTGTCTGAGATGACCAACGATGTGGCGCAACACGTCCTGCGTCACAACTACGACCAGACCCTGGCCTTGTCGCTTCAGGAAGCCACGGCGCGGGAAGACAATCCCGCTATCCAGGCCTTCATGACGTCGCTCGAAAAAGCCGGCAAGCTGAACCGCAAGGTCGAAGGCCTGCCGTCCAACGCAGCCATGGAAGCGCGGAAGATCGAAGGCAAGGGGCTTTATCGTCCGGAACTGGCTGTTACGACCGCCTACGGCAAGATCGTCCTGTTCGACGATATCGTCGCTAGCACCGCGCCCGATGACGACGGCCTGTTCGACATCGCCATCGACTACTTCCCGGAAGCGCTGCATGGCCAGCGAGACGCCATCCGCAAACACCGTCTCTATCGCGAAATCGTCTCTACCGTGCTGGCCAACCGCATCGTCAACATGGCGGGTCCAAGCTTTGCCGAGCGCGTGACGCGCGGGGCCGGCGTCGATACGGGTGCGCTGGTCCTGGCTTTTGAAGCGACGCGCCGGCTCTATGACGTCAGCGGCCTGTGGCGTGCAATCGATGCGCTCGATAATCATGCCCCGGCCGCGGCCCAGACTGCGCTTTATCAGGAACTGGCGCGCTTCCTGCGCCGGCAGACCTACTGGACGGCACGTCGCTTTGCGCAGGTGCCACACGACCTCAAGACGATGATCGCACCCTATGGCGAAGGTGTTCAGGCACTGACGGGTCTTGATCCGGCGATGCTCAACGATACGACACGCGGCAATATCGAAGCCCGCGTGACGGCCCTGACCGGTCTGGGCGCGCCTGAGGAACTGGCGCGCCGGATTGCGCGTTTGGCCTTTATGCGCCGGGCGCCCGAAATCATCGAACTGGCGACGGATCACAGGAAGGACCTGACCAAGACGGCCGAGCTGTGGTTCCTGACCGGCGAACGTTTCGGCTTCGAGAAGCTGGCGGAAGCGGCGGGCCAGATGTCCAGCGCCGATCCGTGGGACCGCATGGCGACACGCCGCCTGATCGAAGACGTCCGCGCCGAGCAGAAGGCGGTGGTCAATGCCATGATGGCGCGCATGAAGAGCGACGAAAGTCCGCGCGCCATTGCCGAAAGCTGGGAGGCGGAAAATGGCGCCTTGGTCGAGCCGCTGCGTCAGATGATGCAGGATATGACGACGGGCGGCTGGAGCTTTGCCAAGCTGACCATCGTCAATGCCTTGCTCAGGGAATGGGTCGTAAAGCTGTGACTTGCGCAAGGGGCGTTACAAACCCCTTGCCAATTTGAGCATCTGCGCCCATTTACAGCCCATGTTTATCCAGACCGAAGCCACGCCCAATCCTGACGTCATCAAGTTCCTGCCCGGCAAGATCGTGCTGGAAACGGGTACGAAACAGTTTGCCTCAAAGGACGAGGGCGCAGTGTCGCCGCTCGCCCAGGCTTTGTTCGGCATCGACGGCGTATCGGCGCTGTTTTTCGGCAGCGACTTCCTGACGGTTCGCCGCGACCCGGAATCCTCGAAGATCTGGGCAGAACTGAAGCCGCCGATCCTGGCCGCGATCATGGACTTCTATGCCTCGGGTCAGCCGATCCTGACCGAAACCGAAACCAAGACCGAAATCGTCTACGAAGGCGAGTTGGGCCAGATCGTCGCTGAGATCAAGGATCTGCTTGATACCCGCGTCCGGCCGGCCGTGGCGCAGGACGGCGGCGACATTGAATTCGACAGCTTCGACATGGAAAGCGGCACGCTGTACCTGCATATGCGCGGCGCTTGTGCCGGTTGTCCGTCGTCGTCTGCAACTCTGCGTCAGGGCGTTGAAAGCCTGATGAAGCACTATGTGCCCGAAGTGAAGCAGATCGAGGCCGTCCTCTGAGCCTGACCTTTGTTATCGATACGTCGCTAAATGCCTGCTCAGTCGGGCTTTTCCGTGACGGCGCCGCACTGTTTTCCGTATCCGAACCGATGCAGCGCGGCCATCAGGAAGCGCTTGGCCCCATGGCGGCGCGCGCCTTTGATGATGCTGGTGTGCGTCCGCGTGAACTGACCCATATTGGCGTGACGCTTGGACCTGGTTCGTTTACCGGACTGCGAGTCGGCCTGTCCTTCGCCAAGGGATTGGCGGTGGGGTTGAACCTGCCGCTTCAGGGGATTGGTACCCTGGAAGCTATGGGTCATCATCCCGATTTGCTGGGTAAGGACCGCGTGGCGGTGATCGACGGCGGCCGCGGACAGATCTATATCCAGGAATTTTCCGCCACAGGGCAGGGTGAGCCGCGCGCTGTTCAGGCTGGCGAGATCGTCAGCGGTATCCTGACCGGACCAGGTGCGCATCTGCTGGACGGTGAGGTTTTCACACAGGCCTATCCGGTGCTCGAAGCTCTGGTCGCACTGACGGTGGCCGGCGGTCACGACGACCTGACGCCGCTTTATATGCGCGGAGCGGACGCCATCGCATCGACGCGCGGCATTATTTCGCTGCAGGCATGATCCGCCGGATCGACCAGCCGCCGGCGGAGATCGCGGACATTCATGCCCGCTGTTTCGATCATCCGTGGAGCGCCGGTGTCTTTGCCGATCTCGCAGTAAAGCCGCATCATCGCCTCTACATTCTGGAAGACAATGGCCGGGTCGTGAGCTTTATCGTTTTGTCGGTGGTGGTCGGTGAGGGGGAAATCCTGACACTTGCCACCGATCCGGACGCGCAGGGCAGGGGGTGCGGCCGTCGTCTGCTGGAGGGCGTGATTACCGAACTGCGCACCGAGGGGCAGGAAGCGCTTTTCCTGGAAGTCGCCGTCGACAATGCTCCGGCTCTGGCGCTCTATAGCGGCTGCGGCTTTGAGCGGACGGGCCTGCGCAAGGCCTATTACAGCCGCAAGATCGGTCCACCGGTCGACGGGCATATACTAAGGCTTGCGCTGATTTAACGCGGGCCTTACATGTGAGGTGCTTCGCAGGGATACGGAGGTCTCAGCTATGGACCGGATTGAAAAACAGTGCATTGAAAAAGGCATGCGTATGACAGATCAGCGCCGCGTAGTCGCGCGCGTCCTGTCGAATGCCGAGGACCATCCGGATGTCGAGGAGCTGTATAATCGCGCTCATGCCGTCGATCCGCACATCTCGCTGGCGACCGTCTATCGGACGGTGCGTTTGTTCGAGGAAGCCGGTGTCGTGGAACGTCATGACTTTGGCGATGGCCGTTCGCGCTACGAAGAAGCCGGCAATGACCACCATGACCACCTGATCAATATCAAGACGGGTGAGGTGATCGAGTTCTTCGATGCCGAAATCGAGAAGATGAAAGAGTCCCTGGCGGAGAAGCTGGGTTACAAGCTGGTCGGGCATAAGCTGGAGCTTTATGCCGTGCCGATTGGGGACGAGAAATAATAAGACGCAGGAGGGACAGCCTCCTGCACCTCAGAAGTTGTCCTATAAGATACTTTAAAGCCGGGCCCCAAAAGGCCCGGCTTTAAAGTATCTTCTCGAATAAGTTTCGGGGTGCAGGGGTCCGCGACCCCTGCGTCTTATTGCTTTTTTCCCGATCTGCCGTCATAACGCCCCGATGAACCAACACGTCCGTCCGTCCAAGAAACTCCACATCAAGACCTACGGCTGTCAGATGAACGTCTACGACAGCGAGCGCATGACCGATATCCTGCGCCCGTTAGGCTATGAGGTTTCCGACACGCCGGACGGCGCTGACCTGGTCCTGCTAAACACCTGTCACATCCGCGAAAAGGCTTCGGAAAAGGTCTATTCCGAAATCGGCCGCCTGAAAGAGTTGCGCGAAGAAAAAGAAGCGCGTGGCGAAGGCCGCATGACCATCGCCATCGCCGGCTGCGTTGCCCAGGCCGAAGGCAAGGAAATCATGAACCGCGCGCCAGCGGTTGATCTGGTTATCGGGCCGCAAGCCTACCACCAACTACCCGAACTGATCGCCCGCACCCACCGCACCAAGGGCGAACGCCTGGCCGCTGATTTCGCCCCCGAAGCCAAGTTCGACGCCCTGACGGCTGAGCGTGAAGTCACCGGCCCGACCGCGTTTCTTACCGTTCAGGAAGGCTGCGACAAGTTCTGCACATTCTGCGTCGTGCCCTATACGCGCGGCGCCGAATGGTCGCGTCCGGTCGAATCCATCCTCGACGAAGCCAAGGCACTCGCGGCCAAAGGCGTGCGCGAAATCACCCTGCTGGGCCAGAACGTCAATGCCTATAACGGCTCGGGCTCGACCCTGGCCAAGCTGATGTACGCCCTGGCCGAAATCCGCGGCTTGGATCGCCTGCGCTATACGACCTCGCACCCCAACGATATGGGCGACGACCTGATCAACGCCCACCGCGACCTGCCCGCCCTGATGCCCTATCTGCACCTGCCGGTCCAATCGGGCTCGGACAAGATTCTGCGCGCCATGAACCGCAAGCACGGCCGTCAGGCCTATATCGACCTGATCGCCCGCATCAAGGCCGTCCGTCCGGACCTGGCGCTGTCGGGTGACTTTATCGTCGGCTTCCCGGGCGAGACGGACAAGGATTTCGAAGATACACTCGACATCGTCCGTCAGGTCGGACACGCTTCGGCGTTTTCGTTTAAGTATTCACCGCGTCCCGGCACGCCGGCGGCCTCCATGCCGAACCAGGTCGAGGCCCACGTCGGGGATGAGCGCCTGCAACGCCTTAACGCGCTGATCATAGAACAGCAGCAGGCCTTCAAGGAAAAGCTGGTCGGCCAGACCCTGGACGTCCTGTTCGAAAAAAAAGGCCGCTTCGGTCGTCAAGCGATTGGTCGCTCCCCATATCTGCAATCGGTCTATGTCGAAGACGCAGATCACCTCATGGGCCAGATCGTGCCGGTCAAGATCGTCGCAAATGGCAATAACTCTCTTCAGGGCGCGCTGATTTCGCCCGCGATCGCTTGATGGCCATAAACAAAGAAGATTTCATCGCTCTGTCCGACGCCTGCGTCCTGGCTATTGTCGGCCCCACCGAGCGCTACCTCGCAATGATCGAAGGGGCGTTCAAGGTCCTGGTCGAAATGCCCGGCGGTGGTCTCATCGTGTCCGGCGATCCGCGCGCGCGCCTGAAGGCGAAGTCGGTCATCGTTGCCCTGGCGGAACTGTACGACCAGGGCGTCGACATCACCGAAGTCGATGTCCGCCAGCTGATCGAACAGCCGCTGGCCGGCGAAGGCGAGCCCAACCAGTCGTCGCCGCAGAACGATTCACGCGGCACGGTCGTCATGGGCCGCCGTGGCGCCATCGCGGCCAAGACTGCCGGTCAGTCGGCTTATCTGAAAGAGCTGTCCGAAAAGGATCTGGTGTTTGCATTGGGACCTGCAGGCTCGGGCAAGACCTTCCTGGCGGTGGCCCATGGCGTGGCGCTGCTGCTGAAAGGCCGCGTCGACAAGCTGATCATCACCCGCCCGGCCGTCGAAGCCGGCGAGCGCCTGGGCTTCCTGCCGGGTGACCTGAACGAGAAGATCGATCCGTACCTGACGCCGATCTGGGGCGCGCTCGATGACATTCTGGGCGCCCAGACCCTGGCCAAGAAGCGCGAGACCAAGGAGATCGAGGTTGCGCCGCTGGCCTATATGCGCGGCCGCACCCTGTCCTACGCCTATGTCATCATCGACGAGGCGCAGAACACGACGCGCATGCAGATGAAGATGATCCTGACCCGCCTCGGCGAAGGCTCGAAGATGGTCGTCACCGGTGATCCGTCGCAGGTAGACCTGCCGAACCGCAATGATTCCGGCCTGACCCATGCCATGGGTTTGCTGGGCACGCTGAAAGGCGTTGGCGTTGCAGAACTGACGGCAGATGATATCGTTCGTCACGAACTGGTCGCGCGCATCGTTCGCGCCTATGATAACGAACACAAGAACGCTTTCGGAGCTGCCGGCTAATGGAGCCGCTTATAGATATCGAGATCGAGGACGAACGCTGGCTGGACACCCTGCCGGACGTGAGTGAGATCGTTGAAACCGGCATTGCCGCTGCGCTGAAAGCCGCGAAGTTCACCGAACAGGCCGATATCGTCGTCCTATTGTGCGACGACGGCGAAATGAAGCAGCTCAACGCCGAATACCGCAACAAGGACAAGGCGACCAATGTCCTGAGCTTTCCGGCGCCCAAGTCGATGCGCGTCAAGGGCGTGCTCGAACACCTGGGCGACATGGCGCTGGGCTATGAAACCTGCGTGCGCGAAGCCAAAGAACAGAACAAGCCGTTGAAAAACCATGTCATGCATCTCGCGGTTCACGGCGCGCTGCATCTGCTTGGTCACGATCATATCGACGACGCCGAGGCCGAAACCATGGAAGCGCTGGAACGCGATATTCTGGCAGGGTTGGGCTTACCCGACCCTTACGCCCAGGATCACGCCCATGGCTGATAGCGATCGAAGGCCTGAGGGGTTCAACCTGTTGTCCTTTTTCGGCTTCGGCAAGAAGCCAACGGAGCGTCTGGATGCCTCTGGCGCCGTCGTCGAAGACACGGCGGCGACCAGCGACCTGATCACGCATGCCCGCGAATTCCAGACCCTGACGGTCGCCGATGTCATGACGCCGCGCGTCGACATCATCTCGGTCGACCTGTCCGCGACGCTGGCCGATGTTGTCAGTCTGTGCGTCGAAAGCGAACATTCGCGCCTGCCGATTTATCGCGAGACACTCGATGACCCGGTCGGCGTCCTGCACATCAAGGACGTGCTGAAACTGCTGGCACCGGAACCCGGCCGGGCGGCGCCGAACTGGGCTGAACCCGTGCTGCATCGCCTGCGCCGCGAAGTCCTGTATGTGCCGTCGTCGATGACCGCCGCCGAGCTGCTGTTGCGCATGAAGGCGCAACGCACGCACATGGCGCTGGTGATCGACGAATTCGGCGGTACCGATGGGCTGGTGACGATGGAAGACCTGGTGGAAGCTGTGGTCGGCGACATCGACGACGAATACGATGAGGCGGCGGAAGAGGATATCCGCAACTTGCCGGGCGGTCAGATCGAAGCCGACGGCCGCGTCGAGCTGAGCGCGCTCGAGGACCGGCTGGGCCTCAATCTGGTACCGGCGGACTCGGAAGAGGAGGTCGACACATTGGCCGGCCTCGTGACTATGCTGGCGGGGCGCGTCCCACAACGTGGCGAGGTCATTCCCTACCCTGCGGCCGGCTACGATATCGAAGTCGTCGATGCCGATGCGCGCCGCATCAAGAAGCTGCGCCTGCACAAACGCATGGCCGCGACCGAAGATCTTCAGCCTGCGGATGATTGAACGCGCGCGCGCCTGGCTTGACCGTCCCGTTACCGCCCGTCTCGTGGGCGAAATCGGCCGCCTGCGCCAACGACCGCGTATCCTGGCAGCCGTTTCAGGTATTCTGATCGCCCTGGCCCAGCCGCCGTTCGGCTTCCTGCCCGGCCTGCTGGGCTACGCGCTCCTGTTGTTCGCCCTCGAGCAGGATTTCGGTGTCAAGCCGCGCCGCGATGTCTTTTTCGCCGGCTGGCTGGCGGGGTTCTGCTATTTCCTCGTCAGCTGTTTCTGGGTCGCGGAGGCGTTTCTCGTCGATGCCGCCACCTATGGCTGGATGGCACCGTTTGCCGCCACGCTCCTGCCATCCGGCATAGGACTGTTCTGGGGCGCCTTTGCGCTCCTGTACCGCTGGCTGCGCCCCGAAGGCGCGTACCGTTACCTGTTGTTCACCGGTCTCTTCTGCCTGTTCGAAGTTCTGCGCGGCACGATCCTGTCCGGGTTTCCATGGAATCCCGCCGGCGCGACCTGGGAAGCCGGCGGCGCCATGTCTCAGATGGCGGCCTATGTCGGCGTCTACGGCCTGAGCTTTATCACCGTGCTGATCTTCTCCGCCGTGGCGGTTGTACAGGTGGGAAAAGGCATCAGGGGTTGGTGGCCGGTCGTGCTTGGCGCCGGTCTTTGGTTGACGTGCTTTGTCGCCGGTGAAGTTCGTCTCATGACGACCGTCGTTCAACCGTCCGATCTGATGGTGCGGGTGGTACAGCCTGCCGTCGGTCAGCGTGCGAAATGGACACGCGGCGCTTTCGACACAATTTTTACTGACTATGTCGAAATGACCAAGGCGCCGTCCAGACCCGGCGGCGGCGTGGTCAAATGGACCGCCGCGCGGCAGTCTACTCAGCTTGCCCCCTCGGCGCCGACAGGGCGCGTCCCCGACATCGTTATCTGGCCGGAAGGTGCGTTGCCATCTACCGCCAACGACCTGTTTGCCTCGGACTCTTGGACCGCGCCTGTGCTGTCGACCATGCTGCGCGAAAATCAAGCGCTGATCATGGGCGTAACGCGCCAGGAGGTGCAGCCGGACGACCGCGGGTTGTGGCGCAACTCCATGCTGGTCATGCATCAATCCAGACACCAATTAGTTGTGGACGGCGTATACAACAAGTATAAGTTGGTGCCGTTCGGAGAGTTCACGCCTGTCGCTCCGGTACTGAATGCACTTGGTTTCAGCGCACTTACGCATTTCGACGACAGTTTTACGCCCGGCGAGCGTACAAGACCGGTACAGTTCGGTTCAATACCGCGTTTCCTGCCGCTCATCTGCTATGAAGGCATATTTCCCAGTCTGGATATGACCTCCTATGCTGGCGCGGCGGATGTGCAGCGGCCGCACTGGATTGTGAACATATCGAACGACGCGTGGTTTGGTCCGACGACGGGTCCGCGACAACACCTTAACCTGGCGAGTTATCGCGCAATAGAAGAAGGCCTTCCAATGATAAGGTCAACTCCAACGGGAATATCCGTCCTGGTTGATCCGCTTGGCAGGGTAGTTAACGGAAATAAACTCGCAACAGGCGAGCGAGGATATATGGACTCGATTATTCCCCACAGAGTACAGCAAACACCATATTCAACCTTGCGTTTCGTGATTTTAATTTTGTTGTATCTTTTCCCACTAGTTGTTACTTCTGTATCCATGGCCAAAAAAGACCGAAGCAGGGGGCTTTTTGGTCGGTAAAGGCGAGCGTACTTGCGCAAACGATTTCATAAACATGTTCTGTTAAGTTTCCGGAACGTGCGCTGTTGAGTTGCTGGCGCATTAACTACAATGAAAAAAAAGTAGAGGCAAAGTTGGACGACAATTCAAAGACGGACCGTAGCCCAAATCCTGTAGACTTACATGTTGGTGCGCGCGTCAGGATGCGGCGCAAATTCCTGGGCATGAGTCAGGAAGGTCTTGCTGAGACAATCGATCTTACCTTCCAGCAGGTCCAGAAGTACGAGCGTGGTTCCAACCGTATCAGCGCTTCGAAGCTCTATGAAATAGGCCGCGCGCTGAAGGCCCCGGTGGCCTATTTCTTCGAGGGCTACGGTCAGACCGAAGCGGTTGAAGGCTTTTCCGAATCGGAATCCGAGCAGTTTGTCCATGGTTTCCTGATGACCACGGAAGGTATCGAACTGGCGGAAGCCTTCCCGCGCATCAAGTCGGGCAAGCTGCGCCGACGGGTGCTGGAACTGGTTCGCGCCTTAGCGGAAGACGACGAAGCCTGATCAGCCATATACGACCGGTGAGATGAATCCCCCGTGGCGCGGGGCCATTTGTTGTGCCTGGTATCTTGTGCGCCGGACAAAAATGGCTTCACACTTCGGCGATTGGGTTCTAATAGCGCCGCATGACTGAAGATAATCCCAAGGCTCCCAATGTTCAGGGGCGGCCGCTGCGCTCGTTTGGCCGCATCAAGGCGCGCACCCTGAAGCCTCGCCAGGCCGGCCTGTTCGACACGCTCCTGCCGCGCATCACCGTGACTGACGATAGCCTGCCGGACATCGTCAAGGCCGACAGGTTGTGGCTGGAAATCGGTTTCGGCGGCGGCGAACACCTGGCCGGCCAGGCGGCGCGTAATCCTGGCGTGACGCTGATCGGTTGCGAGCCGTTTCTCAACGGTGTCGGCTCGGCCCTGCGTCATGTCGATGAACAGGGCCTGCACAATGTCCGTATCCTGAGCGACGACGCGCGGCCGCTGCTGGACAAGCTGCCTGACGCCAGCCTGGACCGCATCTTCATTCTCTTTCCCGATCCGTGGCACAAGGCGCGGCATAACAAACGTCGTCTCATCCAGCCGGAAACCATTGCAGCCTTCGCGCGCCTGCTCAAAGACAATGGCCGCCTGCGTTTCGCTACCGACTGGGCGGATTATGCCGATTGGACGCTGGAACGATTCCTCGCCAGTCCGGATTTCGTTTGGCTGGCGCAGAGCCAGGCCGACTGGAACGTCCCACCCGAAGACCACCTGACGACCCGCTATGAGACCAAGGGCCTTGGCGACTGCAAGCCGGTATTCCTTGACTTTACGCGCCGACAGCGCTGACAGGGCGCCAAGGTCGCTCTAGCCAAGCCTGCCAAATTAAGACATGTTAACCATTAGATCTGTCGCGATACTTTAGTCGAAACAACGTTCGGCGTAGCCAAAACTGCTGCGCACTTTTCGACGTATCGCTCTGGCTTACCGGGGGGAGTGCGTAATGGAGCGTCTGCACAAGGTTTCGGCGGGATTTATCTTTGCCTTTATCTGCCTGCATTTCGCCAATCACCTGGTTGGCCTGCAAGGGCAGGGCGCGCATCAGCAGTTTCTTGAAGCGGCGCGTCTGGTCTATCGCCATCCGATCGTCGAGTTGGTCCTCTTGATGGCCTTCGTCATCCAGATCATCACCGGTATCGCTCTGGCGCGCGAAATCTGGGTGAGGAAGAAAGACCTCATCCATCAGCTTCAGGCGGTTTCGGGCGTCTATATGGCCTTCTTCATCGTCTTTCACGTTGGCGGTGTCTTCATGGGCCGGCTGGTGTTCAATCTCGACACCAATTTTGACTTTGCCGCCATCACACTGACCAAGCCGTGGATCTATTTTTTCCTGCCCTATTATGGTCTGGCCATCATGGCGATCTTCACCCATATCGGCTGCATCTGCTTTGATATCTTCAAAAAGAGCAACGTTCGTCTGGCGGGTGCGTGTCTGATTGTGGCAGTGGGTGTGGGTGCCTACGTCACCTATCTGATCCTGATGATGTATTCGGGTCGGCTCTATCCGGTAACGATTGCCGAGCCCTATACCGAGGCGTTCAGTGGCGTGCAGGCTTACGATCTGACACCCGATGATACACAGCCGGCGGCTCAAGAGGCCTCGCAACCAGAGACCGACACTGCGGCGTCTCAGAATTGAGTTTTCAGAATAGGCTTGGCATTTGATGTCGATACGCCTATATAGGCTTCAACATCGTCCGATTGCCGAAAGGCTTCGGCGGCGGCCCGGAAGGGACCGCCGCTTTTTTGTTACCTGAACAGACCTGAACCGTGCGCGCCAAGACAACCGAAGACCGCAAGCTGATCGAGATTTTCGACCCCATCGCCGAGACGCTGGGGCTGAACATCGTGCGTATCCGCCTGATGGGCTCGAACAAGCCAGGTGGCGCGCGCCGTCTTCAGATCATGGCTGAGCGCAAGAGCGACGGCGATATCAATGTCAATCAGTGTGCCCGCCTGTCGCGCGCCATCTCGGCCTATATGGATGAGAGCGACCCGATCTCGGGCGAATATATCCTCGAAGTCTCGTCGCCCGGCATCGACCGGCCGCTGACGCGCCTTGTCGATTTCGAGACCTATGAAGGTTACGAGGCTCGCCTTGAGCTCGACCGCCTGGCGGAAGGCCGCAAGCGTTTTCGCGGCGTCCTGGCGGGCATTGAAGACGATCATGTCGCCATCAATCTCGATGACGACGAAGATACAGCGATGATCCCGTTTGCGTGGATCATTGATGCCAAGCTGGTCCTGACCGACGAACTGCTGAAGAAGGGCGCTGAAAAGCGCGCGGCACAAACGGATGCGGACGAAGACGAGGACGAAGAGGATTTCGGCGACGACGATTTCGAAGACGATGAAGATTTCGAAGATGACGACGCTGCAAACGACGACGACCAAGAAGAGGACACCGACCGATGAGCTTCACCGGGATTAGCGCCAACCGCCAGGAACTGTTGCAGATCGCAGAGGCCGTCGCGCGCGAAAAGTCGATCGACAAGACTGTGGTCATCGCCTCCATCGAGGAAGCGATCCAGAAGGCCGCGCGCAACCGTTACGGCGCCGACCACGACATCCGCGTCCACATCGACCCCCGTTCGGGTGAAATGACCATCACGCGTCACGTCACCGTCGTGAACGACGAAGAGGTCGAGAACGAATACGCCCAGCGTTCGCTGTCGGAATCGCTGCGTGGCGACAAGGAAGCCTTCGTCGGCAAGGAATATGTCGAGACCCTTCCGCCGTTCGAGCTGGGCCGCGTCCAGACCCAGATGGCCCGCCAGGTTGTAACGCACAAGGTGCGCGAAGCCGAGCGTGAGCGCCAGTACGACGAGTTCAAGGACCGCGTCGGCGAAATCGTCAACGGCACGGTGCGCCGCGTCGAATATGGCAATGTCATCGTCGACCTCGGCCGTGGCGAAGGCATCATGCGCCGCGATCAGTCGATCCCGCGCGAAGCCTTCCAGGTCAATGACCGCATCCGCGCCTACATCTACGACGTCCGCCGCGAAACCAAGGGCCCGCAGATCATGCTGAGCCGCGCCCACGGCGGCTTCATGGCCAAGCTGTTCGCGCAGGAAGTCCCGGAAATCTACGACGGGGTCATCGAAATCAAGTCGGTTGCCCGTGACCCGGGCTCGCGCGCCAAGATGGCCGTGCTGTCCAACGACAGCTCGATCGATCCGGTCGGCGCCTGCGTCGGTATGCGCGGTTCGCGCGTCCAGGCGGTCGTCGCCGAAATGCAGGGCGAAAAGATCGACATCATCCAGTGGTCGCCCGATGAAGCCACCTTCATCGTCAACGCCCTGGCCCCGGCCGAAGTTTCCAAGGTCGTGCTGGACGAAGAAGAAGATCGCGTCGAAGTCGTGGTTCCGGACGAGCAACTGTCGCTGGCCATCGGCCGCCGCGGCCAGAATGTTCGCCTGGCTTCGCAACTGACCGGCTGGCAGGTCGACATCATCACCGAGTCGCAGGACTCCGAGCGTCGTCAGAAGGAATTCGCCGAACGCACCGCCCTGTTCCAGGAAGCGCTCGATGTCGATGAAGTCATCGCCCAGCTGCTGGTCACCGAAGGCTTCACGTCGGTGGAAGACCTGGCCTATGTCGACGAGAACGAAATCGCCGCCATCGAAGGCTTCGACGAAGATACCGCTCAGGAACTCCAGGCCCGTGCGCGCGACTTCCTGGAAAAGGAAGCCGCCGAACAGGACGCCAAGCGCCGCGAACTGGGTGTCGATGACGACGTGCTTAGCCTGCCGGGCGTGACTCTTCCCTGGGCGGTTGCCCTAGGCGAAGCCGGCGTCAAGTCGGTCGAGGACGTCGCTGACCTGGCCACCGACGAAGTCCGTGGCGGCTTCGAACAACGCGACGGCGAACGCGTCCGTGTTCCGGGCGCGCTCGAAAGCTTCAACCTGTCGATACAGGACGCTGAAAACCTGATCCTCAACGCGCGCATCGCGCTGGGTTGGATCGAAGCCCCTGTTTCTGAAGAACTGGCTGCCGACGAAGACGAAGCGGCCGAGGGCGATTTTGCTGAGGAGGGCGCCGATGTCGCCACAGCAGAACAATGAGGCCGCGCCACTAACCGAAACTGACGTCGTCTCCGCTTCTCCGGTTCTTACCGAAGAAGAGATAGCGGAGACAGGCATCCTGTGCGAAACGCCGTCGGGCCGGTTTCCGGTCCAGCGGCGCGACGTCGCGTCTGGTGAAAGCGCCGATACGGACAGTATGATCCGTTTCGTTGTCTCGCCGGACGGCATTCTCGTGCCCGACGTGGCGCATAAATTGCCCGGACGGGGAATCTGGATCCGGTCGGACCGGCCGGGTCTTGAAATCGCGATCCGCAAGAACATATTCTCGAAAGCAGCAAGGCGTCAGGTCAAGGCCGATCCCGGCCTGGTCGATCAGGTGCATGGCCTTCTGCGCCGCCGCTGCCTGGATCTGCTGGGGCTGGCGCGTCGCGAAGGCCTTCTGATCAGTGGTTATGAAAAAATTCTCAGTAATGTGAAGGCGAAAAAACTCGCCTGGCTTATCGAGGCCACAGATGGCTCGGCCGATGGCCGCAATCGCATCCTGGCAGCGAACCGGGCGGCACAAGGCAACGCAAAAATCTGCGGTTGTTTCGACAACTCCGATTTGAGTTTGGCTTTGGGGCTGGAAAATGCCATACACATTGCGCTCCTGCCGGGACGGCGCGTGGAACGCTGGTCCTCGGAGATGAAACGGTTGTCCGGATTTGAGCCTCTGGTTCCCGCTGCGTGGGACGGGCCCGGCGGACCGGACGGGTGACGGCGTCCATCAGCCAGCGGCATTTCTAGGCGCCCCAGCGGCATTTCTAGGAACCAAAGGCATTTTCAAGGTCCGGCGAAGACCGGCCAGTGAAAAATCTACGAATTATTTGTCAAAACGGAAAGTTCGCATCTGGCGGACTTCGCAAGGGTTAAGTAAAGCAACCGCATGAGCGACACTAAAGACGACAAGACCAACGACCAGAACCGTGAGGGCCGCACCCCTCTCACGCTGAAGCCCCGCGTGGGCGGCAATGTTTCGACGGGCACAGTGAAGCAGAGCTTCAGCCACGGCCGGTCGAAAACGGTGGTGGTCGAAACCAAGCGCCGTATCGGCACGCCGCCGGCAGGTGCCCCGGGTGGAGCACCCGCCCGTCCGTCGCACGAGACCAATCTGGCGCGCCCCGCGCCGTCGGCCCCCAGCGCACCGCGTCCGCAGTCATCTGCGCCGCAGCAGCAGAGGTCTTCGGGATCTGGCGGTCTGCGTCAGGAAGAGCAGGACGCCCGTCAGCGCGCCATTCAGGCCGCCCTGGCTGAACAGCAGCGTCGTGATGCGGACGCCCAGGCCGCCGCAACGCGCGCAGCCGCCCAGGCTGCGGCGGCGCAAGCCGCTGCCCGCCCCGAACCTGCGGCCGAAGCGCCCAAGCCGGTCGCCGAAGTCGCCCCCGCGCCCGCACCTGTACAGGCATCGGCGCCCCAACCGGCACCCGCTGCCGCACCTCCGGTCCGTGAAGCTGCCCCGCAGCGCGACGCCGCGCCGCAGTTTCGCAATGAACGCGCACCGCGTTACGACCAGCGCGCACCGCGTGAAGGTCAGCGCGATGGGCAACGTACGGACAGTCGCCCGCCTTATCCGCCCAGAGACGGACAACGCGACGGACAGCCCCCGCGCGACGGTCAACGTTCTGATTTCCGCCCGCGCGAAGGTCAGCCGCCCCGCGATGGTCAACGTACCGACGGTCGCCCACCTTATCCGCCCAGAGACGGACAGCGTGACGGACAGCGTACTGACGCCCGCCCGCCCTATCCGCCCCGCGACGGACAACGCACGGACAGCCGTCCGCCGCGTGATCCGAACCGTCCGTTCACGCCGCGCGACCCTAACGCGCCTCCGCGTCCGCCGCGCGATCCGAACCGGCCGTTCACGCCGCGCGATCCCAATGCGCCCCCGCGTCCGCCCCGTGAAGGCGGAGATCGCGGCGAAACCGTGCGTTACAGCGCCAACTCGCCCCGTCCGCCCCGTATGGGTGGCGGTGGTGTGTCTGCCAATGCGCCGGCGACCCCTGAAGTCGACCGTATCCGTTCAAGCCGCGGTACGACCACAGGTCCGGCCAAGACGACGCGTGATGAAGACGAGCGTCGCAGCCCGCTGGGTTCGCGTGGTAAGTCCGGTACACCGGTCAAGGCCGTGTCCCAGACGCGTGGCGAACCCAAGCGCCGCGAAGGCCGCCTGACCCTGCAAGCCGTTGTTGGCAACGATGAAGGCAGCGCCGATCGTATGCGTTCGCTGGCCTCGGTTCGCCGGGCGCGTGAACGTGAACGTGAAAAGCGCAAGGGTTCACAGGTCGAACAGGCCCGCGTTGCCCGCGAAGTCATCATCCCCGACATCATCACGGTTCAGGAACTGTCCAACCGTATGGCTGTCCGCGCCGTCGATATCATCAAGATGCTGATGAAGCAGGGCATGATGCTGAAGATCAACGACGTGATCGATACCGACACCGCCGAACTTGTGGCTTCGGAATTCGGTCACACGGTCAAGCGCGTGTCGGAAGCTGACGTCGAAGAAGGCTTCATCTCGGCCGAAGACCACGAAGGCGACACCGTGCCGCGTCCGCCGGTCGTGGCCGTCATGGGTCACGTCGACCACGGCAAGACTTCGCTGCTCGACGCCCTGCGCAAGACCGACACTGCCGGTGGCGAAGCCGGCGGCATCACCCAGCACATCGGCGCCTATCAGGTCCGTCTGCCGTCGGGTGAAAAGGTCACCTTCCTCGATACCCCGGGCCACGCCGCCTTCTCGGCCATGCGTGCTCGTGGTGCCAATGTGACCGACCTGGTCGTTCTGGTCGTGGCCGCGGACGACGGCGTCATGCCGCAGACCATAGAAGCCATCAACCATGCCCGCGCTGCCAACACGCCGATCATCGTTGCTGTCAACAAGATGGATAAGCCGGGCGCAAAGCCGCAGAACATCATCAATGAACTTCTGCAGCATGAAATCGTTGTGGAATCGCTGGGTGGTGAAACCCAGGTCATCGAAGTCTCGGCCAAGACCGGCCAGGGCCTGGACAGCCTGATCGAAGCTATTCTGCTGCAAGCGGAAGTCCTCGACCTGCGCGCCAACCCCGATCGTACCGCCGAAGGCGTGGTCATCGAAGCCAAGCTCGACAAGGGCCGTGGTCCGGTGGCGACTGTCCTCGTCAAGCGAGGTACCCTGAAGCGTGGCGACATCGTCGTTGCTGGCTCCAGCTTCGGCCGCGTCCGCGCGCTTATCAATGAGCGCAACGAACAACTGCCGGAAGCTGGTCCTTCGGAGCCCGTGGAAATCCTCGGTCTCGACGAGGCACCAAGCCCCGGCGATGCCTTCGCCGTGGTCGAAAACGAAGCCCGCGCCCGCGAAATTACCGATTACCGCGAACGCGTCCGCCGCGAAAAGACCCTGGCACCGGTTGGCGCCGTGTCTCTGACCGATATGATGTCGAAGCTTGCCGCCAAGAAGGTCAAGGAGCTTCAGCTCATCATCAAGGCGGACGTGCAGGGCTCGGCCGAAGCCATCATCGGCTCGCTGGAAAAGGTCGGCAACGAGGAAGTCCGTGCGCGGATCATCCATTCGGGCGCCGGCGCGATCACCGAGTCCGACGTGCAGCTGGCCAAGGGTTCGAACTCGCCGATCATCGGCTTCAATGTCCGTGCCTCCAAGCAGGCGCGCGACCTGGCCGAGCGTGAAGGTGTGGAAATCCGCTACTATGCGATCATCTATGACCTGATCGACGACATCAAGGGCGTGCTCTCGGGCATGCTGGCGCCGATCCAGCGCGAAACCTTCCTTGGCAACGCGGAAGTGCTGGAAGTCTTCGATATCACCAAGGTCGGTAAGGTTGCCGGCTGCCGTGTCACCGAAGGCCGCGTCGAAAAGGGCGCCCGCGTCCGTATTCTGCGCGACAACGTCGTCATTCAGGAAATGGGTGTTCTGTCGACGCTCAAGCGCTTCAAGGACGAGGTCAACTCGGTGGTCGTGGGCCAGGAATGCGGTATGGCATTCAATGGCTTCCAGGACCTCAAGGCCGGCGACTTCATCGAATGCTTTACGGTCGAAGAGATCAAACGCACGCTCTGATCCCTTTGAAAGCAAAGTTTGTGGCCCGCCCTCACCGGCGGGCCATTTTCTTTTCAGCTAAAACCTTCGTGAATTTTCAGAATTTACTGCTATAGGCAGCGGCCCACTGTTTGCAGGCTAGCCGTCCTATGCTCGACTCGACCCAATTCGACCCTTCGCACTACGTCCTGATCATCAAGTGCCCGGATACACGCGGCATTGTCGCAGCCGTGTCCGGTTACCTGAACGACAACGACATCTCGATCGTGGAATCGAACCAGTTCAACGATGCGCAAGGCGACATCTTCTATGTTCGTGTCGTCTTCCGTCAGGCCGGTCCGAAAATGCCGCCGATGGCGACCCTGCGTGATGGCTTCAAGCCGATCGCCCATCGCTTTGCCATGGACTGGGACATCTTCAACCTGTCGCGCAAGCCCAAGGTGCTGATCGCGGTCTCGAAGTTTGGCCACTGCCTGTACGAACTGCTGCACCGCTGGCGTTCGGGCCTGCTGCCGGTCGATATCGCCTGCGTCATGTCGAACCACGAAGACATGCGCTCCTTCGTCGAATGGAACGGCGTGCCGTATGTCCATCTGCCGGTCGGCAAGGACAACAAGGCCGAGCAGGAGGCGCAGTTCCTGGGGCTGATCGACCAGTATCAGGCCGACCTGGTCGTGCTGGCGCGCTACATGCAGATCCTGTCGGACGATCTGGCGCGCAAGCTGGAAGGCCGTTGCATCAACATCCACCACTCCTTCTTGCCAAGCTTCAAGGGCGCCAAGCCGTACCATCAGGCGCATCAGCGTGGCGTGAAGATCATCGGCGCGACGGCGCACTATGTCACGTCGGACCTCGACGAAGGCCCGATCATCGAGCAGGACGTCCAGCGCGTCCACCACGGCCACACGCCGGAACAGCTGGTGGCGATTGGCCAGGATATCGAAGCCCGCGTACTGGCCCGCGCGGTGACGTGGCACGCCGAACGCCGCGTGATGATCAATGGCAGCAAGACGATCGTCTTCAATTAACCTAGTCCCGTGAGGTCGGGCTGCAAACCGCACCCGTCTGCGCTTCCGGTGCTCACGTACAGAAGTACGCTCCGCTCCGGGTCTCGACGGGCACGATTTTCGCCGCAACCTGACGGGATTAGCCGCCGGGCGTATCAGGCCTTTTTCTTCGCAAACGGCACATTCAGCGTGAGATAAGTCGCGGCGCGCCACAGCCATTCAACGGGGCCGTAGACAAAGCCCTTAAACCACAGGTTGGCCAGGACGACCTGGACGGCGAAAGCCCCTAGACCAATCAACACGGCTTCGACCTGCGTCATGGTCGTGTGCAGCCCCAAGCCAAAGCTATAGAAGACCGGCACGAAGATCAGCGATTGTAGCAGATAGAGGCTGAGCGTCATCCGCCCAGCTGGTGCCAGCACGTTCAAAGCCTTGCCGGCAAAGCTGTAATAGAGCGCGGTGAAGCCGAAGAAGAGGCTGAACATGACGCTGAGGTCGAACCAGCTCGACACCATCGATCCCCACAATGACCGCGGCATAAAAACCTTCTCCGAAGTCGGCATCAGGTTGGTCAGCATGTCCTTGGTGTGCCAAAGCGCCAGGGCAGCGACGAGGGAGAGAACAAGGCCGACGATGCGCGTCTTGCCGAATTTTTCCGGCGCGCCGAAGAAGCTTATGCGGCCCAGCACCATGCCGATCAGCGACAGGCCGAGGATCTGGCTGAGGCGGCCGGATTCATACATGAAGGCCCATTTGAACGGATGTCCGTCGACCCAGTTCATGTGGATGGTCTCAGCAAGGCTCTTGCCGGTCAGATAGGCTTCGGGTGTCTGAGCGCTCCAGAAGCTGAACGGCTGGTTGGCCCAGGCCGCACCGCCGAGCGCGCTGATGGTCTGGAAAATCATGATCGGCTGAAGCAGGAAGATGACGCCCAGCGTAAGGATCAGGGTGTTGGACTTCACGCGATAGAAGGGGACGAGCAACAGGCCCATAACAGCCAGCACTTCCAGGATATCGCCGCGATACCACAGGCCGTGGATCAGGCCGATAACCCCCAGCACCGCCAGCCGCCAGATGAAGCGGCCGGTGAAATCCTTACCCTTCTGCGCCGAGCGATCCATGATGATGAAGAATGACACGCCGAAGCACATGGCCAGCAGCGCAAACGCCTTGCCGCCAAAGAGCGTGAAAACCGTGTCGTGCCACAGAAGCTGAACCGGGTCGGTCGCGGGGTGCGCCCAGTAGAGTTCGAACAGTTCCGGCATATGGACGATGAACAGTCCGAAAAGCGCAAAGCCACGCAGAGCATCCAGCCCTTCCATGCGCGGCACGAAGTCGATTTTTTGAGCAGCCATGACAGCCCCCTCCCAAATATGTTGCAGCTATCTTGCGCAAGACCGCAGTGCTGCTTGTTGTATTTTCCTATGCATACCCTGTGCTTGGCATTTTGCGATAGAAAATTTGCCGAAAAAGCCTATATGGGCGGGATGAAACGTAACTCTTACAACGACAAGTCCCAGAAGCGCGCCGGGGACAAGATGCATGGCCGCACATCGGGTGAACTTGGCCCCACCCAGCGCCAGCTGCGCGCCGGCGAACTGGTGCGCCATGCCTTGGTGGAAATCCTGCGCGAAGAAGAAGTCCACGACGAAGCTTTGCAAAATATCTCGATCACGGTGACGGAAGTGCGTTGTTCGCCGGACCTTCGCCATGCGACGGTGTTCGTCGAGCCGCTGGGTGCGGGCCTGGGCGGGGTCAGCATCAAGCCGGAACAGATTGGGCCGGCGATTGCCGCCTTGAATGCGCACTCGAAGTTTTTCCGCGGCATTCTCGGCCGACGGATCGACATGAAGTTCACACCGGACCTGCGCTTCCTGCACGACGAAAGCTTCAATGAGGCCGCGCGCATCGACGCCCTGTTCATGCGTCCGGATATTGCGCGCGATCTGCGCCATAACGAAGAAGACGAAGATTAAGTAAGAGACCCCACCACCCCGCCGTTTCACGGCGCGGTCCCCCTCCCCAGTAAACTGGGGAGGAGTGATCGTGCTTTGTATCTCCTCCCTGTCGCGAAGCGAAGATGGTGGTGGGGCTTCGTTCTTTCCAACAACGGACACCCCAATGGCCCGAAAGAAAAAAGGCGACCCGGTCCACGGCTGGGTCTGTCTCGACAAACCCTATGAGATGACCTCGACTGCCGCCGTGTCGAAGATCCGCTGGCTGTTCCAGGCCCAGAAGGCGGGCCATGCCGGCACGCTCGATCCGCTGGCGACGGGCATCCTGCCGATTGCGCTCGGCGAAGCGACCAAGACCGTGCCGTACCTGGTGGAGGCCGACAAGGTCTACAGCTTCACCATCGCCTTTGGCAAAACGACGGACTCCTATGATGCCGAAGGTGCCGTGACGGCGGAGTCCAACGCGCGCCCGACACGCGAAGCGTTGGAGGCGGCTATCCCCGCCTATATCGGCGTCATCGAACAGGTGCCGCCGGCTTTTTCCGCCATCAAGGTCGATGGCAAGCGCGCCTATGACCTGGCGCGCCAGGGCATCGAGGTCGAACTGAAAGCCCGCGAAATCGAAGTCTTCGACCTGACGCTCGACGCGTTTGACACGGAAACCGCGACGCTTACGCTCCACTGCGGCAAGGGTACCTATGTCCGTTCCGTCGCCCGCGACCTGTGCGCGGATCTTGGTGTTTGTGGCCATGTCTCGATGCTCCGACGCGAGGCGGTAGGCGCATTTGCAACAAAGAACGCAATAACACTGGAAAAGCTGACCGATTTAGTGCATAGAGGCACCGCTTTTGACGCTTTGCTTGGCGTAGAGACAGCGCTGGACGACATCCCGGCCCTGCCTGTGACGCAAGACGAGGCCCAGAAGCTTAAGCAAGGCCGCGACCTTGCCCTTTTGCCCCGTCAGTTAGCGACTGTCACCGAGGCTCTCGAAGCCCGCCGCGAGGCTGGTTTTGAAGCCTTCTCCGACACGGTACAGGCAGTGGCAAACGGTCAGGTCATCGCACTTTGTGAACTGCGCGGCGGGAAGCTTTTCCCGACGCGTATCCTGAACCTTTAATCCTGAACTATAGGAGATACCCGATGTCGATTACTCCTGATCGCAAGACAGAAGTCATCAAGACCCACGCCCGTTCCGAAGGCGACACCGGCGGCCCGGAAGTGCAGATCGCTATCCTTAGCGAGCGCATTGCCAACCTGACCGAGCACTTCAAGGAACACAAGAAGGACAACCACAGCCGCCGCGGCCTCCTGAAAATGGTTTCGCAGCGTCGTCGCCTTCTCGATTATCTGAAGGGCCGTCATACCGACCGCTATCAGACCATCATCCAAACGCTCGGCATCCGCCGCTAAGTTTGAAACCAGGGGCTTGGGGCCAACACCTCAAGCCCTTGTTCTATGTCTAAGCCTAAGCCTACCGCAGCTGTGCGGCAAACAGCAGGACGACCCTCGCGAATGGCGAGGTTTACACACCCCGCGAAGCACCGGATGCTTCGCTGATTACCCGGGCCCGAGGCGTGAATCACAAATGGGCCCTCTCATCGCTGTCCCGATGACAGCTGACCTGTACGGCATGGGGCCAAGCAGGTCTGAACGAAAGAAACGCAATGTTTGACATCAAAAGAAAATCCATCGACTGGGCAGGCCGCAAGCTGACCCTGGAAACGGGCCGTATCGCCCGTCAGGCCGACGCCGCCGTGCTCGCCACCTACGGTGAAACCACCGTGCTGGCGACCGTCGTCTATGCCCGCGCGCCCAAGCCCGGTCAGGACTTCTTCCCGCTGACCGTGAACTATCAGGAAAAGACCTTCGCAGCCGGCAAGATCCCGGGTGGCTACTTCAAGCGCGAAGGCCGTCCTTCGGAGAAGGAAACTCTGGTTTCACGCCTGATCGACCGTCCGATCCGTCCGCTGTTCGTCAAGGGCTTCAAGAACGAAGTCCAGGTCGTCACGACCGTCCTGTCGCACGACATGGAAAATGACCCGGACATCGTCGCCATGGTCGCCGCTTCGGCTGCCCTGACGCTGTCGGGTGTGCCGTTCATGGGCCCCATCGGTGGCGCCCGCGTTGGTCTCATCAACGGTGAATACGTCCTCAACCCGTCGGTTGATGACATGAAGGAATCGGAACTGGACCTCGTCGTCGCCGGCACGCAAGACGCCCTGATGATGGTCGAATCCGAAGCCAAGGAACTGTCAGAAGACAAGATGCTCGGCGCGCTGATGTTCGCGCATGCCGGCATGCAGCCAGTGATCGACGCCATCATCGAAATGGCCGAACACGCCGCCAAGGAGCCCTTCGAGTTCGAAGCCGAAGACTTCTCCAGCATCGTCGCCAACATCAAGGGTCTCGTCGCCGACGACATCCGTTCGGCCTATGACATCAAGGGCAAGCATGAGCGTCATGCCGCCGTTGGCGCCGCCAAGGCCAAGGCCGCCGTTGCCCTGGTGAAGACCGAAGAAAAGCCTGATGGCGTTGACGCCAGCAAGTTCTCTGCCGCTTTCAAGGAATGCGAAGCCGAAGTCCTGCGTCGCGACATCATCGACCATGGCAAGCGCGTTGACGGCCGTCCGGTTGACAAGGTCCGCGCCATCGTGTCGGAAGTCGGCATCCTGCCGCGTACCCACGGTTCGGCCCTGTTCACCCGCGGTGAAACCCAAGGCCTGGTCGTTGCCACGCTCGGCACCGGCGAAGACGAACAGTTCATTGACGCGCTGGAAGGCACGTACAAGGAAAAGTTCCTCCTGCACTACAACTTCCCTCCGTACTCCGTCGGTGAAACCGGCCGCATGGGTTCGCCCGGCCGCCGCGAAATCGGCCACGGCAAGCTGGCCTGGCGCGCCCTGCGTCCGATGCTGCCGGCAACGGAAGACTTCCCCTACACCATCCGCCTGGTCTCCGAGATCACCGAGTCGAACGGCTCGTCCTCGATGGCGACCGTCTGCGGTGGTTCGCTGGCCCTGATGGATGCCGGCGTGCCGCTGAAGCGTCCGGTTTCGGGTATCGCCATGGGCCTGATCCTCGAGAAGGACGGCTATGCGGTTCTGTCGGACATCCTGGGTGACGAAGATCACCTCGGCGACATGGACTTCAAGGTTGCCGGGACTTCGGAAGGCATCACCTCGCTGCAGATGGACATCAAGGTCCCGGGCATCACCGAGGAGATCATGACCAAGGCGCTGCGTCAGGCCAAGGACGGCCGTCTGCACATCCTGGAAGAGATGAACAAGGCGATCTCCGGTGCTCGTGAAGAGCTTGGCGAGTTCGCTCCGAAGATCGAAACGATCAAGATCGCGACCGACAAGATCCGTGAAGTCATCGGTTCGGGCGGCAAGGTCATCCGCGAAATCGTGGAAAAGACCGGCGCCAAGGTCGACATCCAGGACGATGGCACGATCAAGATCGCCGCTTCGGATCAGGGCAAGATCGACGCCGCGCGCGACTGGATCAAGTCCATCGCGTCGGAAGCCGAAGTCGGCGCTATCTACCGTGGCAAGGTTGTGAAGATCGTCGATTTCGGCGCCTTCGTGAACTTCTTCGGCGCCAAGGATGGTCTGGTCCACATCTCGCAGATCAAGCCGGAAAAGATCGCCAAGGTCTCCGACGTCCTGAGCGAAGGCGACGAAGTGAAGGTGAAGTTCCTCGGCCTCGACGATCGTGGCAAGACCAAGCTGTCGATGAAGGTGGTCGATCAGGAAACCGGTGAGGACCTGACCGAAAAGCTGGAAGCCGAACGCGCCGAGCGCCAGGCTGCCCGCGCCGCTGCTGGTGAAGACAGCGATGAAGGCGAGCTGGAAACGGCCGATGGCGGCGATCGTGGTGACCGCGGTGACCGTTCGCGTCCGCGCCGTCGTCGTCGCGACTAACGCTGACGTGTATTGGGGTCGAGGGGTCTGTGACCCCTCGCCTTAAAGAAATAAAAAGGGCGATCCCTTAGGGGGTCGCCCTTTTTATTTCTAAAAGAAGATGAAGGGGTCGCGGACCCCTTCACCCCGATACGCGACAGAGCTAGAATGGTAGCTATGTGGACTGAGATCAGGAAGCCCTTTTATAACCTGTACCGACGGTGGTTTGGTACCTACACACTTGACGATCCGCGCATCGTTCAGAAAGAGGCGCCCTATACCTTTTTCCTGCCGTCCCAGCGTGAAATAGACAGCGTGCGGGCGGACGATCTTGTAAAGCTGATTTTCCGGAGCCAGCCAGAAAGTCTGGATTGCGGAGGTGAACGCATGTGGGTCATCGTTAAAGAGGTGACATCAGATGGCCTCATCGGTACGCTGAATAATGATCCTGTAGACCTTCCCCAATTGAAGGTTAACGCGACCGTCCAGTTTCAGCCGCATCACATCATTTCTGTCATATTTGAAAACCATCCGAACCATGAAGAGCCTGAAGCGCGATCCTATTGGGATCGTTGCCTAGTGGATAGCTGCGTCATGGAAGATAAGGTTCCGATCTACTTCATCTATCGCGAAGAGCCTAAACAGAGACAAGAAGATGACAAATACCCCGACAGCGGTTGGCGCATACGTGGTGACTATCGCGGTATCAGCGATGAAGAACGTAATTCTCGCAGGCCCGAGTACGTCGCTCTCGGAGTGGTATTGAATGCGGACGACAGCTGGCTACACCTCATTGACGCGCCGATCGGTTCGTCATTTATGCGGAACTTTCAAACGGGCGCATATGAAGCTTGTGGCATCGAGTGACAATGACGATGATTGAAGACAAAATCCTCGATCGCCCCGCCATTCAGCAACTGGCGGAGAAGGCCGAGCCCGTCACCTTGACCGGCTGTGAGCTGGAAGAGGTTGATCTGTCGAACCTTGTCCTCAACGGCTGGGTGTTCGAAGACTGCATCCTGAAGAAAACCAAGTTCGCTTCCGCCAAGATGGAAAACACACAGTTCAACAAGTGCAAGGGCGCATTTGCCGATTTCACCAGCGCGGTAATGAACGAAGCCAAGTTTACCGGCTGCGACTTCAATAATGCGCTGTTTCGTGGCGCGACCTTGGCGCAGTCAGAGTTCAAACGCTGCAAGCTGACCGGTGCGAATTTCAACACAGCCAAAACACTCGATATCAGTTTTGAGGAATGCCGGCTGGATGATGCGCGGCTCAACGATATGTCGTTCAACAAGCACCATCTGAAATCTATTGATTTCCATAATGCCGATCTTCAGCGCTGTGACTTCCGTAATGCGCTGTTTGAAGATTGCTCATTGCGCGATGCCATGTTGAACAATGCCCGGTTCGAAGGTGCCGACCTGCGTGGCACGGATATCGGCGGGGTACGGCTGGACGATGCCAAACGATTCAAAGGCGCGACGATTTCCCGAGCTCAAGCGGCTGAGCTGCTGGCCGAGCTGGGACTTAAGGTGCGCTAATTCCTTCTCCCAGCTTGCGGGGTATAGCGCCAGCGAAAGTATAGCTTTCGCCAGCGATGGGTGGTCCGAAGGACCGGATGAGGGGCAAAAACTATTTCAGCATTCTCTGCTTCGTCCGCTGGCCCCTCAGGCTCGCCGCCCGGCGCCTACCCTCTCCCCGCAAGCAGGGAGACGGGACTCTAAATCAACCCGTTCTGCTTCAAAACCGCATCCAGCGCTGCATTGCCGCTCGGTGTCGTGCAGCCGGCCATCGAGCATCCCGCCTGGATCAGTAGTCGCGCACCGCGCGCATAATCGCCACGCCCGTAGTTGGTCGAGCCATGATGCAGGAAACCGGCTGGTGTGGCGCCATACATCGTGTCGGCGAGCTCGAGCGGTGCGCCTTCGGAAATCAGCAGCTTGATCATGTCGGCATCACCACGCCAGCACGCATAGTGCAAAGCTGTAATGCCGCCGTCGCCCACGCTTTCGACCGGCACGCCGGCATCCAGCATGGCCTTGACGGCCTTGAGATTGCCGGCTTCAGCCAGTTGGGTGAGCAGCCGCGCATTGGAAGGAGAGTTGGCGCTCTCTATCGGTACGTCGCCGCTACCGCCGGCGATGACACTATCGATGGCGCTCAGACGCGTGTCGGCACCACGCGCCGCCAGGTTTTGCGCCACTGCCGCTTGGCCGCTGACGATCGCCATGGCGTAGGCCGTACGGCCATCTTCGCGGGCGGCATCAAGATCGGCGCCGTGATCGATCAGCAAGGATACAATTTTGGGCGACCGGTTGCGCCGAACCGCCCAATGCAGGGCCGTATCACCTTCGGCATTGGTCTCATTCGGCGTACCGCCGGCTTCGAGCAGCAGACGCAAGCCTTCAGGGTCCTCGCGGTCGAGCATGTGCTTTATCGCATTGCTGCCATCGACCCTGGCGCCAAATTCCAGCAGCACCCTAAGGCATTCGAGATCGCGGTGTTCGGTGGCGTGATAGAGCGACTCACCGTCGTTCGGATCGGCGCCGGCTTCGAGCAGGATGCGCGTCAGCTCGGCATTGTTCAGCACGCTGCTGGCGCCATAAAGACATGACAGCGGGCCATGGTCCGCGGCAAACGACGCGTCCGGATCGGCGTCGCGTGTCAGTAGTAGCCGGGCCGTCAGGGCGACGGTCTGTTCTCGCTCGGCACCCTTGCGGCCAAACCGTGAAAAACAGACATAGAGCAGCGGTTCGCACGCCTTCGGCCCTGACGCTGCGGTAGCCAGTTCCGGATCGACCTCAAGGGCGGATGCAACCCGCGCCCAGTCACCCAGGACCAGCGCCGCATAAAGCCCGGCCTCGGCGAGTTCCGGATAGTCAGCCAGCATGGCGGCCGCCCGCGCTTCATCCGACAGAGCGGCCTCGATAAACCGGTCGGTCAGCGCCTTGAAGTCGAGGCTGGACTCGATGATGAAGGCCTGGAAACGTGGCCACGAGGCAAAGCCCTGTTCGCGTGCGATGGCCAGCTGCGCGACATGCAGCGCCGTATCGCCGTCGGCGTATTTGCGCAGCCGTGCATTGGCCTCCGCATCACCGGAACGGGCGCGTTTCAGCAAGGCTTTGGCCTGCTTCTTGTAGAATTCGAGATTGAGATCAGCGGTCTTTGATAGCTGTTTTGGGATCATGGTCATGACGAACGCCTTATCCGTAAGCCCTGTTGTCCGCTGAAGGGGCCGGAAGCTGTTCGTGAAGAACGTAATGGAAAGGTGGGAAAATCCCTGCCCGCGGACCGGCTGCGCCCTTATGCGCGTCGCCAATCTAACAGATCGAGGGACAGATGGATAGGGCGGTTTGTGCTTACCCAGACAAGCTTACCTAACGTCAACTTTATTCGCTTACAGCGTTATAAGGCCTTGCGCAGAATGGTTAAAGCGATTATCGCGCCGGGGCATAAGGCCCGCCAATGGGGTCGTTACCGGGAAAGCTTCATGTCATTGTCATCGCGTCTGTTGGCCGCTTCGGCCCTGTGTAGCCTGTTCGGTGTTACGCCGGTCTTCGCTCAGGACTCCCTGGCCCAGGAGCCTTCCGGTGAAGTCATCGTGACGGCGCAGAAGAAGCCCGAACGCCTCAGCCGCACCCCGCTTTCGGTGGCGGTGGTGACCGGTGAAGCGATGGAGAAGGTCTATGCCCACGACCTGAAGGACCTGCAGACGCTGACGCCGTCCCTGCTAATCACCTCGACGGCCAACGAAGCCCAGACGACGGCCCGCCTGCGTGGTGTTGGCACGGTCGGTGATAATCCCGGCCTGGAATCGTCGGTCGGCGTCGTCATCGACGGTGTCACCCGCGTGCGCACCGCCACGGCCATGAGCGATCTTGGTCCCATAGATCGTATCGAAATCCTCAAGGGCCCGCAGTCGGATGTGTACGGCAAGGGCGCCTCCGCCGGCGTCATCCAGGTCGTGTCGCAGCTGCCGTCCTTCACCCGGTCGCATTCGCTGGCCCTGACCGCCGGCAATATGAATGCGCTCGGCGTTTCCGCCTATGCTACCGGCGCCTTGAGTGAACACTGGGCCGGGTCGTTGAGCCTGGTCAAGCGCCAGCGCGACGGCCAGTATAAGGTCTCGGTCGGCGAAGGTCCGCGCACGCGCACCGATGACGGCGACCAGAACTACTGGTCGGCGCGTGGTCAACTGCTCTATGTGCCTAACGGTTCGATGCGCGTCCGCCTGATCGCCGACTACACCAAGCGCGACGAAGTCTGCTGCGCCGGGACCGCCGTGGCCATTGGCGGCACGCGCGCCTATGTCGACAGCCTGGCAACCGACGAAGGCACGGCTTCGACGGTGGACGTTCACGCCCGCCGCGCCTGGTCGAACCGCCCGACCGATCAGGAAATCACCGATGCGGGCCTGTCGGCCCAGGTCGATCTGAAGGTCACCGATAATATCCAGCTGACCTCGGTCACGGCCGTCCGCCATTGGGACCACACCAACGGCTATGACGCTGATTTCTCATCGGCCGACATCTATTATCGCGATCCGGACGGCAGCTTCGGCAACCGCTTCGACACCGTGTCGCAGGAAGTCCGTTTGAACGGCACGAACGGCAAGGTCGACTGGATGCTGGGCATCTTCCTCGATCAGGAAGAGCTGACCCGTCACGACCAGACCCTTTATGGCGCGGACTACGAGTCCTATATCGGCCTGCTGTTGTCGGCCGGCGCCGATGCCAACCGCGTCTCGACCCTGACCGGCCGTCCCGTCGGCCAATCCTTCGTGCAAGGCCAGGGCGCCCGCGATGTCCATCAGCAGACCGAGCGCAACTTCGCAATGTTCGGTCACGCCGAATGGGACCTGAGCGATACCCTATCGGTCCAGGCCGGCGCGCGTCTCAACCGCCAGACCAAGCGTTTGAGCAGCAGCTACTCAACGACGGACGGTGGCATAGCCTGCCAACTGGCGACGGCCTCGAAAGGCACGATCTGCCAGCCCTGGGCCAATCCGGCTTTCACCTCCTACCGCCTGGCCCAGATCAATGGCGAAGACGCCGGCACCGGTTCGTTGCGCGTCAAATGGCAGGCAACGCCGGCGGTCATGGCCTACGCCTCGCTGTCACAAGGCTGGAAGGGCGCGGGCTTCAACCTCGACCGCGAACAGAAGGCCGACCTCAGCGTCGATCCCGATACATCATTCAAGGCCGAAACCTCGCAGTCCTATGAGATCGGCCTGAAGAGCCGCTTCCTTGGCAATCGCCTGGTCTTCGATGTCTCTGCGTTCGACACGCATTTCCGTAATTTCCAGCTCAACACCTTCCTCGGCACCAACTTCGTCGTCAACTCTGTGCCGCACCTGCGCTCCAAGGGCGTCGAACTCGAAAGCCAGTACCATGTCGGGCCGCTGTCCTTGCGCGGCGGCGTGGTCTACGATGAGGCGAAGTTCGGCCCCGAGGCCGTTCCGGGCCTGGCGCTGGTCGCCAACGGCACGGCGTCGTTCGCGCCGGAATGGTCTGCGGCCTATGGCATCGACTATACGGGTGAGGTCGCGGGCCTGGCCTGGAGCGCCACGCTGAACGGCAAGTACAACAGCGACTACAATACCGGTTCCGACCTCAACCCGATCAAGATCCAGAAGGCCTATACCCTCTATGACGGCCAGGTGTCGTTCGGCGCGCCAGACGGCCGTTGGGCGCTGGACCTGTGGGGTCGTAATCTGACCGATGTCGACTACTACCAGGTCGTCTTCTCGGCGCCTTTCCAGGCCGGGACGTTCGATGCCTTTATGGGCCAGCCCCGGACCTACGGCTTGACCCTGCGGCTGAAGCGCTAGTTTGTATTTAGGGGGGAGTATGCTAAGGCGCGCGCCATCATGACCACTCCCTACGCCGTCACCGTCCTTACCATGTTCCCCGAGGCTTTTCCCGGTCCGCTCGGCGTTTCGCTGATCGGCACGTCGTGGAAAGAATCTGACCGCTGGGCCTTGGAAACACTGGACATTCGCAACTTTTCGAGTGATAAGCGCGGCTTCCTTGACGACACCCCCGCAGGCGGCGGGCCGGGTCAGGTGCTGAAGGCGGATGTTATCGCCAAAGCGCTTGATTCGATTGAGGTTTCTGGTCGCCCAAAGGTGTATATGTCCGCCCGGGGTCGGCCCCTGACCCAGGCGAAAGTCAAGGAATGGGCCAAGGCACCGGGACTGATCGTCCTGTGCGGGCGGTTCGAAGGGGTGGATCAGCGTGTGCTTGACGCGCGCGGGTTCGAGGAAATCAGCGTCGGCGACGCCGTCCTTGCGGGCGGAGAAGCGGCGGCGATGGTGACGATCGAGGCGACGTTGCGGCTTATTCCGGGGGTTCTCGGCGCAGCGGCCAGTCTCGATAATGAAAGCTTCGAGGATGGACTTCTCGAACAGCCGCAATATACGCGGCCCCGTTCGTTCGAAGGCCTCGACATCCCCGAAGTGCTTTTAAGTGGCGATCACAAGAAGATGGCCAAGTGGAAGCAGGAGCAAAGAGAGGCAACCACGAAGGAGCGGCGTCCGGATCTCTGGGCAGCCTATCTTTCCAAATCACAGGCAAAAGGCACTTAAGCCTCAACTGCGTGTTTAACGACACGACGACAATTGAAGGAGTTTAACATGAACCTGCTCCAGCAGATCGAAGCCGAAGAAGTCGCCAAGCTGAAAGCTGGCAAGACGCTTCCGGCATTCCAACCCGGCGACACCCTGCGCGTCAACGTCAAGATCAAGGAAGGCGAGCGCGAGCGCGTCCAGGCCTTTGAAGGCGTCTGCATCGCCCGCGCCGGTTCGGGCATCAACGAAACATTCACGGTCCGCAAGATCAGCTTCGGTGAAGGCGTTGAACGCAAGTTCCCGCTCGTCTCGCCGATGATCGAGTCGATCGAAGTCAAGCGTCGCGGTGTCGTCCGTCGCGCCAAGCTGTACTACCTGCGTGACCGTCGTGGTAAGTCGGCCCGTATCGTCGAGCGTTCGATGAACTCGACGCGCGGCTCGAAGGGCGACGAACTGCGCGCCGCCATGGCCAATGCCGCCTCTTCGGGTAACGCTGACGCCGAGTCGTAAGACTTCGGAATAATGAAAATAAGAAACCCCGCTGGATCGCTCCGGCGGGGTTTTTGTTTACCTGAACGCGAAATCGAAACTTAGCTGTCCGGGCCGAAGTCGGTGGGATAGGCCGTGCGGGTGGTCGTTGTGGTTTCGGTTTTCTTGACCTGGACGGCGGCTGCCGCAGGTTTGGCTGCTGCTGAGGCGGCGACCGGAGCCACCGGTGCCGGCTTCTTTACGACCGGCGCAGGGGCGGGGGCTGGCATTGCCTTCGGAACGACCGGCGCAGGCGCGGCCTTAGAGGCGCTGGAAGACGATGCGCTAAAGGCGGACAGGACGTTTTCGGGGATGTTGAACATCGCGCCTTCGCGGCCGGAAATCGTGTTCGGCACGCTCAGGTCTTCGCGGATGAAATGGTAGGCCTTCTCATTGCCGCAGGCACAGACCTTCAGCATGTTGTTCTGATCGCGCCAGATGACCAGCGGGTAAGAGACACGGACATTGTTGGCCGACAGCAGGGTCGACATCTGTGAAACATAGTTGCGCGTGGCATCGACGACGGCCGAACGCGCGAAGTCATTGTCGGCGACCGGCAGACCCGTGGCCTTCCAGTTGGCGTCGCTCGACATCGACCAGGCCTGGTAGATCGGCCAGCTGCGTGTCAGCCACAGTTCGGCGATGGTTGAGCGCTCGGCGACGGTTGAGCGCTTCAGGCCCTGGTCGTCGGCGGGCGCAAAGACGATGACACGCGTATCGACGCCGGCGGCGTCATACTTGGGGAACTCCTGTTCCTGGAAGGCGCGGCAGGCTTCGCAAGACCGGTTGGTAATGACGTAAATAGCCTGAGGGCCGTTGCCCGGTGACACATAGCCGGCCTTGTCGAGCAAGACCTGGATTTCCGCCTGGTTGCGCGTGATGGTCGTGGGGGCGTAGCGCTGGAACTGGTCCCACCATATCCAGTAACCGGTACCGATCAGCGCCGGAATAATGACCACCAGCGCCATGGCCCACAACAGGACTTTCCTGCTCATGAAACTACCCCATCCCTCGTTTTGGCTCTGAACGCTTTGACTATAAGACGCGATGACTACGCACGCAAAGCCTCTCCCAGGTGCCGTTCACACACGGTCCTGACAGCCACCTGATAATGGTTAACGCAAATGCGCGGAAAAATCACGGAATTTCACGTACAGGTCCGCAATGCCTGCTGCGTCAAGCCTGATTTAACATGGCCATACATGCAAAAATCACACACACCACGCAGGTCACCCATAGGGCGGCGTAGGGCAGGATAGCTTTTGGACGACGGCGGTCTTCGTTTTGGGTCTGAGGATCGGGCTCACTCATACCCGCTACTTAGCATTGAAAATCCTTGCAAAAAAGCCCTGAACGCGTCAGCACTAAAGCGATATGCTAAAAAGTGTGCAGCGGTTTTTAGCGAAATATCGCGATGAAGCAAAAATCTGACATATGGCTGGGCGGCAACTGCATATCGTTGATGAACTGATTTATGAGCGTGCGCCGAAGCTGGTGGGTTCACCCCTATGGCCCATCGTAAAGCCGCTTCTCTACGCCATTCTGGACTACCGCCGCGCGGTTAGCATGGCTGATGCCGTTAATGCGGTGAGCGGTGACGAAGCCCTGCGCTATATCTCCAGACTGCTCAATCTCAAGGTGACGGCGACCGGTCTGGAGCATTTGCCGGCAAACGGCCGCTGTGTTGTGGTCTGCAACCATCCGACCGGCATAGCCGATGGTATCGCGGTTTATGACGCCGTTATGCAGCGCCGACCGGACGCTATTTTCTTTGCCAATGCGGATGCGTTGCGGGTTAATCCGCGCTTTGCCGAAAGCCTGATTCCGGTCGAATGGGTCGAAGCCAAGCGCACGCGTGAAAAGACGCGGGTGACGCTGCAGGCTGCCAAGGCTGCGTTTGAAGCTGAGCGCTGTGTGGTGCTGTTTCCGGCAGGGCGGTTGGCGCGCCGCAACGCTGAAGGCGAACTGGCCGATCCCGCCTGGGCGCCGACCGCGGTGTCGATGGCACAGAAGTATGCGGCGCCGATCGTGCCGATGTATCTCAAGGGGCCGAACTCCTTTTGGTTCCACCTGTTCAACCGGTTTTCGCAGGAACTGCGCGACATCACCCTGTTCCATGAGTTTCTGAACAAGGCAGGGCAAAGGTTCGATCTGACTGTTGGGTCGGTTATTGCGTGCGACGGCATCGAGACCGAGCGACTGAAGGCCTATGTCGAACGGGAATTGAGTCTTCATCCAGATCGGCGCTATACGGCCTGACCATGAAAGTCGTATCTGACAATGTAAGGGCCACCACAACCACCACGCCCCTCCGGGCCCTTGCGCGGCGAGCGCAATTCGCTCTTGCTCACCCCCTCCCCAGTATGCTGGGGAGGAATAAGGGTAACGCAGCACATATTTACTCGTCCCCAGTTTACTGGGGAGGGGGACCATCTGCGGAGCAGATGGTGGTGGGGGCCTCTTAATGGTTCAAACGCCCTCCGACTTTTCCGCTCTTGATCTCGCCAGGCCGCAAACCCTGTGGCTGCCGGACGAAATTGCCACGACCCAACTCGGCGCGCTGATTGCCGCCCAACTGCGGCCGTCCGATGTCCTCTACCTCCACGGTGACCTCGGCATGGGCAAGTCATCCCTGGCGCGTGGATTGATCCGCGCCCTGACACATCCCGATCAGGACGTGCCATCGCCGACCTTCACCCTGATCCAGTCCTATGACGCACCCGCCTTCGAAATCCTCCACCTCGACCTCTACCGCCTGACCGCACCGGAAGAAGCCTACGAACTGGGGCTGGACGATGCGCTGCCCCATGCCGTGCTTGTGATTGAATGGCCGGATCGCCTCGGACATTTGGGCTTTGACGACCGGCTGGATATCAGCCTAGAACTGCCCGATAAGACCAATTTTCCGGTAGGACCGGTCGCTGGCCGCGTCGCCAGACTGACCCCCTCCGGGCGTTACCGGGAAGAATAAGCGTAATGGATACCAGAGAGGCGACCAAGCGCCGATTTTTAACCGCCTCGGGCTTTGGCGATGCCGAGCGCCACCCGCTGCCCGGCGACGCGTCGACCCGCCGTTATGAGCGCCTGAAAAAAGGCGATCAGTCTTTCATGTTGATGGACCAGGCGCCAGCGTTGGAAAGCCAGCCGTGTTTGCCGTCGCAGGATTATGCGGAGCGTCAGGCGTCGGGTTACAACGCCATGGCGCGTCTGGCCGCCGGCCGTATCGAAGCCTTTGTCGCCGCTGCTAACTATCTGCGTGCCCAGGGTCTGTCGGCGCCAGAGATTTTTGAGGTCGATGCGCCCAACGGCCTGTTGATCAGTGAGGATCTTGGCGACGACCTGTTTGCCCGACTGATCGCCACCGGTCAGGATGAAACGCCGCTGTATCTCTCGGCCATCGAAGCCTTGGCGCGCCTGCACGAACTGACCCCGCCGGCTGTGCTTGAAGGCGGCTGGCCGCTTCTGACCTATGACGACCTTGCGCTGAAGACCGGCGCCGATCTGTTCGTGGAATGGTATCCGCGCTTTGATACCCGCCATTCGCTGAACGACAAGGCGCTGGAAGACTGGGAAGCCATTTGGGCGCCGATCCGCGAGCGCTCCGAAGCCGGTGCCACGGTGTTTATCCACCGCGACTATCACGCCGAAAACCTGCTGTGGCTGCCGGATCGTCAGGGCGTTGAGCGCGTCGGCATGATCGATTTTCAGGACGCCTTGCGCGGCCACCCGTCGTGGGACCTGCACTCACTGCTTCAGGATGCCCGCCGCGACGTCTCGCCGGAAATCGAAAAGGCCGTGCTCAACCATTATTTCTCACTGCGTCCAGATACCGACATCCCTGCCTTCATGCAGGGCTATACGGCGCTGGCGACGCTCAACGAAGCCCGTATCCTCGGCATCTTTGCCCGCCTGATCGTCCGCGATCATAAGCCGCGTTATGAGGCTTTCATGCCGCGTATGTGGCGCCATCTCGGCCGCAACCTCGAAGCCCCCGGCATGGAAGGCCTCAAGGAGTGGTTCCTGCGCTACGGCTTCTCCGACAGGCTGAAAGACGCATGAGCGTTCCCGAAACCGCTTTCGTCCTTGCCGCAGGCCTGGGCACGCGTATGCGGCCTCTGACCGACGACCGGCCAAAGGCGTTGGTCGAGGTCGGCGGCCGGACGCTGATCGACCATATGCTTGATCGGCTCTCAGAGGCCGGCGCGAAGCGGTTCGTCGTCAATGTCCACTATTTCGCCGATAAGCTGGAAGCGCACTTAAAGACGCGCAACGATCTCGACATCGTCATTTCGGACGAGCGCGGTGCCCTGCTGGAAACCGGCGGCGGCCTGAAGCACGCCCGGCCGCTACTGGGTGACGGCCCCGTCTGGATCGCCAATACCGACAGCGTCTGGCTGGAACACAGCGATGGTCAGGCCTTGAAGCAATTGGCCGCGCTGTGGAACGAAGGCGGTATGGACGCGGCCCTGCTGCTGGCCGATATGAACCGCTCGATGGGCTTTGACGGCGCCGGCGATTTCTTCACCGACGATGCCAATCGCCTGACCTTCCGCAACGACGCGCCGTCCGCGCCGTACGTCTATATGGGCGTGCACATCACCTGGCCGGGCATTGTCGACGACGTGGCCGAGCAGGCGTTTTCGCTGTCGAAGCTGTGGCGCAATCTGGCGCCGCAGGGCCGCCTGAAGGGCACGGCCATGGACGGCGACTGGATGCACGTTGGCGACCCACAGGCGCGTGACGAGGCCGATGCCCGCCTGAAAGTGGCATGAATCCGAACAGCGACATCTTCGGTCGCGCCGGGCCGCGTTGGTTCACCATTCCGTCTGGCCGCTGTTTCCTCGATGACCTTGCACTGGGTCTGTGCCAGGGCCTCGATGGCCGGTTGGAGCAGGCGACCATCCTTATGCCAACACGACGCGGCGCGCGAGCCATGGCGCGCGCCTTTTCGCATCAGGCGCGCGGCCAGCCGTTACTGCTGCCTCAGGTCCGCGCCATCGGCGATCTTGACGAAGGCGAACCGCCGTTCGATCTCGACGCACTCGGGCTCGACCTGCCGCCTGCCCTGTCGCCGGTGCGCAGGCGCTTTGAGCTGGCGCGGCTGATCGTCGAAAAATATACCGGTATCCCGAATATCTCCGGCCGGCTGGCGCTGGAACTGGCCGACAGCCTGGCGCGCTTCTTCGACTCGCTGGCGCTTGAAGAGGTCGATGCCGAAGACAAGCTCGATCGCCTGATCCACAATGAAGGCGAAGACCAGTATAGCCTCGATAGCTGGGCCGAGCACTGGCAGGTTTCGGCACGGTTTCTGGAAATCGCCGTGCGCGAATGGCCGCGCCGCTTGCAGGTCCTGGGCGCCATGGACCCTTCGCAGCGTCAGGTCGCCCTGATCCGCCGATTGGTCGACCAGTGGCGTGACAATCCGCCCGAGACGCCGCTGATCCTCGCCGGCACGACCGGCTCGGCGCCATCGACCGCCGACATGGCCAATGTCGTCGCCAATGCGCGCATGGGGGCGGTGGTGCTGCCGGGGCTCGACCTGTCGCTGGCCGAAGATGCCTGGAAGCAGATCGAGGAGTCGCATCCGCAATCAACGCTGAAACGGCTGATCGATCGCCATCGTGTGCCGCGCGCCGACGTCCATATCTGGCCGGCCTCGCTCGATGCTGACCGGCGGGCCCAGTCGCGCCGCCGTCTGCTCAACGAAGCCCTGCGTCCGGCCGAAGCGACCAAAGACTGGCGGGCCCAGATCGCCATCCTGAAGCAGGAAGGCGCGCGCACGGTCGAGGAGGGGCTGGAAGGCCTCTATGAGATCGACACGGCGCGCGACGAGGACGCCGCCAGCGTCATTGCGCTGTTGATGCGTGAAGCCCTGGAGACACCGGACAAGACGGTGGCGCTGGTGACGCCAGATCTCAGCCTGTCGCGGCGCGTGTCGGCGCGGCTGTCGCGCTGGGGGTTGGTCGCTGACGCCTCGGGCGGTGAACCGCTATTCAGCAGCCTGACCGGCCGTTTCTTGCACGATCTGGTTGGCTTGGTCCTCGAACCGCACGATCCGGTGTTGCTGCTTAGCCTGTGGCGCAATCCGCTTTGCCGCTTTGCCGACGAGCAGGGGTTGAGCGATCTCGAAAAATACGGCCTGCGCGGGGCGCGGCCGAACGGTCTCGACACCATCGAAGCGCGCCTCAGAGCAGCAGGGGGCAAGCTGCATCCCAACGCCATTGCTCTGTTTACGGACTATCGCGAAGCCATCACGCCGATCCTCGATCAGCCGTTCAGCAATTTCGGCGCTTCGCTGACCCTGTTTTCCATCGTCGCCCAAAGCCTGGCGCGCGATGCCGACGCCCTGTGGGCTGGCGCGGCGGGGTCGCTGGCCTCATCGCTGATCGCCGAACTGATGCACGAAGGCGCGGGTTACGCCATCGCCAGCCCGCGCGAATTCGCCGATATCCTCACGCATATCCTGCGCGACGCCAAGGTTCGCACCGGCGGCAATACCCACCCGCGCCTGCAGATCCTGGGCGCCATCGAAGCGCGGATCATCAAGGCTGACCGCATCATCCTTGCAGGTCTCGAAGAAGGCGTGTGGCCGCAGGCGCCGGACATCGACCCCTTCCTGTCGCGGCCGATGCGCAAGAAGCTGGGCCTGCCGACGCCTGAACGGCGTATCGGTTTGTCGGCGCACGACTTTTTGCAGGCCGCCGCCTCCCCCGAAGCCTATCTGATCACGCGCCGCCGCCGTGAAAGCGAGCCGCAGGTCCAGTCGCGCTGGCTGTGGCGCCTGAAAACCCTGTGTGAAGGTGCGGGCGTTACTATCCCGACGCGGCCTGAGGTTCAGGACTGGTCGCGCGCGCTCGATTGCGGCCTGAAGGACAAGCCGGCGTCGCTCAGGCCTGCCCGTCAACCCGATCCGAAGCCGCCGCTGAACGCGCGGCCGGACAGCCTGTCGGTCACCGAGGTCGAGGTCTTTGTCCGCGACCCCTACGCCATATACGCCAAGCGGGTATTGGGCCTGCGCACCATGGACCGGCCGAACGAACCTGTCGAAGCGCGGCAACGCGGCACGGCGATCCACGCCAGCCTGGAACAGTTTGTCGAAAACGATACGCCGCTCGGTGAAGAGGGCGTGCGCCGCCTGACCGGCCTGCTGGAAACCGAGCTTGCCAACACCCACTATTCGCCGGCGCAGCTGGAGCTGCAAAAGCCGCTGCTGCCGACCATGGCGCGCAAATATGTCGAGTTCGAAGCCGAACGCCGCGCGGCTAAACCCAAGCTGCTGATCGAAGGCGCGGGCCAGATTGAGTTCAATGTCCGCGGCCGGCCGTTTACGCTCAAAGCCCGCGCTGACCGGCTGGAAGTGCGCGACGACGCCGTCGATATCGTCGACTTCAAAACCGGCTATCCGGCTTCGCTCAAACAGGTGCTGGCCGGCTTTTACCCCCAGCTGACCCTGACCGCCGCCATCCTGCGCCACGGCGGCTTTGCCGGCATTTCGGGCAAGGAGGTCGGCGACATGATGTATGTCCGCGTCGCCTCCGACCAGGTGACGCCGCGCGGCATTTATGAAAAAGGCGTGCCCAATGCCGACTTGGCCGAAGCGGCTCTGACCAGCCTCAAACGCCGCCTTGAGATCTATATGGACCCGGATATGGGTTACCGGTCATGGATCGCGCCGCAGTTCCTGAAGACGCGCGGTGGTGATTACGACCAATTGGCGCGGCTTTATGAGTGGCACGTATTGGGCGAAGACGATGCCGGTGACGCCAACGATGAAGGCGAGGCGTCATGAACGATATGAGCCGCAATCCGCAGAACGAAGCCGCCGATCCCAAGGCGTCGTGCTTCCTGACCGCCAATGCCGGGTCGGGCAAGACCTCTACGCTCGTCAACCGCGTGGCGCGTCTGCTGCTGCGCGGCGCATTGCCTGATCGTATCCTGTGCGTCACCTACACCAAGGCCGCAGCCGCCGAAATGCAGGCGCGTCTGTTCGAGCGGCTGGGTCATTGGGCGGTGGCCGAAGACGACAAGCTGGCCGACGACCTGGCGGCGATCGATGAAAATCCGCGCGACCTGGCCAATGCCCGTGCCCTGTTTGCCAAGGCCCTGGAAACGCCGGGCGGACTGAAGATCCAGACCATCCACGCCTTCTGCGAAAAGCTGCTGCGCCGGTTTCCGCTCGAGGCCGGATTGTCGCCGGCCTTTTCGGTTATCGACGATTTTCAGGCTGCAGATATCAAGGAAACCGCCGAATCCGATTTGCTGATCTTGCCTATGCAGGCGTCGATTATCGAAGCCCGCACCCGGCTAATTTACAAGCTAAAGCCTTCGGGCTTTCAAAAGTTGATCGCCCAGTTTATTTCGCAGCACGACGATATCCGGGACGCGTTTGATACGCTGCAAGAGGGCCATGAGGATTGGCAGGCGGAAATTTTCCGGAGTCTCGGCATTGATGCGCCGTGCACCTCGCATGACTGTTTGCAGATCTATGCCGACAAGCTGGAATGGGAGATTATCAAGGACCTGGCGCAGTCGCTTAGTCTCGGCAGCAGCAAGACCAATACTGAGGCAGGCCAAGCGCTTCTCGACCTGCATATGGCCTATAGCGACGGCCGGGGGTTTGATTTCGACCGGCTGAAAGCCGTTTTCTTCACCAAGGCCGGTGAGCCACGCAAGAACCCCTACACCAAGGAAACCTCTGCCAGCGATGCCATCCTGCTCGACCGCTTGTTCACCGAGGTTTTGGAACTAGCCGACCGATTAAAGGCGGTCGAAATCGCCGCTAATACGTTCGACGCACTTTATATATTCCAGATTTTCAATCTTTTCTATCAGGACAGAAAGGCGGACGTCGGCGGGCTCGATTTCCAGGATCTGATCAACAACACCCGCGATCTACTTCTTCATAAAGGTATGGCTGCCTGGGTGCTGTTCAAGCTCGATGAGGGCCTTGAACATATTCTAGTCGATGAGGCGCAGGATACGTCCGAAGACCAGTGGAAGATCGTTGGCGCGCTGACGGATGAGTTTTTTTCGGGTCATGGCCGCACCTCGCAGACGCGCACCATCTTCGCCGTCGGTGATGAAAAGCAATCTATCTACGGCTTCCAGGGTGCCGATCCGTCACAATTCCTAACCCAGCGTTTCCGTTACCGGCAGGTAGTCAAGGCGGTAGGTGGAGAGTTCGTTGAGCCAGGACTAAAACAAAGCTGGCGTTCCTTGCCGCAGATTCTAGGGTTCGTCGATACAGTGTTCGATGATGAACGTTATAGAAAAGCGCTTAACTTCACCGGCGATCCGGTTAAGCACGAAGCGCGCCGCTCCGAAGCACCGGCCTGTGTCGAGCTGTGGCCGCAGGTCCAGCCGATCGATGCGGCGGAACGCGACGCCGACGAGCTTTATGAAGCGCGCGCGGTTGATGATCCCGGCCAGGCGCATCCTGCCAAGCGGCTGGCGCGGCAACTGGCGAGCCATATCGCCGAAGAGATCGTTTCGGGCCGCAGTGTCTGGGATCGCGCTAAGCGCACACGCCGCGCCCTGCACGCCGGCGATATCCTAATCCTGGTGCGCAAACGCGACGTCCTGTTCGAACACATCATCCGGGAGCTGAAGGTCGCAGGGGTAGCGGTATCTGGCGCCGACCGGTTGAAGCTCGGCGAACACATCGCCTTTCAGGACCTGCGCGCCCTGATGCGCTTCTGCCTCCAGCCCAAGGACGACCTGGCGCTGGCCTGCGTGCTGCGCAGCCCGTTGTGTGACGTCAGCGAGGATGAGCTGTTCCAGCTCTCCTATGGCCGCCGGACCTCGTTGTGGGGTGCGCTGATCGACGCGCGCGGCGAAGAGGGACCGATCGCCGATGCCCGCATCCTGCTTCTGTGGGCGCTCACGGCTTCGAACCGGTTGCCGGCGTTTGACTTTCTGTCGCGCGTGCTGAACCGCCGCGATGGCGCCGGCCGCAGCATGAAGCAGCGTTTCCTGACGCGGCTGGGCGACGAATGCGAAGACGTGCTGGAAGAAACCCTCCAATTGGCGCTGAAGGCCGAAGGCGCAGGATCGAACAGCCTGTCGGAATGCCTGAACCTGTTTGAATTCAACGCGTCTGAAATCAAGCGCGAACAGGAAGAAGGCGGCCGCAGCGTCCGCGTCATGACGGTCCATGGCTCCAAGGGGCTCGAGGCGCCGTGGGTCATCCTGCCGATCGCACCCCAGCACAAGTCGTCGCGGCGTGAAGACCTGCTGCTGACCGACCCTGAGGGCCATCTGTATCTGTGCATTGGTGGCCGCAAGGGTGACGTCCAGGCGATCACCGATATCCGCAATGCCGCGGCACTCAAGGACGATCAGGAAAGCTTACGTCTCTTCTACGTCGCCCTGACCCGCGCGCGCGACCGTTTGACCGTCTGTGCTTTCGCCGGCAAGCGCGCCCAGGCGGTCGGCAACTTCCCGGGCTGGTACGATCTGGCGCGGGAAGCCTTCGGCAGCATGGCGACGCAGGACGAAGAGATGACGCTGGTCGCGCCGTTCGATGATGTCGAACAGGTCGAGACGGCGGTGGTCCAGGTCTTTGGTGAACGCGCGCCATTGGTGCCGGCCGAAGCACGCATCGTTGCGGCGCAGGTCAAGCTTCCGGACTGGGTAACGGCGCTGGTGGCCCAAGCTGATATCGAATCTGAGCGCTGGCAAGCGATCTCGCAGATGGGCGATGAGGACCGCGAAGCCGATGAGCCGGCGCCCTCGCCGCTGGAAACCACCAATGGCATCGGTCGCTATCGCCGTGGCAACCTGATCCATAAGCTGTTCGAAATGCTGCCGGAGGTGTCACCGGATTCGCGTGAGGCTGTGGCGCGGCGGTTCCTTAACCGCCAGACCGATCTCAACGACGATCAGAGGGCCGAGATGCGCCAGGCCGTCATGACGGTCTTGAATGACGACCGCTTTGCCGAAGCCTTCGGGCCTGCCTCGCGCGCCGAAGTCGCCCTGGCCGGCCAGATCGGTGAAACGGACACCGGCGCGGCCATCATGTTGTCGGGCCGGATCGACCGTCTGGTCATTACGCCCAACCGTGTCCAGGTCATCGACTACAAGTCCAATCGCCCGGCGCCCGATCGTGCCGAAGACTCAGCCGTGGCCTATCAACGCCAGATGGCGGGCTATGTCGCGCTGCTGCGGAAGATCTATCCAGATCGCCAGGTCGAGGCAGCATTGTTGTGGACCGATGGCCCCAAGTTGACCCCCTTAAGTGAGACCTTAGTAAATCTCAGGCTTGCCGAAATTCTGTCACGTTGATTTTTGACACGGCGACAATTACATATCTCTCATGTTGAGAGTGCAGCACCCGCTGCGAAAGGAAAGCCATCATGGGCACCCACAAGATTACCGACGAATCGTTTGAAGCCGACGTGCTGAAGTCTGACACACCTGTGTTGGTCGATTTCTGGGCGGAATGGTGCGGTCCGTGTAAGCAGATCGCGCCGATCCTGGAAGAAGTCGCCGAAGGCCTGGGCGAAAAGGTCAAGATCGCCAAGCTGAACATCGAAGACTCGCCGATGACGCCGTCGCGTTTCGGCGTCCGCGGCATCCCGACCATGATCCTGTTCAAGAACGGCCAGATGACCTCGATGAAGGTCGGCGCCATGCCAAAGGCGAAACTTCTCGAATGGCTGGGCGAGAACAGCATCGCCTAAATTTCGCGATCTGCGGCGTCGGCGTCGCTTGCAGGTACTAAGGTACCTGCGGCGCTAGCCTCCTGGCATCTCATCGAAATTGAGCCGATGCTGGCCTGAGTAGGTTCAGGTCGGCCAGGTTTCCGGAGACATCGCCAGGACATCGCCGGCCAGATAGAGCGAACCGCAGATCAGGACGCGATGTGCTTCTGAATTCAGCGAATGAATGACATCCAGAGGGCTTGAGGCGACAACCGCTTCAAGCCCTTTTGCTTGCGCGGCGGCGGCCAGGTCTTCAGGTGGGATGACGGCATCCGACGAGAAGCCGACGCAGGCAAATTTGGCTGTGATGCCCTCGAACGATGCGAAGAACTCCCCGGCATCCTTGGTGTTGATCAGGCCGCAGATAACCTGCAACGGCTTCGGATCGCGCGCCTGAAGACCACCGATAAATTCGCGTACCGCCCGCGCCGCATGGGGGTTGTGGCCGCCATCGAGCCATAGCTCCGAGGCAGGGTGGGCCAGGGCATCGAACAAGGGCCCGGCCTTGATCGGTTGCAGCCGCCCTGGCCAGCTAACGGTTTGCAGCCCCTTATCGATCGCTTCGGGCGTCAGTCCCAGCATCAGCGCGGCCTTGATGGCCACACCGGCATTGCTGATCTGATGGGCGCCGGCCAGACGTGGCAGCGACAGGTCGTAGAGTGCGTCCTCGTCCTGGAAGACCAATCGTCCGTGTTCGGACCATGCGTCGAAACCCTCACCCATCGTTGTCAACGTGACGCCCAGTTTCAGCGCCTGCCGTTCCAGTGCGGCAGAGGCTTCATCCAGCTGGCGCGCCGACAGGGCAGGGGTGCCGCGCTTGAAGATTCCGGCCTTCTGGCGGGCGATCTGGTTCAGCTCGTCGCCGAGAAAACCCTGATGGTCGTAATCGATCGGCGTGATGATCGTCAGCTTCGGATGGTGGACGATGTTGGTCGCGTCAAGCATCCCGCCAAGGCCGGTTTCGAGCAACAGCAGATCAGCTGGTGTCTCCGAAAAGGCCAAAAACGCGGCTGCGGTGGTGGATTCGAAGAAGGTCAGGGGCTCACCGGCATTGGCGATTTCGACGCGGTTGAGCACATCAGTCAGGTAGTCGTCAGTGATCAATGTTCCTGCCAGCCGGATGCGTTCAGCAAAGCGTACGAGATGCGGCGAGGTATAGACGTGGACCCTCAAGCCTTGCGCCTCGGCCATGGCGCGTAAGTAAGCCAGGGTAGAGCCCTTGCCGTTTGTGCCCGCGACATGGACGACCGGTGGCAGCTTGTCCTGCGGATCGCCCAGCGCCGCGCATACCCGGAGCATCCGATCGAGGTTGAGGTCGATCAGCTTGGGGTGCAGCGCTTTCAGCCGTTCCAGCGGCGCGTCGAAGGGCAGGAGGCGGTCGGTCATGGGGTTGGTTTAGGCCGGTTCGCGGCGGCCTGTCTATCACATCTCGGGTTCGGAAATGTCATCGCCCTTGGCCTTGAGGCGTTCCAGTGCGCCATCGGGCCGAAGTAATACGCTCAACGGCACAGCGATAACGCTTTTGCCCGGTTTGGAGAGAGCGGCATCGATGGCTGATACGGTATCGTCGGTGGCGCGGTCCAACATGGCGCGGGTGGACGATGCGCCTTCAAGACAAGCCAATGTCGCCGAATTGGGTGAATTGGCCCGCGCCGTCAGAAGGTCGGCATTGGCCCAGGCGGTCATGGCTGTTTTTGCGTGGCCAGTGGCAAAATCGATCTCGTTAAGCGTCGACGCTACGCAAGTTTCCCGCGCCGCCTTGTCCATATCGCCTAGCTTGCTGATCAGGTTGGACGCGGAATATTTGGCGATCGGCCGCATGGGCGTCTTGCGGTCGCGCGCCATGAAGATCAGCATCTTTTCCGGGTCGTTGGTGCTGAGGCCGTGCTTTTCGTAGACATCTTCGCGCAGTTTCATCACGGCGTAGACGGGCGAATAATCCTTGTAGTCTTTGGGATCGAGCCCGTTTTTCTCAGCGATCCGCCAGAACTTGCCGCCCATCTTTCCGGGCAGGACATCATACAGCGTCTTGAACGGTCCGTTACCCTTGGCCATCTGCCAGCGCGTAAAGGCGATCGGGCCGGCCTTGGCTTCGGGGCCGGTCAAGAGCACATTGGCGCGATCGAGGATCTTGCCCATGCGCGTGCGATCCCAGTCATAGCGCCGGACCATGACGGGCAGTCCGCCCAAAATATAGACTTCCGAGTCGCCGCGTTTGACGCGCCACAGGGCCGGGCCGGGATAGCGCTTGGTAATGACGACGGCGTTCGGGTCCCACTCCTCCTCAGCCGAAGTCTGTTCCTGCGCCAACGTGGGCAGGGGAATAAGCAGGGCGGCGATAAGCAGGGCGGAAAGCAGGTTACGCATGGTGGTCCTCAATAACACCAGCTTACGCAAGAATATGCTCAAATTGAGGTTTTGCGTCCTTGTCGGGCCGGCGGATCAGCCAGGCTATGGAACCACTAAAGAATGCGATTGGCTCGAAGAAAAGGAATGACTGGAGAATAGTCACGTTAAAACTGCCTGCCATAAGGTAGCCGCCCACCAGACCTGCCAGAATAAAAAACCCAACATTGGGCAGATATCCATTGAGCCGAAGCCTTTGCAGCAAAGCCTGAGCGGGAATGGCGAGTAAGGTAAAAATCATTGTCACCGGGATAATGAGAAGTTCCCGGGGAGCCGGAGAGGTCAGAGCGGGCTGATCCGTAAAATTTCTTTCGGTGGCCAACCAGATTTGCCATAGGTCCGGCATAAATAGTTCAAGCAGCCAGGAATGAATAAAAGTTCCCGAAATGGCTCCGACAATAGACGCTATAGCGGATTTCCGAAATTTGTTCATCTCTAGGCTCCCCCAAGCCACGCGAAGAAAAGGTATGGGTCCAGGGTCCTTCGGACCCTGGTCTCACGCAGCCTTACGACGCCCGCTCATAAGCATCGACACCAAGGCGCCCAGCACTTCCGGCAGCTCCGAACGCGGTACCACGCGATCGACCATACCCTTTTCGACCAGGTATTCCGAACGCTGGAAGCCTTCCGGCAGCTTTTCGCGGATCGTCGTCTCGATAACGCGCGGCCCGGCAAAGCCGATCAGCGCACCCGGCTCAGCCAGATGGATATCGCCCAGCATGGCATAGGACGCCGTCACACCGCCGGTCGTCGGATCGGTCAGTACGACGATATAGGGCAGCTGTGCCGCCTTCAGTTCATTGATGGCCAGGGTCGTGCGCGCCATCTGCATCAGCGACAGAGCGCCTTCCTGCATGCGGGCGCCGCCGGCAGCCGTATAGGCGATCATCGGGCACTTGCGGGCAATTGCGGCCTTGGCGGCGGCGATAAAGCCTTCACCGGCAGCCATGCCCAGCGACCCGCCCATAAAGGCGAAGTCCTGGACCAGCACGATGCAATCGACACCCTGGATCTTGCCATAGCCAATGGCCATGACGTCTTTCTCGCCGGTTGCTGCGCGCGCCTGCTTCAGGCGCTCGCTATAGGCCTTGCCGTCGGAAAAGTGCAGCGGGTCTTCGACCACGTCCGGCGTCGGCAGGCTTTCGAACTGACCGTCATCGAAGGTGAATTTCATACGCGCAGCCGGGCCGATACGCATGTGGCGGCCGGACGGCGTCACCCACAGGGCAGCTTCCAGATCCGAGCGATAGATCATATCGCCGGTGTCAGGATCCTTGACCCAGAGGTTTTCGGGGGTTTCGCCACGGCGGTTGACCAGCTTGGAGACGCCGGGCGCGATCTTGGCCAGCCATCCGCCACGCTCACGGCGATCGGCGGGTTTGGCGGCGGGCGGAAGCTTCGGACCCTTGGTAGAATCAGCCATTGCCATATGTCTTTGCTACTCCTGCGACTGCAAAACTGAGCTTCATCGCGCCGTGTGAACAGCGTGAGCCAAATTTGCGGCCTTTTCCAGTACTTTTGTCTTAATGTCCGTTAACTGGGGTAAAGAATTCTTGATTTCTTCAACCAGCGCGGAACCTACAACAGCGGCGTCGGCGACGCGCGCAACCTCGGCAGCCCTTTCAGGCGTTCGGATTCCGAAGCCCACTGCCACCGGCAGGCCACTGGCTTCACGAACGCGTGATACAGGACCTGCTATGGCGTTGGCGTCGGCTTCTTTGACGCCGGTGACGCCGGCGACGGACACATAATAGATAAACCCGCGCGTGCGCCGCACCAGTGTTTGCAGGCGGTTGTCGTCGGTGGTCGGCGTCGCCAGGCGGATCAGCGCCAGGTCTTCGGCATCCAGCGCGTCGGTCAGGCCGTCGGCTTCTTCCGGCGGGCAGTCGACGACGATCAGGCCATCGGCGCCCACTTCGCGCATGCTGGCCGCCCAGTTGACGTAGCCGCGCGACTCGACCGGGTTCATGTAGCCCATGAGGATGATCGGCGTGTCCTGGTCGATCTCACGGAAGCGGCGAACCAGTTCAAAAACGTCCTTGATCTTGGTGCCGTTCTTCAAAGACCGTTCGGCGGCGCGCTGAATGGTCGGGCCCTCCGCCATCGGATCGGAGAAGGGGAAGCCCAGCTCGATCAGGTCGGCGCCGGCAGCCGGCAGGCCCTTCAGCAGTTCGAAAGAGGTTTCAAGGTCGGGATCACCGGCCATGATGTAGGCGACAAAGGCGCCCTTGTTCTGCGCCTTCAGATCGGCAAAGCGTTGGTCTATGCGCGAAACCGGCATTTACAGTCCCCCCATGGTTTCGCCCATCGCCTTGGCGACGGTAAAGATGTCCTTGTCGCCGCGGCCCGACAGGTTGAGCACGACGATACCGCCCTTGCCGACTTCCTTGGCCAGGTCGCCGACGCGTGCGATGGCGTGCGACGATTCCAGCGCCGGAATAATGCCTTCCAGCTTGCAGGTCAGGGCAAAGGCTTCAAGCGCGTCCTGGTCGGTGGCGGTGACGTACTTGGCGCGGCCGATATCGAACAGATAGGCGTGCTCAGGCCCGATGCCCGGATAGTCGAGGCCGGCAGAGATCGAGTGGCCTTCCAGGATCTGGCCGTCATCGTCCTGCAGCAGGTAGGTACGGTTGCCGTGCAGGACGCCTGGACGGCCGCCGTTCAGCGAGGCGGCGTGGCCATTATAGACCTCGAGGCCATGACCGGCAGCTTCGACGCCGACGATCTTGACGCTCTCATCATCGATGAAGGGGTGGAACATGCCGATGGCATTCGACCCACCGCCGACGCAGGCGATAACGGCGTCGGGCAGGCGGCCTTCCAGTTCCAGGATCTGCTGGCGCGTTTCCTTGCCGATAATCGTCTGGAACTCGCGGACCATTTCCGGATAGGGGTGCATGCCTGCGGCCGTGCCGATCATGTAGTAGGTGTCATGGACGTTGGTGACCCAGTCGCGCAGGGCCTCGTTCATGGCGTCTTTCAGCGTGCCATTGCCGTTCGTGACCGGTTCGACTTTGGTACCGAGCAGCTTCATGCGGAAGACGTTGGGCGCCTGACGCTCGACATCCAGCGCACCCATATAGACGATGCACGGCAGGTCGAAGCGGGCGCAGACAGTTGCGGAGGCGACGCCGTGCTGACCCGCGCCGGTCTCGGCGATGATGCGGGTGCGGCCCATGCGCTTGGCCATCAAAACCTGGCCGATGCAGTTGTTGATCTTGTGCGCGCCGGTGTGGTTCAGTTCTTCGCGTTTGAAATAGATCTTGGCCCCGCCGAAATGCTCGGTCAGCCGCTCGGCGAAATAGAGCGGCGACGGGCGGCCAACGAAAAACTTCAGCAGCGAATGATACTCTGCCCAGAAAGCCGGATCGTTGCGCGCGGTTTGCCAGGCTTCGTTCAGTTCCAGCACCAGGGGCATCAGGGTCTCAGGCACATAGAGACCACCGAATTCACCAAAGCGGCCTTTTGTGTCAGGCTGGCTATAGGCGTTGGAGCGGAGAACGGCGTCGTTCACTGAACAAAGTCCTTATAAAAGCGGGGTTAGCGCGAAAGAGCCCGCGTTATAGCGCTTTTACAGTACGAAGGAAGCCCGAAATCAGACTTGCGTTCTTCACACCCGGTGCAGATTCAACCCCCGAGGATACGTCCACGTATTTGGCGCCACTGATCGTAACAGCTTCTGCAACATTGTCTGACGTCAGGCCGCCGGCCAGAAACCACGGCTTTTCGCCCGCATAATTGGTCAACAAGGTCCAATCGAAGCTTAAGCCGAGGCCGCCGGGCAAAAGCGCATCCTTCGGCGGCTTGGCATCGAACATCAGATAGTCGGCCACGCCGTCGAAGGCCTGGGCGGCCGTCAGGTCGGCGGCCTCGCTGACGCTGAGTGCCTTGATGACCGGAATGCCCATGACCACGCGGATCTCGGCGACGCGCCCAGGCGTCTCCTTGCCGTGCAGCTGAATGAGGTCGGGTTTGACGGCATCGCGCAGGATTTCGATCAGGGCATCGTCCGGATCAACGACCACACTGACCAGCTTTTGTGTCGCTCCCTCTGCCCGGATCGCTTGCATCAGCTCTGCCATCGCTGTCAATTCAACATGGCGCGGGCTCTTGGCAAAGTGAATGAAACCGAGGAAGCTGGCGCCTTCCGCCATCGCCGTCTGGGCAGCGGAAAGGGTGGAAATACCGCAGATCTTGGCGGAAACGGACATGGCAAACCTTTCTGTCCGTGGTCATTGGGCTCTCGGCCGGCAAATATCAAGTACCCAAAATTAACCTTTCGTAGTTAAGTAAATCAAAACTAAAAAATCCGGAAACGTTTACCAAGGCATGGCAATGGCTGACCAAGTGCTGCTGAGTGACATCAGCAATGGCCTCTACATGAAGCTCGCTCTGGCGCCGAGAGGCGGCCGGCCGGACGAGTCGACGCATTATACCTGCGACAGTCTCGATGACTTCAAGACCGCTATCAGCGATTTCCTGGATGCGCAGGGAAGGCCGATGCTTAAAGGTGCGGCTATTTCCGCCGGCGGCTGGGAGCAGCACGGCGTCATGGCCATGCCCAACCACAAGTTCCAAGTCGGGCGCGCCGACATGCGCGAATTCCTGGGCGTTCAGCGCCTCAACCTCGTCAATGACTGCGTCGCCAAGGCGCTGGCTATTCCGCGCTTGGGGGGCGACGAGCGCGTGAAGCTCTGTGGCGGCGAGGAGATGGCCGAGCAGGTCATTACCCTGATCAATTCCCATAGCGGCCTTGGCCAGGCCAGCCTGGCGCCGGACGGCATGGGTGGCTATACCGCCATGCCGTGCGAAGGCGGCCACTCGGACCTGACGATCGACAGCCAGTTGGAGTTCGATGTCTATAAGTGGCTGGCGGCCAAGTACGGCCATGTGTCGCGCGAACGCGTCATTTCGATACCGGGCCTTGTCGATGTCTGGTGTGCATTGGCGGCGCTGGATGGTGATGATTCCGCTGCCCCTGGACCCGAAGAGGTCATTGCCGGCGCCGTGACGGGTGATGAGCGCGCGCTTCAGGTCATCAACCTGTCGATGGGCTGGCTGGCGGTCATGGCGTCGGATGTGGCGCTGATTACCGGTTCTCGCGGTGGTATCTATCTGACGGGCGACTATTTCGACTTGATCGGCGATCTTTTCGACGTGGATGCCTTCATTGCGCGCTATCAGGAAAAGGGCCGCTTAAGCGAATATGTCCGTGACATTCCGGTCTTCCGGACTCTGGCGCCGGACATGGAAGTGATCGGCCTGGCGACCCTGTTTGACTAATCCGACCCCCGGAAAGAAGGCGTTTTTTGAAACAAGGTGGGGCGCGGTCAAAAGTGCCTTGCGATTTCTACATAAAAAGCGCGACAAAGCATACTAGCGCTTTTCTTTCCCCTATCCTTAATTTACCAAATTGTTTGTCTAATCATCCGAACTTTCCGGGACGTTGATGACGGATCATATCCTTCTTTGTGACTTTTCCTTCGGCTCGTACATGAAGCTGGCCCTTGGCACGCCGGGGCGCCGCCCAAGCGATGCCACACTCTACTCCTGCTCGGGCAAGAAGGATTTCGATGAGGCTGTGCTGGACTTCCTGGCTGCGCACGACCGCCCCAAATTGATCGGCGCGGCCCTGTCTTCGCGTGGGTGGGAGCGGCATGGCGTAATCCAGTTGCCGGAAAAGGGCCTGCTGACGCTTGGCCGTGACGACATTCGCCACCTGCTGTCGATCCAGCGTGTCAATCTGGTCAATAATTTTGTCGCCCGCGCCCTGGCCATACCGCGCCTGCGCAAGGACGAAAGCCTGAAATTGTGCGGCGATGAGCCGCTCGAAGAACAGGTTATGGCCGTGCTTGGCCCGCACCACGGCCTGGGCCTGGCGGCACTGGCGCCGGATGGCGCCGGCAACTGGGCGGCCATCCCCTGCGAAGGAGGTCACTCCGACCTGCCTGTCACCAGCGAGCGCGAATGGCAGGTTTATAACGCGCTCAAGGCGAAGCATGGTCATGTGGCGCGCGAATTCGTCATCTCCCTGACGGGGCTGGTCGAACTGTTCCAGGCGCTGAATACGGTCGATGGCGGGGAAAGCCAGGCCAATACGCCGGAAGAGGTTATCGCCCTGGCGAATATCGGCGATCCGGTCGCGCTGGAAGCCATCGCCATGTGCAGCGGCTGGCTGGCAGCCATGGCGTCGGATGTCGCCCTGATGCTGGGGGCGCGCGGCGGCATCTATCTGACCGGAGACCTGATGGATCTGCTGGGTGATCTTTTCGACCCGGCCGTCTTCTGCAAGCGCTATGCGGACAAGGGCCGGCTTAGTCCCTATGTTGCAGACATTCCGGTCTACCAGACCCAGGCGCGCGATCTCGAAATCGTCGGCCTGGCAACCCTGTTCGACTAATTCGGCAAATACAAAAAAGCCTCCCGGACCTATCGCAGGCCGGGAGGCTTTTTTGTGAGTTGGCAAGGGTCTGGATCGGAATGGTTCTAAACGGAAGCATCATTCCAATAACGCCTTATTTTGTCACGATATTTAAGGCGAAAACCGCTTCACACCTTTCGCCCTAGCGCTACGCCGCGCGGACAGTCGACAGGAAATTCTGCACTTCGTTCGACAGCATGGCGGCCTGACCGGCCAGTTCGGCCGAGGCCGACAAGACCTGCGCCGCGCCGGCGCCGGTTTCTTCGGCAGAACGCGCGACGCCGGTGATGTTCGACGTCACCTCTGTGGTGCCGTTGGATGCCTGGGTGACCGCTTGGACGATTTCATTCGTCGCGGCGGCCTGCTGATCAACAGCGGCGGCAATGGCATTCGACACTTCGTCGATTTCGACGATCGAGCTGGTGATGGCGCCGATGGCATCGACCGCACGCGCCGTCGTAGTCTGGATATTGGCGATCTGGACCGAAATTTCGTCCGTCGCGCGTGAGGTTTGCGAGGCGAGGGTCTTCACTTCCGAGGCGACGACGGCAAAGCCCTTGCCAGCCTCACCGGCGCGTGCCGACTCAATGGTGGCGTTGAGCGCCAGCAGGTTGGTCTGCGAAGCGATGCCAGAGATCATGGCGACGATGTCGTTGATACGGGTTGCAGCTTCACTGAGTTCCTTCACGACGGTCGAGGTCGCCTGCGCCTGCCGCACGGCCAGCTTGGACTTTTCCGCCGATCGTTCGACCTGACGGCCGATTTCGCTGATTGACGCGCCCAGCTCTTCGGCGGAGCCAGCGACCGACGTGACATTGGTGCCGGCTTCCTCGGCGGCGGCCGATACGGACTGTGCCTGTACCGAGGTTTCCTGCGCCGTTGAGGTCAGCTGGCTGGCCGTCGCCTGCATTTCGGTAGCCGCCGACGAGACGAGCGACACGACGCCACCGACCGACTTTTCGAAATTGTCGGCTATGGTCAGCATGGCGTTGCGGCGTTCGATGGCCAGGCGGTTTTCATTGTCGCGCTGTTCTTGTGCCAGGCCGGCGATGCGCACGGCATTGGCGTTGAAGGCGCGGGCCATGTCGCCCAGTTCGTCCCGGCGTTCCTGGCACGGGATTTCCGTGTCTTCCTTGCCTTCGGCGACTGCCTGCATGGCGCGCGTCAGCGCATTGAGCGGCATGACCAGAACCCTGTGCAGTCCGGTCAGCGCGGCAAAGGCGAGGGCGAGAATGATGAGACCGCCGGCAATGGTTGTAATGCGGGCAACGGCAGTTGCGGCCTGTGCCTCCTTCATGCGGGTTTCAAGCAGGGTGCTTTCGGCTTTGATCATCACGCCGACCTTGGCGCGAATGGCATCCATCGACGACTTACCGGCGCCTGAGGCTTCCAGCTGGCGTGCGGCCTCATGCGTTGCCGGGTCGGACATCAGTTCGATTTCCTTGGCGGCGACAGTGCTGTCCCATGTCGCGGCCAGTTCCTCAACTTCGGCAATGCGCGCCTGCTGGGTGGTGTTATCGGCCGTCAGCGTCCGGACGGTGGTGATCGCTTCATCAAGCTGCTTCTTGCCAGCCGTTTTCGGCGCCAGGAAGTCACGGTCCGCGGACACCAGGTAGCCGCGGACACCGGTTTCCTGATTGACCATGGCTTCGACGATCTGGTTGAGGGACGAGATCACCTTGAAAGTATGGGTGGTCCACTTCGAAGTGGTTTCCAGTTCGGACAGGGACCTCCAGCAGACGCCGCTGACAACGAGACTGGAGCCAATCAGGACGAGAAAGGCGAGGCTGATTTTTTTCAGCACTTTCAGATCGGTGAGGAAGGTACGCATAACATCTCTCATGATTATTTCATTACTTCGCAACCGTTTGCATGTCGGTGTTAAGGTAGACTTAATAGCCGGATATTTTCCGGTATCCCGTGACCGAAGGTCGAATAGACTGAAAACCTGAATCTTACGGGCTCCGCAGCCAAGGTGACGGGCGCGCCGGAGAGACTGCAAACTCGAAAATGTTTTGCTTGTAAGCCTTTGCGTTCAACGGCTGATATAAATAACTATTTTCTACGACTTGAGGTGACGCCGAATTTCGGGCAATTTCGCATTCTGGAAAGGGGCGATTCCCAGAGGGCAAGCGGCAATGATCTTCTTGACAAAACTCTGGCTCGTCGTACAAAAGATCAATTAATTAAATCAAATTGTTTTAAGTGTCCGTTTCTCAGGAAAACAAGTGTATGGGTTATGATGCAGCAAGCCGATTGGCCGGGCTGAAAGCGGCACAGGAAGCTTTGCTGTCCAGGCCGAACGCGCCTCTGGCGCATGACAACGGCATATACCGGCGCTACGCCCACGCGGTGGTAACAGCAGCGCACGTGCCGCTGGAATGGCGCTATGACCTCAATCCCGCGACCAACCCGTTCATGATGGAGCGGTTGGGCATTAACGCGACCTTCAATGCCGGTGCCATGCTTTGGAATGGTAACTACATCGTGGTCGTTCGCGTCGAAGGCAATGACCGCAAGTCCTTCTTCGCGATCGCGCAAAGCCCCAATGGCGTGGACAATTTCCGCTTCTGGCCGCGCCCCGTCGTCCTGCCGCAAACAGATGAGCCCGACACCAATGTCTACGATATGCGCCTCACGCAGCATGTCGATGGCTGGATCTACGGCCTGTTCTGCACCGAGCGCAAGGATCTGACCCAGCCCAACGACCTGTCGGCGGCGGTCGCCCAGTGCGGCATCGTTCGCACGAAAGATCTCGTCACCTGGAAGCGTCTGCCGGACCTGAAGACAAATTCGGGCCAGCAGCGCAATGTTGTGCTGCACCCCGAATTTGTCGATGGCAAGTATGCCCTCTATACCCGCCCGCAGGATGGTTTCATCAGCGTCGGTTCGGGTGGCGGCATCGGCTGGGGGCTGTGCGATAACATGACCAACCCTGTGATCGACAGCGAGATCATTGTCGACAACAAGGCCTATCACACCATCAAGGAGCTGAAGAACGGACAGGGTCCGGCGCCGATCAAAACGGCAGACGGCTGGCTGCACCTTGCTCATGGCGTGCGCAATACGGCCGCCGGCCTGCGCTACGTGCTCTACATGTTCATGACCGATCTGGATAAGCCGTGGGTGGTCACCTATGCGCCCGGCGGCCATTTCATCGCGCCCGAGGGTGAAGAGCGCGTCGGCGATGTGTCCAACGTCACCTTCACCAATGGCTGGATCGAGAATAACGGCAAGATGTTCATCTACTACGCCTCGTCCGACACCCGCCTGCACGTCGCGACATCGACGGTCGCGCAGTTGATCGACTATTGCCGCAACACGCCTGCCGACCCGCTGACCTCTGCGGCCTGCGTCCAGCAGCGCATCGACCTCATCGCCAGCAATGAAGCGTTTGCGAAAGGTTCCGGCTGATGGCTGACACACTGGCCGTCACCCTGCAGCAGGAGGCTCGTCAGGAGGCGCGCGCCATCCTGAACTGGTGGCAGGCCAACATGCCCGACGACGGGGAGGGCTTCTGGGGTGAGGTCAACGCCGACGGCAAGCTGGTCAAGGACGCGCCGCGTGCCGTAATTCTCTATACGCGCCTGCTGTGGTTCTTCAGCGCCATGGCCAGCTATCTCGACTCGTCTGAAGCGCTGGAACTGGCGCATCGCACAGCCGCCTATATTCGCAAGCATTTCCTCGATCCTGACCATGGAGGTCTCTACTGGCTGCTCGATCATAAGGGCCAGGTCATCGATGCCAAGAAGCAGGGCTATGCCCAGGCTTTTGGCGTCTATGCCTTCGCCGAATATTATCGTGTGACCAATGATCCGGCGGCACTTGGCATCGCGCGCAGCCTCCAGCGTGAAATCGAGGAACGCTTCTGGGAGCCCGTTCACGGCGGTTATATTGAAGCCTTAAGCGCCGTCTGGCTGCGGCTTGACGACCAGCGCCTGTCCGACAAGGACGTTGATGCGCCCAAGACGATGAACACCCACCTTCATATCGTCGAGGCCTATACGCACCTGCATCGCGTTGCGCCCGACGATCTTAGCCATTCAGCGCTTTATCGCGCGCTCGGTATCTTCGCCGACCGCTTTGTCGACGCGGAAACCCATCACCTGCGCCTGTTCTACGAGATGGACTGGACCGACAGGACCCACGCCGTCAGCTACGGCCACGATATCGAAGCCAGCTGGCTGATGTGGGAAGCTGCCTGTGTCCTTGGCGAACCTGCGCTGACGGCGCGGGTCAAGCCGCTGGTCATCGGCCTGGCCGAAGCCACGTTAAAGCATGGCGTCATGCTGAACGGCAGTATCGCCTACGAGCAGGATTTCAACGGGCGCCTCGATCCCGCCGGCGAATGGTGGGGTCAGGCTGAAGCCATGATCGGCTTTGTCAACGCGTGGGAACTGACGCGAAATCGTGCCTATCTCGATGCGACCGAAAAGCTGTGGCGCGTGCTGAAGACGCAGTTCGGCGCCGGTGGCCGTGACGAATGGACCTGGTACGCAAAAGATGCGGGCCGTCCACCCCAGGTCAAGGCAGGGCAATGGAAATGTCCGTACCACAATGGCCGGGCGATGATCGAACTTGACGAACGCCTCAGCAGGGCGAGCTAAATACAAACGCCTGACAAAAGAGCAGGCGAGGGGAAACGCACATGACGCAGCCTGCCATAGGATTAGCGCCGATCGACCTGGCCATAGTCGCCGGCTATATCCTGGTGACCATCGCCCTCGGCTTCTGGGTGGCCAAGCTGTCCTCGGGCAACCTCAACAACTACTTCCTGGCGGGCAACAAGCTGCCGTGGTGGGTGCTGGGTCTGTCCAATGCGTCGGGCATGTTCGACGTCGGCGGCACCATGTGGATGGTGGGCCTGCTTGTCGTCTACGGCCTGAAGTCGGTCTTCATTCCATGGCTGTGGCCGGTGTTCAACCAGATCTTCCTTATGGTGTTTCTCGCCATCTGGCTGCGACGTTCCGGCAAGCTGACCGGCGCCGAATGGATCACCTTCCGCTTTGGTGATGGCCTGGGCGCCCGCGCATCACACCTGATCAACGTCATTTTTGCCCTGATCATGGTCGTCGGCATGCTCGCCTTTGGCTTTTTGGGCATCGGCAAGCTGGCGGCCGAGTTCAGCCCGTGGCAGTTTTCGGCTGACCCGCATATCAACGATAAGATCTACGGCCTGATCGTCGTGGCCCTGACGACCGTCTATTCCGTCAAGGGCGGCATGTATTCGGTCGTCATGACCGAAATCCTGCAATTCTTCATCAAGCTGGTCGTCTGCATCGCCATCGCCTGGATGGCGATGACCATGGTGACGCCGGAGATGATCCGGGCCGCAGTGCCGGCCGGCTGGAACGAGATCGGCTTTGGCTGGACGCTGGGCCTCGACTGGCAGGGGGTGGCAGATGCCGCCAAGCCCGAGAACAAGGTGGTGGCGACCTCCGCTATGCAGACCATTCAGAATGAAGGCCATTCCTACTTTGCCATCTTCATGGGTCTGATGATCTTCCAGGGTTTCTTCAAGGCCATGGCGGGCCCTGCGCCCAACTACGACATGCAAAGATTGTTATCCGCCAAGTCGCCGACCGAAGCCGCCAAGGTGTCGGGCTTCGTCAACCTGGTTCTGCTGTTCCCGCGCTACCTGATGATCGCCGGCATGGCAGTCCTGGCGCTCGTCTTTATCGGGCCCTACTGGACACAGCTTCAGGCCGACGCTGTCGCCGCAGGCAAGCCTTTTTCAGGCGACTTCGACGCCATCCTGCCGTGGGTCGTGCATAAATTCATGCCGCCGGGCCTGCTCGGCATTACGCTTGCGGGGCTTCTCTCGGCCTTCATGGCGACCTATTCGGCCTCGCTCAACGCGGCGCCCGCCTACGTCGTCAACGACATCTATCGCAAGTATTTCCGGCCCGACGCCGATCAGAAGACCCTGGTACGACTGAGCTACCTGACGTCGTTTCTGTTCGCCGTCATCGCCGCCTTTATCGGCTGGCAGCTCAACTCGATCAACGAAGTCATCACCTGGATCACGACGGGCCTCTATGGCGGCTATACGGTCGCCAATGTCGTCAAGTGGTACTGGTGGCGCCTCAACGGCACGGGCTACGCTGCCTCGATGGCGCTGGGTGTCGTCGCGGCCATGGCTATGGCGATTTACAAGGACCCGGTGACGGGTGCGGGCATCGACGGTCTGGCCGCCTTCCCGTGGTTGTTCGCCGCCTGTCTCGCCGTGGCAGTCGTCGGCTCGCTGGTCACCAAGCCGACCGATATGACGACGCTGAAGGACTTCTACAAAAAGACGCGGCCGTGGGGGTTCTGGGGTCCGGTGCTCAAGGCCCTGCGCGAGGACGAACCAGATGCCCAACCCAACCGCAACTTCGCCATCGACATGGTCAATGTGCTGATCGGCGTCATCTGGCAGACGGCGCTTACCGCCTCGGCCATCTTCCTGATCATCCACGAGATGGAAAAGTTCTGGCTGACCGCAGGCCTCGCCGTCGCCTGTACCCTCGTGCTCAAGTTCAGCTGGTGGGATCACCTGCGCGATACACCCGACGACCAGCCCGCTAAGGGCTAATTACCGGGCCAGGCTGGCGCGGGCGCGGGTGATGTTGTCCTTCGCGCCCGGCTGGTCCAGCACGGTCAGCAACGCCTTGCGCACCGCCTGCTTTTGGCCAGCGGTTAGCTGCGTCTTCTTGAAGTGGTCGGTGACATAGAAGGCGTCGACGGCGCGTTCGCCGTAACAGTCGATGTGCGCCGAGGCGATGTCCATATGCAGACGCGCCAGGGCCTCGACCAGGTCGGCCAGGAGACCCGGACGGTCGCGGCCGGACACCTCCAGAATGGTCGCGCTGGCATTTGCTGTATCGTCGAACGCAACCGTCGGGGCGATGGCAAAGGCGGCCGTGCGTGCGGCCATGGCGGACTTGTATTGGACGACCGGCGGCAGCTGCCCGAGGGCTGCCTGCTCCAGCTGCTTTTCCGCCTGCTTCAGACGTTGCGGGTCGTCATGGGCGAACGGCAGGCCTTGCGTATCCTGAACATAGAAGACGTCCAGTGCATTGCCTTCGGAGGAGGTGAAGACCTGCGCACCGACGACATTGGCGCCCAGATTGGCAAAGGTGCGCGACAGGTCGGCGAACAGGCCCGTCCGGTCGGTGGCCGCAATCGAAAAGGCGGTGGCGTTGCGGCTTTCGTCGATGCGCGCCCGGACGGCGGCTTCGGCATTGAAAGACGACAGGACCAGCTCGCCGTGGCTGCGGATGTCTTCCGGCGTGAAGGAGAACAGGTAGTTCTCATCCATGGTCGCCAGCCACGCCGCCATGTCGTCATTGTCCTGGCTGAGTTCGTCGCGGCGCGCTTCGGCGCGTTCGTTCAGGCCTTCGCGGACGCTCGCGACAGCATCCGATCCACGCCCGCCGCGGAAGGCGCTCTCGGTTGCGGCGAACAGGTCGCGCATCAGCTGGCCTTTCCAGGCGTTCCACACGCCGGGGCCGACGGCGCGAATATCGGCGACCGTCAGGATCAGCAACAGGCGCAGGCGCTCGGGCGTTTCGACGATGCGGGCAAAGCTGGCGACGGTTTCGGGATCGGAGACGTCGCGCTTCTGGGCATAGTCTGACAGAACCAGGTGGTGGCGCACCAGCCATGCGATCTGGTCGATCTTCCACGGTTCCATCCCAAGCCGTTCGCACGCCTTGCGCGCCGCGCGCTCGCCGCCGATTTCCTGTCCGTCCTCGCCGCCCTTGCCGGTGTCGTGCATCAGCATGGCGAGGTACAGGCTCTCCTTGTCGACCAGTTGCGGCATGATGGCGGTGGCCAGCGGGTGTTCGGCCTTGTAACGGCCGGTATCGACGCCGTGAATGACATCTATGGCGCGCAGGGTGTGCTCATCGACCGTATAGGCGTGATACATGTTGAACTGGGTCTGGGCGACGATGCGGCCGAATTCCGGGATATAGCGGCCCAGAAGCCCGGTCTCGGACATCATGCTGAGCGTGCGATACGGATTGCGGCCGTGCACCAGCAGGTCGAGGAAGAGCCGGGCCGCCTTTTTATCGCGGCGCAGGCCTGGCGTCACCAGGGTCAGGTTGCGGGCAATTGCCGTAAAGGCGTCCGGGTGCAGGTCAAGCTCCAGCCGGTCGGCCATCTTGAACAGCAGGAACATGGCGACCGGTGACTTCTGGAAGATGTCGGGTGAATTGACCGACAGGCGGCCTGAGGTGACGACAAAGCCCGGGTGGTCGGCCTTGGTCAGGTTCATCAGGCCCGACTGGATCATGTTGGACAGCCGCGTCAAAGGCTTGGCGTCCTGGGCCTCCAGCTGGGTGCAGAATGTGCGCGTCAGCGCACCGACTTCCTTGGAGACAATAAAGTAGCGGCGCATGAAGCGCTCGACATTGGGTTCGCCCTGACGGTCGATAAAGCCCATGCGGCGGGCGATTTCGGGTTGCAGGTCGAAGCTCAGGCGCTCTTCACCCCGGCCGGCGGTCACGTGGATCAGGATGCGGACCTTCCACAGGAAGTCAAAGGCGCGCATGAAGATCTGGCGTTCGCGGTCCGTCAGGATGCGGTCGAGTACGCCCCACGAGTCCTTGGACTTCTTGGGCGCCGCCTCATCGATAATCTGGGCGCCGGGTTTTGGCTCGGCCGAGGCGCGGTATTTGGCGATCCAGAACAGGGTGTGCAGGTCGCGCAGCCCTCCCTTGCCTTCCTTGACATTCGGCTCGACGACGAAGCGCGTGGTGCCGGCTTTCAGGTGGCGGGTGTCGCGCTCTTCCAGCTTGGCGGCGACGAAGTCGAACATGTTCGTCTTCATGCCCTCTGTCGCCAGCTTCAGGTCCAGCAGGGCGACCAGTTCCTTGTCGCCGGCGATCTGGCGGTGTTCCAAAAGCGCGGTCATGATGGTGTGGTCGCCACGCGCGTACTTGATGGTCTCATCGACGGTGCGCGACGAATGACCGACCTTCAGGCCTAAGTCCCACAGGGTGTAGAGGATGAACTCGATGACCGATTCCGAGTGCGAGGTTTCCTTCCAGGCGCGCAGAAACAAAAGATCGAGATCGGAATGCGGCGCCAGCTCGCCGCGGCCGTAGCCGCCAACGGCCAGCAGCGACAGGCGCTCGCCTTCGGTCGGATTGCGGGCCCGGTAGACGTGGGTCAGGGTAAAATCCCACAGGGCGCTGACGATCTCGTCGGTCGCACGCGCCAGGGTACGTGCGGTGGCATGGCCGCCCTTGTGGTCGATATGGCTAAGGATGCTGGCGCGCGACAGTTGAAGCGCTTCCTTGAGGATCTTTACGGCGCGGCGGCGCAGGTCGGCGCTGTCGCCGCTCGAATCCTCATAGGTCTCGGTCAGTGCCTTACGTAGGTGGGCACCATCGATGCGATAAGCCGGTACAGGGCTTTGTGTAGCTGTCAGTACGTCCGACGCGTCATCCATAAATCACTCTCAGCCTTTAATAATGGCGCGCATGTCGTACGTAACTGCTAACCCTTAAGCATCTTCTGTAAATTATAGATGACTTCCAAGGCTTCCTTGGGGCTTAGATCGTCTGGATTGATGCCTTTGACAAGGGCTTCCAGCTTTGATGGCGCCGATTTGACCGGTTCGGCAGCTGTGCGTTCGAACGAAAACAGCGGCAGATCGTCGAGCCTGAGCTTGGTCTGGTTGTCTTCTTCCAGCCGTTGCAGGATGTCGCGGGCGCGATTGACGACGTGGCCCGGCATGCCGGCCAGGCGTGCGACCTGCACGCCATAGGAGCGGTCGGCAGCTCCCGGGCGCGCTTCGTGCAGGAAGATCAGCTCACCATTGTGCTCGCGGGCCGTCAGGCTGATATTGCTGACGAACTTCAGGCGCTTATCCAGCGTCGACAGCTCGTGATAGTGTGTGGCGAACAGTGTCCGGCACTGGATGGCGTCGTGCAGGTGCTCGGTGCACGACCAGGCGATGGCCAGGCCGTCATAGGTCGCTGTGCCGCGGCCGATCTCATCGAGAATGACGAAGGACTGCGCCGTCGCTTGCGTCAGGATGGCGGCGGTCTCGACCATTTCCATCATGAAGGTCGAGCGGCCCTGCGCCAGGTCATCGCCGGCGCCGACGCGCGAAAACAGGCGATCGACGACGCCCAGATGCATCGCCTTGGCCGGCACGAACAGCCCGGCCTGGGCCATGATGATCAAAAGCGCATTCTGGCGCAGATAGGTCGACTTACCGGCCATGTTCGGACCGGTGACGAGGCTTAAGCGTGAGGCTGCTGCACCCGTAGCATCGAGATCGACATCGTTGGGCGTAAACGGCTTGCCCTGGCTTTTCAGCACGGCGCAAACGACCGGATGACGGCCGCGTGAAATCTCCAGCCGCGATGACTGATCGACACGCGGGCGGACAGCTTCGAAGTCCTCGCCCCAGACGGCATTGGCGACCGCGACATCAAGCGCGCAGATGGCGTCGTGCGCGGCCTGGACTTCGGTGGCTTGCTGGCGGACCAGCTCGCGAAGCTCTTCGAAGATTTCCATTTCCAGCCCGAGCGCCTGTGAAGCAGCCCGTTGGATGCGCGCGTCGAGATCGACCAGTTCCGAAGTGACGAAGCGGATCTGGTTGGCCAGGCTCTGGCGGTGGATGAACTGCTTTTGCGTATCCTGCGCCTGAAGCTGTTCGGCCAGCCGGGTGCTCAGCTCGATGAAATAGCCGAGCACATTGTTGTATTTGATGCGGATGGCGATGCCGGTCTCGGCGGCCAGCCGGCTTTCGAGCGCCAGGATGATTTGGCGGCTGTCGTCGCGCAAACCGCGCGCCTCATCAAGGCCCGTATGGAAGCCTTCGCGGATAAAACCGCCGTCGCGCAACGACAGGGGTGGTTCTTCGACGAGGGCGCGTTCCAGCCGGTCGCGCATGGCGCTTGTGCCCTGCGACGGGACCAGCGCCGAGATAAATCCTTCGATTTCGGCGGGGACGGCTGGATCGATCACCGGGTTCTGCGTGGCATCATTCAACACATGCGCCAGGGATTCGCCGATCGTCAGCGCCTGATGGATGATGCACAGGTCGCGCGGGCCACCGCGGTTCAGGCTGAGACGTGACAGGGCGCGCGCCTGGTCGCTCAGACTCCGCATCAGGTGCCGCAGCTGGTCGCGGACGTCGCGTTTCGGGAGCAGCCATTCGACCGTATCCAGCCGGGCATTGATGGCGTCGGGATGATAAAGCGGTCGCGCCAGCCGCGACAGCAGAAGCCGGCCGCCGCCTGAGGTGACCGTGCAGTCGATGGCCTGGATCAGGCTGCCTTCGCGCCGGCCGGTCTGCGTCCTGTCGATTTCCAGCGAATTGCGCGTCGCGGCATCGATCGACAGGTAGTGGGTTTGCAGCACGCGCACGGGCGGCTTCAGGACCGGCCGCTTGCCCGCCTGGGTCAGGTCGATATAGGCGGCGATCATACCCAGCGCCGAAATCTCGGCCGGGCTGAAGGCGCCGAAACCGTCGAGCGTGGAGACGCCATAGAGCTTGAGCAGGCGCTGCTCGCCGGCCGCCGGATCGCTGAGTGAGCCCGGCTGCGGCTGGATGACGCCCCCGCACGATTTCAGCAGCGCATAGAGGATTTCGTCCTGCAGGATGCGGTCAGCGACCAGGCTTTCGGACGGACGCAATGCCGACAGATGCGCGCTCAGGGATTCAGGCGCGATCTCCAGGCATTCGACATCACCCGTCGACAGTTCGACGCTGGCCAAAGCCATGACCCCGCCACGGCTCGACAGCGCGACCAGCCGGTTGGCGCCGCGCGCCTCAAGCAATGAGTCTTCGGTGATGGTGCCCGGTGTGATGACGCGTACGACCCCGCGCTTGACGACCGATTTTGAGCCGCGCTTCTTGGCCTCGGCGGGGTCTTCCAGCTGTTCGCAGATGGCGACGCGGTGGCCCAGCCGGATCAGCTTGGCAATATAGGCGTCGATGGCGTGGACCGGCACGCCGGCCAGCGGAATATCCTCGTCCTTGTAGCGGCCGCGTTTTGTGAGCGCCAGCGACAAGGCCTGGGAGGCGGTGACTGCGTCCTCGAAGAACAGCTCATAGAAATCGCCCATGCGGAACATGAGGATCGCATCGGGATACTGCGCCTTGGTCTGAAGGTACTGCGCCATCACGGGCGTCGCGCCTTCCAGGTCCAGCGCGGTCCCTTCAGTGGGCAAATCGGTGGCTGCGTTCACGAGCGCTTATCCAGTTATGCGCTATAAAAAAGCAGCGCGAGAGGGCGAATAAATTAACGGGTCTTAACGATTCCGCAAAGAAGCCCTGCGCATAAAAAGTGTGCACAACGACAGTGGATTTCTTGACAGAAGGCTGATATGTCTATTTGTCAGACAATTGACAAATAGTATACTATCGCGGCGCGCCGGGGTAGTGTATAGGAGCATACGTGAATAATGCCCGCAATGCATTGCGTTTGGGCAATGTGAGCGCTAACATAAATAAAAAACGACGCAGAAAAAAGAAATGGCCAGCGAAAAACAGACCTTCAGCGACGACGAAGCGCTTCACCTCCACCAGTTTCCCGTTCCCGGCAAGATTGCTTTGGCGCCAACCAAGCCGATGGCGACCCAGCGCGACCTGGCCCTGGCCTATTCGCCAGGCGTGGCCGTGCCGGTCCTGCGCATCGCCGAAAATCCCGATGCTGCCTATGACTATACGGCCAAGGGCAATATGGTCGCGGTCATTTCCAACGGCACCGCCATCCTTGGGCTGGGTAATCTCGGCGCCCTGGCGTCGAAACCCGTCATGGAAGGCAAGAGCGTGCTGTTCAAGCGCTTTGCCGATATCGACAGCTTCGATATCGAAGTGGCGACGCAAGACCCTGACGAATTCATTACGGTCGTCAAGAACATCACCGCGGCCTTCGGCGGTATCAATCTCGAAGACATCAAATCTCCTGAGTGCTTCATCATCGAAGCGGCGCTCCAGGACATGGCCGATATCCCGGTCTTCCACGACGACCAGCACGGAACGGCGATCATCTCGGCGGCCGGCCTGATCAATGCGCTGGAAATCACCGGCAAGCGGATCGAGGACGTCAAGGTCGTACTCTGTGGCGCGGGCGCTGCCGGCCTGTCGTCGCTGTCGCTCGTGAAAGCGCTGGGTGTCCGCAAGGAAAACACCACGGTCGTCGATATCCATGGCGTCGTCTACGAAGGCCGCACGATCGACATGGACCAGTGGAAGTCGGTCCACGCCACGCGGACCGCCAAGCGGACCCTGTCCGAAGCCATGGTCGGCGCGGACGTGTTCCTGGGGCTTTCAGCGCGCGGCGTGCTGACGCCGGACATGGTCGCCACCATGGCGCCCAATCCGATCATCTTCGCCATGGCCAATCCCGATCCGGAAATCACTCCCGAAGACGTTGCCAAGGTGCGCACTGACGCCATCGTCGCTACCGGCCGTTCGGACTATCCGAACCAGGTCAACAATGTCCTCGGCTTCCCCTACATCTTCCGCGGCGCCTTGGACGTCCGTGCCCGTCGCGTGAACCACGAGATGAAGATCGCCGCCGCCCAGGCCCTGGCCATGCTGGCGCGTGAAGACGTGCCGGATGAGGTCGCTGCCGCCTATCAGGGCCGCCGCCTGAAGTTCGGCAAGGACTATATCATCCCGTCGCCCTTTGATCCGCGCCTGATCTGGTACATCCCGCCCTTCGTGGCTCAGGCCGCCATGGATACCGGCGTGGCCCGCAAGCCGATCGACGACATGGATGCCTACCGCAAGCGCCTGGAACAGCGCCTCGATCCGTCGGCGGGCTTCCTGCAGACCATCACCTCGGCCGTGCGTTCGCGTCCCTCAAAGCGCATCGTCTTTGCCGAGGGCGAGGATATCAGCGTCATCCGTGCCGCCCACGCCTTCAAGGCACAGGGCCTGGGTACGCCCATCCTGTGCGGCCGGGAAAACCTGGTCGAAGCCAATATGCGCCTGGCCGGTATCGACCCCAAGGAAGAGGGTATCGAGATCATCAATGCCCGCCTCAGCCACCGCAATGCTGCCTATTCGCAGCTTCTGTATTCCCGTCTGCAGCGCAAGGGCTACCTCAAGCGCGACGTCGACCGCCTGATCTACCAGGACCGCAACTCGTTCGCCGCCGCCATGCTGATTTCCGGCCACGCCGACGGCATGGTCACGGGGGTAACGCGTCAGTTCGACCAGGCGCTGGAAGAGACCCTGCGCGTCGTCGATCCGGCGCCGGGTGGCCGCATCATGGGCATGTCGATCGTGCTCGCCAAGGGCAAGACGATCTTCGTCGCCGACACGACCGTGTCCGAACTGCCGACGCCCGAGGAACTGGGCGACATCGCCGTCGAAGCCGCCATGGCCGTACGCGCCATGGGGCACACGCCGCGCGTCGCCTTCATGTCGTATTCGACCTTCGGCAATCCGTCGGGCGAACGCTCCGACCGCGTTATGCGCGCTGTCGAGCTGATGGAAGAGCGTGGTGTTGACTTCGAGTTCGAAGGCGAGATGCCGCCCGACGTCGCCATCGACCCGGCGCTGTGGGCCAATTATCCGTTCCAGCGCCTGACCGCACCGGCCAACGTGCTGATCATGCCGGCTATTCACTCCGCGTCTATCTCAACGCGCTTTATCGAAGCGCTTGGCGGGGCAACCGTCATCGGCCCGCTGCTGCTGGGCCTGTCGCGCCCCGTGCAGATCTGTCAGCTCTCCGATCCGGTGTCCAAGATCCTCGCCATGGCGACGTTTGCTGCATATGATGTAAGGTCCGTCGTTAATCGCTAGGATCTGTCATTCAAGACAAAAAGGAAGCCGGGGTTATGCCCCGGCTTCTTTCGTTTGAGCCATGTCCTGCGTCTTTTGGAGGCGCGTCAGCCAGACGCTGAGCACGATGGCGATAAAGCCGATGACCGCCGTATAGGTGAAGAAGACGACATAGCCACTGCCGAGCGCTTCGCGGCTGACGCCCAGCGTTGCAGCCGGCTTTTCGTAGGATACGGCGGGCAGGCCGGCAAACAGGCCTTTCAGGCCCGCGGCGAAGCCGCCATGGTCCGCCCCCTGGGCCATCGTTTCGATCATCCTGCCCGACTGCGACGCCAGAAGCTTTCCGGGCAGGGCATAGAGCGAGGTAAACAGGGCGTACTGCTGGGCGACATAGCCGCCGGTTGAAATCAGCGACGACATGTAGGCGATCAGAACCGTACCGGCGATCCCGGCTGAAATATTGTCGACGGCCAGGGCAACCGAGAAGGCGAATATGCTGTTGCCCTGCGTCGCCAGCCAGGCATAGGCAATGTTGGATGCACCGCAGACGATGGCGCCGAGGACCAGGCTGGGGCGGATGCCAAAGCGCGTCATGCTGAAGCCACCGAGGCCGACGCCGATCATGGTCATGACGACGCCAAAAATCTTACGCACTTCCGCGATGGCCAGCTTGTCGAAGCCGAGATCGAGATAGAAGGCGCCGTTGACGTTGAGCAGAAAGTCCGAAATCCGGTAGAGGCAGATGGTCGCCAGGATCAGCCCGGCCAGCCTTTCATGGCGGCTGAAGAACGAGGCGATCGGCTCGACGAAGGTCTGGCGTAAGTAAGCGCCTGGCCGCGTCAATGCGCCCGGAATCGGCAGGCAGGTGACAGCCAGCAGACTAAGGCCGGCAATAACCGCAGCGAACTGGACGAAGATGCCAAAACCCTTGGCGGTCCAGACGGCGTTGGCGGCCTCGAATGCGGCCTCACCGGGGAATAGGCCCTTGAACAGCTCGATGTTGGCCGTCAGTCCAGCGCCGAGCAGGCAGATGGCGACCACCATCAGGACAAGGCGGCCGATCCACTCGATCAGTTCGGCCACTGGCCGTGCCGGCGCATCGCCGTATTCGATCGGCCGGACGGTGTGTTCCGGGCCGCGTGGTGCCAGCAGGACGCCGATAATGCCAAGTCCCATCAGGGCTGCCATCAGGGCGTAGGCAAAGCCCCAGCCGAGCGTGTCCGCGATGGCCAGCGGCACAATGCCCGACACGAAGGGCGCGATTCGCGCCCCCCAGGCGGCGGCGGTTGCCATGACGGCTTGATTGCTGGACTGCGCGCCGGCGGTTTCGATCCGCCAGGCGTCGATAACGATATCCTGAGTGGCGCCGGCCAGGCCGATGATAACGGCGGCGACGGCCATCCAGCCGAGATGCTGCTGGGGGTTCAGGCCCGAGATGACCCAAAGGCCTGCCATAATGACGGCCTGGCTGAACAGGATCCAGCCGCGGCGATGGCCCAGCATGAAGGTCAGGCCGGGCAGGCCGACACGATCGAGCACCGGCGCCCAGACGAACTTCAGACTGTAGACGAAGGTGACGAGCGAGAAATAGGCGATGGTCGTCAGCGACAGGTCGACGTCGCGCAGCCAGACCTGGAGCGTATCGAAGATCAGCGACAGGGGCAGGCCGGACGAAAAGCCGAGCAGGATCATGACCAGGGCAGGCCGGCTCACAAAGGGCCGGATGCTGTCGATAACGGATTTGCGTGGCGCGTCCGGCAGCGGCGTTTCGGTCATGCGTTACGGTCCCTGTCAGAGCGATATGCCAAAAAGTGTGCAGCGGTTTTTGGCTAAATATCGCGACAAAACAAAAATCTAGAGCATGATGGCGGTTCAATCTGAACGCATCATGCTCTCACGACAGAGAGCGTAAAAGGGTTTGGCGAGCCTGTCTAGGCGCTGTGGCGCAGGGGGCCTTGTGTCCAGGTCGCGAGACGGGCGCGCAGGGCGGCGATCTCGATCGGCTTGGTCAGGAAGTCGTTCATGCCCGCCGCCATGCAGGCGCGGCGGTCTTCTTCGTAGGCATTGGCGGTAAGCGCGATAACCGGCGTATTGCAGCCGAATGCCCGCAGGGCCCGCGTCGTACCAAGACCGTCGAGACCCGGCAGGCCCAGGTCCATGAAGATCAGATCAAAGGCGCGCGTCTTGATCATGTCGATGGCGTCTTCACCGGAAGCGGCGCGTTCGACGCGGCAACCCTCGCGTTGCAGCAGGATAGACGCCAGCAGCGCATTGACCGGATTGTCCTCGACCAGCAGGACCATGGTGTCCTGGCCGGATTCCGCGGCGATGCGTTCGTCTTCCTGCGGGGCAGGGGCGGGCGCTTCTGTGTGCGGCGACTTCAGCGCATCGAGGCGCTGGATCAGCGAGTTGCGGCGCAGCGGCTTGATCAGGTAACCGGCCCAGCCGTGGTCGCGCCACGCCTGGATTTCGCTGCGTTCTTCGGGCGCCAGCAGGATCAGGCTGTGCGGAGACGGCGCGGATGACGGGCCTGATGCGGCGGCACGGTCGTAGAGGGTGATGGTCGCCGACAGGTCGCCGTCGAGTGTCGCCAGGGTGCGCAGTTCGGTCGCGACGGCGCTCAAATGGCACTGCGCGCCCTCTGTCAGGACGGCGTTGTGCGTAACCAGGGTGACGTCATGGGCAACAGGATTGGTCTGGGCGGCGCGCAGGGTGAAGGGTGCAGCGAACTGGACGGCAAATTCCGAGCCTGCGCCGACTTCGCTGTCGAGCGTCAGCGTGCCGTTCATGGCTTCGACCAGTTTCTTGACGACGACAAGGCCCAGGCCCGCGCCGCCATAGCGCGTCGCGTGGGTCGGGTCGGCCTGGCCGTATTCTTCGAAGATGCGGGAACGCGCTTCCGGCGCGATACCCGATCCGGTGTCGCGAACACTCAGGCGGATCTGTTCGTCGTCGGTCAGCGAAATGCGGATCAGGACGCCGCCGGTTTCGGTGAATTTCAGCGCATTGCCGGCGAGGTTGAACAGAATCTGACGCAGACGGCCTTCGTCGGATACGATCGTGTCAAGGCGCGGATCGAGCGCCCAGACGATTTCGGTGCCGGCGGCGTGGGCACGCGGCGACAGCAATTCAGCCACGCCTTGCAGGAGCGGCTCGAGACGAACTTCGCTGGCTTCGAGTTCGATGCGGCCGGCGTCGAGACGGGCATAGTCGAGCAGGTCGTTGACCAGGGTCAGCAGGTGTTCGCCGGACTCACGCGCAGTCGCCAGGTAGGATTGCTGGTCAGGCGTCAGCGAGGTTCGCGCCATAAGCTGAAGCATGCCCATCACGCCATTCAGCGGCGTGCGGATCTCGTGGCTCATCAGACGGAAGAAGTCTTCCTGTGCCTTCAGCCGTGCTTCCAGCGATTGGCCGTCTGACTTGTGGGTGCCGTCTATCGTCATCAGGCGTTTCTGCCATCCTGCTCATGTGATGATGCTACCGTACACGGCAAAAGTTAAGGTTGGTCAAAGAGCGGCGGAGCGATGTGCGGAAAATGTAATGCGGTTTTTCCGCTTAACATCGCGACAAAACAAAAAACTCAGAAACTGTTGAAAGCCGGCGGGCGCGTGCCCTCTGGCTCGATGACGCCGGTGCGGCGATAGACCAGCGCTTCGGCGATATGGCGGCGCAGGACTGCGCCCGATTGTTCGAGATCGGCGATGGTGCGTGCCAGCCTGAGCGTCCGCGTCCAGCCGCGTGCCGTCAGTCCACTCTGTTGCGCGGCCTTGGTCAGAAGCGCCGTCGCTTGCGGGTCGAGCGCGCAAATCTTTTCCAGACCTGTTCCATAGGCTGTAGCGTTCAGCGCGTTATCCAGCGGCAGGTCCATCCTTAAAGCGCGTTCCGTCTGCATGTCGCGGGCGGCGGCCACGCGGGCCGCGACCTCGGCGCTGCCTTCGACGGGCGCGGGCAGGGCCAGGTCGACGGCGGTGACCGGCGGGACGTCGATCTGCAGGTCGATACGGTCCATCAATGGTCCGGACACCCGGCCCTGATAGTCCCGAAGACAGCGCGGGGCCTTGCCGCACGCGCCCTTGCCGCCGCCGCCGACTGGCACGCCATGGCCGCAGCGACACGGGTTCATCGCCGCTACCAACTGGACGCGGGCGGGATAGCGGATGTGGTGATTGGCGCGCGCTACTACGACCTCTGACGTTTCCAGCGGCTGGCGCAGCGAATCCAAGGCTTGTGGCGAGAACTCTGGCAGCTCATCCAGGAACAGCACGCCATTGTGCGCCAAAGACACCTCGCCCGGCTTGGCGCGCATGCCGCCGCCGGTCAGGGCGGCCATCGAGGCGGAATGGTGTGGACTGCGGAAGGGCCGGTCGCGTGTCAGCTCGCCCTTGGCGATAAGGCCGGCCATCGACCATACCTGCGAGGTTTCCAGCAGTTCCTTCGAGTTCATCGCTGGCAGGATACCCGGCAGACGCTGGGCCAGCATCGACTTGCCCGAACCCGGAGGGCCGACGAACAGGAGATTGTGACCGCCGGCGGCGGCGACTTCCAGAGCGCGCTTGGGCACTTCCTGGCCTTTGACTTCACGCAGGTCATAGGCGTGGCTGGGGTTGCGGAACGCGCCCTGAACCGGACGTTCCAGAATGGCCAGGCCCTTGAAGTGATTGATCAGGGCGATCAGAGATTTCGGCGCCAGGATATTGACCTCATCCCCGGCCCATGCGGCTTCGGGACCATTGTCGTGCGGGCAGATCAGGCCCATGCCAAAATGATTGGCAGCTATGGCCGCAGGCAAGGCGCCGCTGATCGCGGCAATCTGGCCATCGAGCTTCAGTTCCCCGACGCAGACATAGCCGTCGAGCGCATCCTGCGGAATGATGCCCATGACGACCATCAGCGCCAGCGCGATCGGCAGGTCGAAATGCGTGCCTTCCTTGGGCAGGTCAGCCGGGGACAGGTTGGCGACGATCCGTTTGCTGGGGGTACGAAGCCCCATGCCGGCAAAAGCCCCGCGCACGCGTTCCTTGCTTTCGGCGACAGCCTTGTCGCCCAGCCCGACAATGCTGAAGGCAACCGGTCCACCGGTCAAAACGACCTCAGCATCGACGCGGCGAGCTTCGGCGCCATCAAACGCTATGGTTGTTACCCGACCTGGCATGAATAGTCCCCGCTCTCACCCGGAATTATCCACACCCTAGATCAGGGAAATAGACAAAGCAAGAACAAAGTTCGAACAAATGCGCAATGAAACACATCCCCGTGGGAAAACATCCACGCGGAGGGGGCAAAGGGGGAATACTGAAAGGGCAGGTCGCCTCTTTATCAGGGGCCGGGGAGGAGCCTTATGAACCCCGTTTAGCTTCGATGCAATCCCACAAAATGTCGCCGACATCGATTTCTTCAAATGTCTTTAATTGGACGGCCCCGGTAGGCGACGTAACATTGATTTCCGTGAGGTAATCGCCGATGACATCGATGCCGACAAACATAAGCCCGCGTTCTTTCAGGACGGGTTTCAGGCGCTCGCAAATTTCACGGTCACGGTGGGTCAGGACCAGAGGTTCAGCGCGGCCGCCAACGCGGAGATTGGAGCGGACGGCGCCTTCTTCCGGCACGCGGTTGATGCCGCCGGCGATTTCGCCGTCGACCAGGATAATGCGCTTGTCGCCGGCACTGACGGCCGGGATGAACTTCTGCAGCACGACGGGTTCGCGGCTGATGCTGGCCATGATCTCGATCAGGGCATCAAGATTGCGGTCGCCGGCCTTCAGCTTGACGATGCCATTGCCGGCCGCGCCGTGCAGGGGCTTGAGGATACAGTCGCCGTGTTTGGCGAAGAAGTCATTGAGCGCCACAGGATCGGCCGAGATCAGGGTTGGCGGCTGCAAGCCTTCGAACCGCGTCGCCAGCAGCTTTTCCGGGGCATCGCGGACCGCACGCGGATCGTTGACGACCAGGGTCTTGGGGTGGACGGCTTCGAGCAGGTAGGTAGCGGTGATATAGGCGACGTCGAAGGGCGGATCCTGGCGCATCAGGATGACGTCAACATCGTCGTGCAGGTCGAGATGCTCGAAGTCGCCGAGCGTGACGTGGTCGCCCTTGACCTCGCGCAAGGTCACCTTCCGGGCGCGGGCAAAGACGCGACCGGTATCCTGGCTGAGGTGCCGGGGCTCATAGACCCACAGCTCATGTCCGCGCCGCTGCGCCGCCATCATCAGCAGGAAGGTGGTGTCCGCAGCGATATTGATGCGCTGGATGGGGTCCATCTGGACGGCGACGCGTAAAGCCATGTGTTAGCCCTCTTGGTTTCCGCCCATATGTGAGTGCAGGCGGAAAATCACAAGTTAGAATCGCTCTGTCTTTTCGAACGCGTTGATCGCATGGCGCGGCCACTGGCACGGCACCAGCGTATAGAGGTCGATATTGAGGTCGAGCCGCGCCAGTTGCGGCTTGCGCGCTTGAAGCGCCAGGCCGGCCTGCCACAGCCGTTCCTGCTGGATGGCCGAGACGGATTCGACGGCAGCCTCCAGTGTCATCCGGCTCTTGACCTCGACGACGGCCAGGCGCTGGCCCTTCTGCGCCAGGATGTCGATCTCGCCGCGCGGCGTCTTCAGCCGGAAACCGAGGATGCGATAGCCTTTCAGCATCAGGTGGATCAGGGCGACATATTCGAGCAGGTGGCCGCGTTTGCGCGCCGCAAAGCCCGTGGCTGCCCTATCCACGATCGCGGCCCTTCATCTCCAGCGCCTTCTGGTAGATGACCTTGCGCGGCAGGCCGAACATCTGCGCCAACTGCTGGGCGGCGTCGGACGGAGAAAATTGTTCCAGGGCCAGCTTCAGCGCCTCTTCCAGATTATCGGCCGATGGCTTTTCCTCGGACGGAGGGGCGACGATGATGACGATCTCGCCCTTGGGTTCAGCCAGGTGCGGGTCGGCGGCGAGCGCGCTCAAAGTGCCGTGATAAGCGCTTTCATAGAGCTTGGTCAGCTCGCGGCAGACACAGGCCTGGCGGTCGCCCAGGACCTCCGCCATGTCGATCAGCGAGTCGTGCAGGCGCGGGCCGGTCTCGAAGAAGACGAGTGTCGAAGCGATCGAGGCGACTTCGCCTAAAGCCGTGCGGCGCGCGCCAGACTTGTTGGGCAGGAAACCCGCGAACATGAAGCGATCAGTCGGTAAGCCGGCCAGGCACAAGGCCGCCAGGACCGAAGAGGCGCCGGGGATTGGGTGGACATTGGCGCCGGTTTCACGGGCGACTTCGACGAGACGAAAGCCAGGATCGGAGATCAGCGGCGTGCCGGCGTCGGAAATCTGCGCGACGACGTGCCCGGCGCGCAGGCGTTCGATGATCTGCGGCAGGACTTGCGGGCCGGCGTGGTCGTCGTAACGCAGCAGGGGCTTTTTGATGTCGTAGGCCGACAAAAGCTTGCCGGCGACGCGGGTGTCCTCGGCCAGGACGACATCGGCGGCGCGCAGCACGTCGAGCGCACGCAGGGTGATGTCGCGCAAATTCCCGATCGGCGTGGCGACGATATAGAGGCCAGGCGTGACGGGACGAGGCGGCGGGGCGAAGAAAGATTCCATTTCGTGTGATTAGCAGACTTTACGGTCCAAACGCAAAAGCGCCGCGCTTCGATGTGAAGCGCGGCGCTTTACGATCAGTTACGTCGATTAGAAACGACGGACGTAGGAGATCGACAGCTGCTCGACATCGACATTGTCAAATTCGGCGCTGGTAAAGTCGGCACGAATGCCATGGACGCCACCGTTCGGGAAGTAGCGAACGCCGACACCAGCGGCAACGGTATCATCCTCAATGGAGACCTTGGTGTTGCCGGACTTGCCGCTCAGCGCACCGTGCAGAAAACCTACGCGTGCGAGCAGCTCGACGTTTGCCGACACGGGATAAGATCCGACGACATAGGCGGCAACGGTATTATCGACCTTGACATCAACCGTAACGCCTTGTTCGGTATAGGATTGCTCGGCGATACCGAAAGACGCGTTGGCTTCAGCGCCAAAGTACTTGTTGAACTTGATGCCGGCGCCGAAATTGGCCGTACCGAAGTTTTCGCCATTGAAATCGACATTGGCGTAACCGCCTTCGACATAATACTTGCCAGCGTCCTGGGCTTGAGCGGCGCCAGCGATGGCAGCAACCAGGGCAACGGCGGAAATGGCAGCAATTTTAAGCATAGAAATACCTCAGATTTAGAAGGACGGCGCTTTCAGCAGGCTTCGTCGTCCAGGTCAACTTCCGTTGCTGTAACAATTTCAGGTTATGCTGCGGTGCGATATAATGGGCACAGACGGTGTTACGCCAGTAGCTCCATCAATAGCCTGTCCAACAGGACGCGGCCCTTCGGCGTAGCGCGCAGGCGATTATTCTCAAGCGCCATGAAACCGTCGTTGATGAGCGTGGCGGCGCGGGCAGCGAGATCGAGCGACGGCGTGCGCCGTAGGTCAAGCCCGTCCGACAGACGCAGGCCCAGCATTGTTGCCTCTTCTTCGGCTTCCAAGGGCGCCAGGGCTTCGGCGTCGTGCCCGGTGCCGGTGGCTTCGACGCGGGCCATGTAGGCTTTCAGATCACTTAGCGCGGTGGTGGCTTGGCGCTCGCCTGCGTGGGTGACGCGGCCATGGGCGCCGGGGCCGATCCCGATATAGTCGACGCCCTCCCAGATCAACACATTGTGCGCTGAGCGGGCGGCGTGTGCGTTGGCGTGGTTTGACACTTCGTAGGCTTGAAAGCCTTGCGCCTCCAGCGTCTCCTGCGTCTGGAAGTAGAAGGTTTCGGCAAGGTCGTCCTTTGGCGGGGCCCATTGCTTGCGGCGGACGGCCCGGCCAAAGGCTGTGGCGGGTTCGATGGTCAGCTGATAGGGCGAAATATGCTCGACGCCGAGGGCAATAGCGGCTGTGAGTTCACTTTCCCACGCTGCGACCGTTTGCTCCGGCAGGGCGTAAATCAGGTCGAGCGACACGCGCCCGAAAACCTTTTGCGCGGTCTCGATGCCACGGATGGCTTCGGCGGCGGAATGGTTGCGGCCAAGGAACTTCAGGGCTGCGTCATCGAGCGACTGGACGCCGAGCGATAGGCGGTTGATCCCCGCCTGACGGAAGCCTTCATAGCGGCCGATTTCGGCGCCGGTCGGATTGGCTTCGAGGGTGATCTCAATATCGCCACTGCCGTCGAACAGGCTGCGGGCGGTGGTGATCAATTCGGCTACCCACTCGGGCGGCAGCAGCGACGGCGTGCCGCCACCGAAGAATACACTGGCCAGTTTGCGCGGGCCGACCATGGCTGCCTGGCTTTTCAGGTCGGTGAGGATGGCGTCGAACAGGGTGCGCTGGCTGGATTGTCCCCGATCACGCGTGACGTTGAAATCGCAATAGGGGCAGATGCGCGAACAGTACGGCCAGTGAACGTAGAGGCTGACGCGATCAGACGTCAAAGAAGCGCTGCCTTCAGCTGCTCGAACGCCAGGTGGCGGTGGCTGATGACATCCTTGGCTTCGGCGGTCATTTCCGCGAACGTGGTGTCATAGCCGTCAGGCTGGAAGATCGGATCGTAGCCGAAACCCATCGCACCGCGCGGCGCGACGATCTCACCATCGATACGGCCCTCGAAGACAACGGCATGACCTTCGGGCCAGGCGACCGCCAAAGCGCAGGTGAACCAGGCTTTGCGGTTGAATGCGTCGCCTTGCGCCTCGCGGGCGATGCGCAGCTTGTGTTCGATGACTTCGGCGGCGCGGACAAAATCCTTGTCGGACCCGGCCCAGCGCGCGCTGAAAACGCCGGGCTCGCCGCCAAGCGCCGCTATGCTCAGGCCGGAATCGTCGGCCAGGGCGACAATGCCGGCTGTCATGGCGGCGTGGCGTGCCTTCAGAATGGCGTTGCCGGTGAAGGTCATCTCGGTCTCGTCCGGCTCGGGCAGGTTCAGGCTGCCGGCGGTGACGATCTCGAAACGACCGCCCAGAAGGCTGGCGATTTCGACCGCCTTGCCGGGATTGTGCGTAGCGGCGATCAGCTTTTGGCCGGAAATGAGGGATAGGGGCATGGGCTTTCCTTTTGCCGCGCTTTTAACCGGAATGCGCCAAATGAAAAGGGTGTTGTGCGCTGTGGCTGACGTGTGAGAAACAACTGCGTAAGTTCATCAAGGATGCCGCCATGCGCTTTTTAGGCCCGCGCTCGATTTCAAGCCTGCTGAAGACGGCGCTCGATGTCGTCTATTACGGTCTTTATGCCGTGGTAGCCGTCACGGTCCTGGCGGCACTGGGCCTTCTGATCGTGCCCAATCTGGCCATCGAAGTGGCGCGGCCGCTGAATGTCGCTACCCACCTGCCGGCAGCGTCGCAGGCGGTCATCCTGCTGGCGTTCAGCATCTCATTAGGCGGCTACGTGCTGATCATGCACTGGACACGGCAGGTCCTGGCGACCCTGGCCGAAGGCGACGTCTTCCATCCTGACAATACGCTGCGGCTGCGCTGGATCGGCTTTGGTCTGGCCGGCCTCGAACTGTTCGGCTACATCGCGCGCTTCGTCGCCGAAAGCATGTTCCAGCTCAAGTTCGAGCCCTTCTACGGCCTGCGCGCCGTCACGGCCTGGTTCTCGGTGCTGGTCGTCTTTGTGCTGGCCGAGGTCTTCAAGGAAGGCGCGCGCCTGCGCAAGGAAGCGGACCTCACAATTTAAAGCCTTGTCAGCAAGGCTCTAAATTGCTTTGTTTTCGGCGCACTTTTACGGAAAAGTGCGTCCCACTTTTCCTAAAGCTGCTTGTATGATCAGAATCCGGCTTGCAGAAGTCCTCGCTAAAAAGCGCCTGTCGATCGTCGAACTGTCTGACCGCACGGGTATCAGCGTGCGCGATCTCGAAGTCCTGCGCGATCAGGCAGCCATGGCGGTGCGCCTGAAGACGCTCGACGTCCTGTGCCGGGCGCTGAATTGCGCTCCGGGTGACCTGCTTGAGTACGGCGAGGAAGAGTCGCTCTAAGCAGTGTGCCAGAAAGTGTGCAGCGGTTTTTGGCTAAAACATTGCGCCAAAAAATCTACTTGCCGAGCGCGGCGTTCTGCAGCCCGAACAGCGTCTTGCAGCCGGCATGAGCCAGGTCGAACAGCTCATTGAACTCGTCGCGCGAAAAACCGCGCTTCTCGCCCGTCGCCTGGATTTCGACCGAAAGGCCGCTGCCGGTGATGACGAAGTTGGCGTCGGTTTCGGCGGTCGAATCCTCGTCGTAGTCGAGATCGAGCACCGGCGCGTCAGCATAGATGCCGCACGAAATCGCGGCGATCTGGTCGAGGATCGGTGACTTCTCGATGATCTTGTCGGCCACCAGCTTGTCGCACGCCTGCGACAGCGCCACCCAGGCGCCGGTGATCGACGCGGTGCGCGTGCCGCCGTCGGCTTGGATAACGTCGCAGTCGATGGTGATCTGGCGTTCGCCCAGGGCCTTCAGGTCGATGACGGCGCGCATCGAACGGCCGATCAGGCGCTGGATTTCCTGGGTGCGGCCCGACTGCTTGCCGGCAGCGGCTTCACGACGGGAGCGCGTGTGGGTGGAGCGCGGCAGCATGCCGTATTCCGCCGTCACCCAGCCCTGGCCCTTGCCCTTCAGGAAAGGGGGAACGCCCTGTTCGACCGAAGCGGTGACCAGCACCTTGGTGTGGCCGAAGCTGACCAGGCACGAGCCTTCCGCATAGCGCGTCACGCCCGTTTCGATGACGACGTCGCGCAGCTGATCCGGCTTGCGGTTGGACGGGCGGATGGTCTTGAGGGCGGACAGGGCTTCGAATTGCGACATGAACAGGCCTTTGCGATGATGCGTCTGCCTATCAGTTCGTCATGCGCTGCGTAAAGACCCCATTATTCTTTCTTTTGGCCTGTGCGACCTTCCGGAGGAACGGGAATGTCGCTGCGGATGGCGCTCTTGCAGGCGCTGTCGGCGCAGACATATTGCGCGCCGTTATAGGTGCCGGTCACATCCCCCTTGTCGATGACGCCTTTCGCCTTGATCTGCGGCGGCGTATCGGGCTGATCGGCATAGGAATAGACCTTCTGCGGCGGGGGTGGCGGCGAGGTCATGTCGGCGGTCTGCGGCCCGTTCATGGCTTCGAGTTCCGCGCAGGCGCCGAGCGCCAGCAGCAGGCCGCAGGCGATCAGGCCTCCCGCTATCCTGACTATCCGGACTACCATGACGACCGGAACGGACGCCTGTCCGCTTCCATCGGCGTGCGGGTGTTGTAGACGGGCGTGGCGACCTTGCAGTCATCGTCGACGCAGGCATAGGCGCGGTTGCGGTCGTCGTCGCGCGGTGAGGCAAGTTCGGCCTGACGCGTTGCGGCCGGTGTGTCTTCTTGTCCGGATAAGATCCGTGCTGAGGCAACGGCTTGCCCTTCCACGGCCGGCCCATAGGGTTTGGGCGCCGGTTCCGCATTGAGCGCGAACGCCAACGCGGCGGTTGCCACCAGGTATATCATTTCAGCCCTCCGTTTTTTTGTTTCAGGATACGCCGATTTACGGCAAATGGAAGGCAGCCCGAGGCGGAGTTGGAGCGCGGACAGAGGTTAGTGCCTACAATTTCCATACATTTTCCTGCAAGATTTGCAGCTTAACTGAAAGCGCTTGCTTTCGCAGGACAAATTGCCATCATTGTGCAAATCGACAACAGTGTGTGGAGCAGTGGCATGGACGGCGGCAGGGGCAAGATCAGGCTTGAAGATCTGGCGCGGATCGCAGGCGTATCCGTTGCGACTGTATCACGCGCGCTTAACGACTCGCCAGCGGTCAACCGTGTCACCAAGCGCCGTGTCTGGAAGATTGCTCGCGATCACTCCTATGTCCTCAACCACGACATGCCCTTGTCGATGTCGGGCAGCCAGGCGACGATCGCCATCGTCATTCCGCCGCCGCACGGCCGCGAAGGCCGTTTCTCCGACCCGTTTTACCAGGAAATGATTTCGGCGGTTGGTGAGGCGGCGCGCGACATGGGTTGCGACCTGCTGCTGTCGCACCTGACACCGCGTAACCAGAACGACCTCGTTACCCTGATGCAGAACATCAAGGCGGACGGCGTCATCTTTCTGGGTCAGAGCTATCTGCACGACCGCTTCAACATGCTGGCTGGCACGACCAACAAGTTTATCGTCTGGGGCCAGGAGCTGGCCGGACAGAAATACTGCACGGTCGGGTCCAACAACCTCCAGGGCGGGACGCGTGCGACGGCGCACCTGGCGCGGCTGGGCCGCAAGCGCATCGCCTATTTCGGTGAGACTGAAGGCACCGAGATGAAGCAGCGCTTCCAGGGCTATCTCAATGTCCTGGCCGAAGCCGGCCTTGAATACGATCCGCGCCTGGTCGTGCCGACCCATTTCGAACTGGCCTCCGCCGAAGCCTCGGTGATCGGCCTGCTCAACAAGGGTGTCAGTTTCGACGGCCTGTTCGCCTGTTCGGACATTATTGCCTTCGGCGCCATTCGCGGCCTGATGCGGGCAGGCCTAAAAGTGCCCAGAGATGTCTCGGTGGTCGGCTATGACAATATCCAGCTGGCCAGCCTGACGCACCCCAGCCTGACGACCATTTCACAGGACCTGTCTCGGGCGGGCAAGCTGATGGTCTCCAAGCTGATCGGCTCGATTTCCAACGACGAAACCCACTCGGAAATCGTTTCGACCGAGCTGGTCGTGCGCGAGTCCTGCGGCGGATAGCGCTGCGCCAAAAGTGTGCAGCGGTTTTTGGTAAAATGCATCGCGTCTGATAAACCACCGCTTACCGGACAGCGTTGTCATTGAAAATTGCAATTTTTTGCAATTTTTTACATATTCCGTCAAAAATCGTTTTCAACCTGATTGCGCACCTCAGAGGCGAATACAGCGCAATATGTCATACAATTATGGCTCAAAACCACACATTCCGCGGGAATGCGTAGCCGGAATGTCACAAGATTACGAATAGTTTAAATTTTCCGCTGCAAAAATTTGCAACGTCTTGCAAAAATTTCAGGTCGCAGGAATAGTACCTCCAGACGCCGAGCTCAAAGAGCGTCATATCGGGTTGAGATGTATAAGGTTGCGCGGACAAAGGGTCCTGTGCGCCGACAAATCACACGGGGACAGGAGGAACTTATGCTGCATCCCAAGGCCCACCCGGGCTTATTCAAGAAAAAACTGCTCACCTGCGGTGGCACGCTGGCGCTGGTCGCCGCGGCCTTTACTGCCATGCCCGCCATTGCCCAGGACGCCCCTGCGCCGGCCGGCGAAGACAGCCAGACCGTTGTCGTGACCGGCATCCGTCGTGGTATCCAGGACGCCATCACCGCCAAGAAACGCTCGACCCAGATCGTCGAAGCCGTTTCGGCCGAAGACATCGGCAAGTTGCCGGACGCCTCGATTGCTGAATCCCTGGCGCGCCTGCCGGGCCTCGCCGCCCAGCGCACTAATGGCCGCGCCCAGACCCTGTCGATCCGTGGCCTCGGCCCGGACTATACAGTCACGACGATGAATGGCCGTGAGCAGGTATCGACCAACGACAACCGCTCGGTGGAATTCGACCAGTACCCGTCCGAACTGATCAGCCAGGTGCTGATCTACAAGACGCCGAACGCCGGCATGACGACCCAGGGCATCGCCGGCACGGCCGACCTGCAGACCGTGCGCCCGCTGGCCTATGGCAAGAAGGCTGCCGCCGTTAACATTCGCCGCGAAATGAACTCGGAAGACGCGCCGATCGGTGGCATCGAGAATACCGGCAGCCGCTGGTCGGTCAACTATATCGACCAGTTCTTCGACAAGACCGTCGGCGTTGCCCTGGGCTATGCGCATACGGACTCGCCCTACCAGGTCACGCGTCTCGAGCCCTGGGGCGACGGCGACTTCCCACGCTGTGACAATGCGACGGTATGTACCGGCGCCGGTTTCAACAAGTTCGTCCTGGGCGGCCAGAAGAACGGTGTGCAGTCGTCGAACCTTCAGCGTGACGGCCTGATGGGCGTCCTGGAATGGAAGCCGAACGACCGCCTGCACGTCGTCGTCGATGCCTTCCACTCGGAATTCGAGGAGCTGCAAAAGGTTGCCCGCCTGGAATATCCGCTGTGGTGGTCCTCATCGCAGCTCCAGCCCGGTTTCACGGTTGACGGCGACTATATCGACCACGGCGTCTTCACCGGCGTCAACACGGTCGTTGAAAACTACACCAACCGCCGCCAGGCCACGACCGACCAGATCGGCGTTAACGTCAACTATGCCCTGAACGACCAGTGGACCCTGAACGCCGACTTCAGCACGCAGAAGCTGACGCGTGACGACGTCATCATCGAATCGACGGGCGGTACGGGTGCAGCCGGTTCGGTCGTTCCGGACACGATCACCTTCGACATGACCGACAAGGATCACGCCTACAACCTGTCCGGCGTAATCGACTATTCCGACTTCAGCAAGGTCTTCCTGACCGATCCGGGTGGCTGGGGTGGTCCGGTGACCAATCGTGGCGGCTTCTTCCGTGCGCCGCACGTCGAAGACGAGCTGAACATGATCAAGCTGGTCGCCGAGCGCAAGATCGAATCCGGCATCTTCAGCAAGGTCGCCTTTGGCTACAGCCGCACCGAGCGCAGCAAGGACAAGGACGACTACGCCGCCTATATGAGCCTGGCAACTCCGACCGTTGTGGTGGCCGAAAAGTACCGCACCGGTGTGACCGATGCCAGCTTCCTCGGCAACACCTCGGGTATGATCTCCTACGACTCGCTGGCCATGTGGCAGGATGGGGTCTTCATCCTGACCGAAGCCACTGACAATGACCAACTGCGCCGCAGCTGGTCGGTCGAGGAAACGGTGGACGCCGCCTTTATCCGTGCCGATATCAACACCCAGCTGTTCGGCATTCCGGTGACCGGCAATGTCGGCGTCATGTCGCAGACGGCTGAACAAAGTGCGCATTCGGTCTTCGTTGGCGCCGGCACGCCGATCCTCAAGACAGATGGTGACAAGTACACCGACATCCTGCCCAGCCTGAACCTGAACTTCGCGGTTGCCGAAGACGTCACGGTCCGTGTCGGCGCTGGTACGACCCTGGCCCGTCCGCGCATGGACGACATGGCCGCCGGCACCAGCACCAGCGTCATCAATGACACCAGCCCGCCGTCGACCTTCCAGGGTCAGCCAGTGTACTGGACCGGCAGCGGCGGCAACGCCCAGATCCGTCCGTGGAAGGCCAATGCCTACGACCTGTCGATCGAGAAGTATTTCGGCCGCAAGGGTTACGTGTCAGCAGCCTTCTTCTACAAGGATCTGACCTCGTACATCTTCAACCAGACGGTTGCCAAGGACTATACCGGTGTCAACCTGCCGGCTTCCTGTACGACGCCGGTCAATATCTGCACCAAGGCCAATGCCAATCGCATGGGCTCGACGTCTGCGCAGGCGAATGGCCAGGGCGGCTGGATCAAGGGTGCCGAGTTCACGGTCTCCGTGCCTGGCGAACTGATCACGCCGGTTCTGGATGGCTTCGGCGCCATCCTGACCGCCAGCTATAACGACAGCGAAATCGATCCGAACAACACGGGTACCCCGGTCAATATCCCGGGCCTGTCCAAGCAGGTGATCAACACCACCGTCTACTATGAAAAGCATGGCTTCTCGGCGCGTGTCTCGAGCCGCTTCCGCGGCGAGTTCACGGGCGAAGTGCCGGACTACACCAACGCATTGCAGACCCGCCAGGTCCAGGAAGAAAATGTCGTCGATGCCCAGATCGGCTACACCTTCGAAAGCGGTCCTCTCAAGAACCTCGGCATCTCGCTGTCGGGTTCGAACCTGACGAACGAGCCCTTCTATCTCTACAAGGGCAACAACGTGGTCAAGGAAGAGAAGTACGGCTCGACCTACCTGTTGGGTCTCAGCTACCGTTGGTAACTGAACTGGCGATTGAGTAGACTGCGACGCCTGCCGGTTCTCCGGCAGGCGTTTTTATGAACGCTTCTCCCCTCAGGTGGGAGAGGGGACTTGCGGAGCGATTATGTCTGAATCCCTGATCAAGCGCGTCATTGTCGTCGGCGGTGGCACGGCCGGCTGGCTGAGCGCGACCATGCTGGCACGCGTCCTTGGCAAGTCGGCTGAAGTTATCGTTGTCGAATCCGAAGAAATCGGCACGGTCGGCGTCGGTGAAGCGACCATTCCGCCGCTGGTCAACCTGTTTACTTTCCTGGGCATTCCCGAGCACGAAATGCTGGCTAATGTGCAGGGCACATACAAGCTAGGCATCGACTTCGTGAACTGGCTGAAGCCCGGCAGCCGCTATATCCACGCCTTCGGCAACCCCGGCCGCGATCTTGGCATTGTGCCCTTTTATCAGTATTGGCTGCGGCAGCATCTGCAAGGCAAGGGTGGGTCGCTGTGGGATTACAGCCTCAACAGCCTGGCCTCTGACGCCAATCGCTTCGCGCCGATGAAGACCGTCCCCGACACCCCGGTCGAAGGTATTACCCACGCCTGGCACTTCGATGCGACCCTGCTGGCAAAGTTCCTGCGTGGTATCTGTGAAAAGCAGGGCGTGGTCCGCCGCGAAGGCAGGATCACCGGCGTCAACCTGCGCCCCGACGACGGCTTTATCTCTTCGGTCACCCTGGCCGACGGCGATGTTGTTGCCGGCGACCTGTTCATCGACTGCTCGGGCTTCCGTGGCCTGCTGATCGAAGACGCGCTGAAGGCCGGGTACGACAACTGGCAGGATTTCCTGCCGTGCGACCGCGCCGTTGCCGTGCCGTGTGAGTCGGCGGGACCATTGCTGCCCTATACGCGCGCAACGGCGCACATGGCCGGCTGGCAGTGGCGCATCCCGTTGCAGCATCGCATCGGCAATGGCCACGTCTTCTGCAGCGCCTTCATGAGTGAAGACGACGCCACGCGCATCCTGATGGACAATCTGGATGGCAAGGCTTTGGCCGATCCGCGACCGCTACAGTTCGTCACCGGCCGGCGCAGGCAAAGCTGGGTCAAGAACTGCGTCGCCTTCGGCCTGGCGTCGGGCTTCATGGAGCCGCTGGAATCGACCAGCATCCACCTCGTGCAATCCGGACTGACGCGGTTTGTGAAGATGTTCCCGGACAAGGGCTTCAGCCCCTTGCAGATCGCCGAATACAATCGCCAGACGCGCCATGAATACGAGCTGATCCGTGACTTCCTTGTGCTGCACTACAAGGCGACGGAACGCGACGACAGCCCGTTCTGGAACCACTGCCGGACCATGGCGGTGCCCGACAGCCTGACGCACAAGATGGAATATTTCCGCGAACACGGCCGGCTGATAATTGAAGAGGGCGATTTGTTCCGCGAGTCGAACTGGATGCAGGTGCTGATCGGCCAGGGCATTGTGCCGCGGACGGCGACGCCTATGGCCTACACCATCGGTGATGCGCAGCTGGAGGAATACTGCGCCAATTTGCGCACCATCTATGGCCGGGCGCTCAACACCCTGCCGCCGCACGACGTCTATGTCGCGCGGACCAGCCCTGCCTTACAGAACTGAGGCCAGAAACGCCCTGGAATCGGCGAACACCGTCCCCTTGCCGCGGAAGGGAATGGAAAATGCCGCGGCCATGTCCTGGTGGCTTAAGCCATCATAGAGCTTGAGCGTCGAGGGCGTGCCCTTGTCGCGCAAAGCCTTGTCGAGATTGACGGCATTCTTGGTCATCACGACCTTGTCAGCACGGCTGTGCATCAGCAGGAAATGCGTGTCGATCTTGCGGGCATGCGTAATCGGCTGTGTTTCTTCAGGCTTTGGCCAATAGCCAAAGGCATCGCGCGATGCGGCGACGTCGAACGGATAGAAGTCGTAGGGGCCCGCCAGGCCGACCACGGCCTTGACGGGGAGGTCGCCCAGATATTGCGGATCGAGCGGCAGCATGGCGGCGATGTAACCACCGGCCGAGTGCCCCATCAGGGCCAGCCGTGATCCATCGCCGCCGTAGTCCTTGGCATGGGCGACGGCGTGTTTCACGGCCGCTGCGCCATCAAAGACGAAGTCGGGATAGCGAGCCTGAGGCACCAGCCGGTAGTCCGGCACGACGACGACATAGCCCATGGACGCCAGGGCGTGGCCCATCCAGACATAGTCGTCCTTTGATCCGGACGCCCAGTTACCGCCGTAGAAGAAGACGAGCACCGGCAAGGGGCCGGTGTCCCTTTTAGGGGCGTAGACATCATAACGCTGGCGCGGATCGTCTCCAAAGGCGACGTCCTTGGCAAGGTGACGGACGCTGCCTTCCTTGGGTGTAAAGGTGTTGAACAGGCTGAGTGTGTTGCACGCCGCCAGGGCTGTCGCCAGCCCGCTCAACCCCAACAGTCCCAATATCCGGCGTTTGGTCACGGAAGGCACTTGCACCCCTTAAAAACTGACGCTCGACTTTTCGGTCGGCGGCTTGGGACGCAACCTGATGCCCTTGAGGAAAATTTTCAAGGCTTCCCAGTGGATGCCGGCGACAACTTTCAGTGTCATCAGCGGCATGGCCCAGAACAGCTTCCACAAAGCCCCATCGGTGATCGGCGTGCGCTTTGCTGTGAAACCCGCGAACAGCATGTCGCGCACGCCTTCGGCCGCATGATGGCGCAGCCGGATTTTCAGCGCAAAGATCTCGCCCGGCGCCGTCAGGTCGAAATCGTAGGCCATGTCGCGCGTGTCCATGAATGGCGAGACGTGCAGCCGCTTGTCGCTGTGCTGGCGGATATGACGGGTGTCGGTTTCGACCGGCAGGACGTAGGAGTGGCGGTCGCCGAAGGTATTATTGACCTCATAGACCACGGCCTTGAGCGGGCCGCCGGCGTCTTGCAGAAAATACAGGCTGATCGGATTGAAGACGAAACCGAGCACGCGCGGCATGGTCAGAAGCCATAACCGGTCGCCATCGGCATAGAGGCGCTTCTCCCGCAACATAGAGGCCATGCGATCGCGCAAGGTGCCAGCCTTGTTGCCCTGGTCTGGCCCATGGTCGCGGTCATAAAAGCTGAACAGATTGAAGCGATTATGGCCCAGAAAGCGGGTCTGCGGCACGTTGTCGAGATCGATCAGGACCTGGAAAATGTCATAGCTTAGCCTATGCGGCCGGGGTGCAAACCGCTGATGGATAACCTCACCGATATAGAGGCCAGATTCCATCACTCGGCGGCCTCCAGAGCAAAATTATCCGTCCACGGATTATATTGAATACGGCTCTTCGACCAGTCGAAATCCCACGGCCGGCGCTGGCCGGTGATCGCCTCGGCAACCGCCAGGCCCGATTGCAGGCCGTCTTCATGGAAGCCAGAGCCAAAATAGGCGCCGCAGAACCACGAACGGTTCTGGCCCTGAAGATCACAAAGCCGTCCTTGCGCATCAATTGCAGCGGTATCGAACAGAGGATGTTCAAAGGTGGTGCGCTTGATGAGCTTGGCCGGATCGACTTCGCGCGTCGGATTGAGCGTGACGAAATAGTTCTGTTGCGTGTTCAGGACCTGCAACAGGTTCATCCAGTAGGTGACACACAGCTGCTGCTCCGACGCGGCGTTGCGCGTGCCGAGATAGTTCCAGCTCGACCACGCCGCCCGGCGTTTCGGCATAAGCGCCGTGTCCGTGTGCAGCACGACCTCATTGTACGTGTAGCTGAAAGCGCCCAGGGTCTGGCGTTCATCGGCGGTCGCAGAATCACCCAAAATCTTCAGCGTTACGTCAGCATGTGTCGCAAAGACGACCTGGTCGAATTCATACCGTTCGCCGTTCTGGTCAGTCAGGGTGACGCGATTTGGGCTGCGCTCGACTTTTGTGATTGCCGCATTCGTGCGAATACGATGCGCGAATGGCCGTATCAGTTCTTTCAAATAGGCCTGCGCGCCACCGATGACGCTGCGCCACAGGATGCGGTCGGTAATCTTGAGCAGCCCGTGGTTCTCAAAGAAGGCGATAAAGGCGCGGAACGGATAGTCCATGATCTGCTGTGCCGAGGTCGACCAGATCGCGGCGGCCTGCGGCAACAGGTGGTCATCTATAAAGGCGCGGCCGTAATTGCGGTCTTTGAGGTAGTCGCCGAGGCTGTAGCCGGGCCGGGTGCGCGCGGCCTCGTCCTTAGGGGCCTCGCGATAGAAACGCATTATGTCGAGCAACAGGGACAGGAAGCGCGGACGGAAGAGGTTGCTGCGCTGGGCGAAGATGCCCTTCATGCCGAGACTGCTGTATTCCAGCCGGCCTTCATCGACGCTGACACCGAACGACATGTCGCTGAGCTGGTGCGCGACGCCGAGATGGTCGAAGAGAGCAACCAGGTTCGGATAGCAGGGCGCGTTGAAGACGATGAAGCCCATATCGACCCAGACCGGGTTTTCCGCCGTGCCGGCATTGACCGTGTGGCTGTGACCGCCGGCCTGGGCTTCGCTTTCGAACACGGTGACGTCGCAGTGGCTGTTGAGCATCCAGGCAGCGGACAGTCCGGCTATACCCGAACCGACTACGGCAACCCTAGGTCTCGTCAGGTTCGACATATCGTACATGCGCCACGCTCCACTGGTGTTCGCAGATATGTACGCGCGGGTGTCAGCGATGGATCACAGCCGGCGCCGTGATCCATTTGCAAAGTGCCGGCGTATCAGGGTCGAGTTCACAAAAGGCGGGCAGTTGGCCCGGCATACGAAAATGTCCTTTGACCGCGCACTGACATTAGGGTTTGTTGCCCGCATGACTGAAACGGACAGCGCGCGCGTCGACCGCTCTTCACCGGAGGTGACGCCGGAAATGCTGCTGGCGCGCATCGCCCAGAGCGACCGTGACGCCTATGCGGCCCTGTTCCTGCGTTTTGCCCCCAAGCTCAAGGCCTTTGTCATGGGCCAGGGCCTGACCGCCCAGGAAGCCGAAGACCTGGCGCAGGAGGCCTTGCTGAGCGTGTGGCGCAAGGCGCACATGTTCGATGCGTCACGCGCCAGCGCGGTCACCTGGATCTACTCCATTGCCCGCAACCTGCGCATCGACATGGCGCGCAAGGCCAAGCGCGTCAAGGAATTGCCGCAGGATCTGTGGCAGGGCGATGGCGACAAGGGCGCCGATGGCGAACTGATATCGGCCGAGGATGCAGCCTCCGTTGCGGGTCTTCTCGACACCCTGCCCAAGGAGCAGAAGACCATTCTGCGTCTGTCCTTTTACGAAGACCTGTCGCATGGCGATATCGCCAAGGCACTCGCTATCCCGCTGGGGACAGTCAAGTCGCGCATGCGCCTGGCCATGACTCGCCTCAAGGCGGCCATGGCCAATTCAGTATCCGGAGAGCGTTCATGAATTCCGTCCGCCACCACATCGCCGAAGACCTGCTGTGGGATTATCATCGTGGCGCCTTGCCCGTCGGCCTGCGTCTGACAGTCGAGGTCCACCTTGAGCTGTGCCCGCATTGCCGCGCCGAGACGGCCCTGTTCGATGTCATCGGTGGTGCGCTGCTGGACGATGTCGAAGGCGTCCCGTTGTCGGAAAGCGCACTCGACCTGGCGCTGGCGCGGATCGAACGTCCGGAAGAGCCAGTCAAAACGGTTGCGAAACCGCACCCGGCATTCCTGGACGGTTTCGATCTTCCCGAATCCCTGGCGGCGCGCATTGCCGGTCGCTACTGGGCGGCGCCCGGTGTGTGGATTGCGCCTGTCCACACCGATGATGCGCCCAAGGGGTCGAAGACCTATCTGATGCACGTCAAGGCCGGGATGACCATGCCCGAACACACGCATCGTGGATCGGAAGTAACCCTGGTGCTCAAGGGGCGGTTCAGTGACGTCTACGGTGACTATAACCAGGGCGATATCGCGGTGTGCGACGATGAGCATTGCCATTCGCCCGCTATTATCGACGAAGACTGCCTGTGCCTGATCTGGCAGGCGGCGCCGATCGTTCCCAAAACCTGGCTGGGGAAGCTGCTACAGCCTTTTGCCCGTATCTGAGGATACCCTCATGAAGCTCGTCATCATCTACGCCATCTCACTTGTTGTCATGTTGGCGCTCGATTTCGTCTGGCTGAGTGCCACGGGCAACACCATCTACCGGCCCAATATGCAGGGCCTGATCCGCGAAAAGATCAACCTGCTGCCAGCAGTTGGGTTTTATGCTCTGTTCGCCTTCGCAGTCGCATATCTTATCGTCTTGCCAGCTGTCTCAGGTGGTTCGCTGAACTATGTCGACCTGTCGCTGCGTGCGGGTGTGCTGGGGCTGGCCTGCTATGCGACCTATAGCCTGACGGGCCTGTCGATCATCCGTGACTGGCCGGTTAATGTCAGCTTTATCGACATGGCGTGGGGCACGTTTGCCGCGGTGGTCACAGCCAATGCGACGGTATTCGGCCTCAAACTGCTGGGGCAGGTGGCCTAAGCGCATTGGCGACCTTCGAGCGCGGCGGGCGTCCCAGCACGTCTGAAATCTGCCATGCCGCATCGACGACCTTGCTGATATCGATACCCGTTTCGATGCCCAATCCATTGAGCATATAGAGCACGTCTTCGGTTGCGACATTGCCCGAAGCGCCCGGCGCATAGGGGCAGCCGCCAAGCCCACCCACAGACGCATCGAATATGCTGACGCCAAAATCGAGCGCCGAAAGAATATTGGCCAGCGCCTGACCATAGGTGTCGTGGCAATGCAGGGCCAGTCGCTCGGACGGCACCAACGTCATCACCTGATCGAGCAGACGGGCGATATCGGCGGGTGTGCCGACACCGATCGTGTCGCCAAGGCTTATTTCATAGCAGCCCATCTGCAGCATCTTTTGCGCGACGTTTGTCACGGCTTTCGGTGAGATCTTGCCCTCGTAGGGGCAGCCCACGACGCACGACACATAGCCGCGCACCTTGACGCCATCGCTCAGCGCCCGGTCCATGACAAACCTAAACCGTTCCAGGCTCTCGTCGATCGAGCAGTTGATATTGCGCTGGCTGAAGGTCTCGGACGCCGCGCCAAAGATGGCGACGGTGGTGGCTCCGGCGTCGCGGGCGGCTTCATAGCCTTGCAGGTTGGGCGTCAGGACAGGGTAGTCGATGCCTTGGACGTGTTGGATGCCGGCTATGACCTCAGCGGCGTCGGCCATCTGCGGCACCCATTTCTTCGATACGAAGCTGGCGGCTTCGATATGGCGAAGGCCGGTCTGCGACAGGGCGTTGATCAGCGCGATCTTGTCGGCGGTTTCGACGATCTGCGTTTCGGCCTGCAGGCCATCGCGTGGGCCGACTTCGTAGAGGGTGACGTGTGATGGCCTCATTTGGTCTCTTCAAACAGTTCGCGGCCGATCAGCATGCGGCGGATTTCCGATGTCCCCGCACCGATCTCATAAAGCTTGGCGTCGCGCCAGAGCCGGCCAGCGGGATATTCGTTGGTATAGCCGTTGCCACCCAAGGCCTGAATCGTCTCACCCGCCATCCAGGTCGCTTTTTCGGCGGCGTAGAGAATACAGCCGGCGGCGTCCTTGCGGGTGGTTTCGCCCCGGTCACAGGCTTGCGCCACAGCATAGACATAGGCGCGGCAGGCGGCCCAGGTCGAATACATGTCGGCGACCTTGCCCTGCATCAGTTGAAACGTGCCGATGGGTGACCCGAACTGCTCGCGTGTGTGAACATAGGGGATCACGACATCGAGACAGGCGCGCATGATGCCGAGCGGCCCACCCGACAAAACCACGCGCTCATAGTCGAGGCCGGACATCAAAACACCCGCGCCACGACCTTCGGCACCCAGCATATTTTCAGCCGGCACTTCGCAGTCGGTAAACACCAACTCACCGGTGTGGGAGCCCCGCATGCCCAGCTTGTCGAGCTTCTGCGCCACCGAAAAGCCTTTGAAGCCCTTTTCGACCAGAAAGGCAGTGATGCCCTTCGATCCGGCGTTTGCGTCAGTCTTGGCGTAAACAACCAGCACGTCGGCGTCGGGACCATTGGTGATCCACATCTTGGAGCCATTGAGCACATAACGGTCGCCGCGCTTGTCGGCGCGAAGCTTCATCGACACGACGTCCGACCCGGCGCCGGTCTCCGACATGGCCAAAGCGCCAACGTGGTCGCCGGAGATCAGCTTCGGCAGGTATTTTGCGCGCTGTTCGGCCGTGCCGTTGCGCGTGATCTGGTTGACGCAGAGATTGGAATGCGCGCCGTAGCTCAGGCCAATAGACGCCGAAGCGCGGGAGATTTCCTCCATGGCGATGGTGTGGGCCAGATAGCCCATACCGGCCCCGCCGTATTCTTCAGCTGCGGTCAGACCCAGCACGCCGAGATCGCCCAGACCTTTCCACAGGTGCATGGGAAACTGGTCACTGCGGTCGGTCTCCTCTGCCAACGGTGCGATCTCACCGGCGGCATATTGCGCAACGGCTTCGCGCAGAGCGTCGATATCTTCGCCGTGACCGAAGGAGAGGTGAGGGAAGTCGATCATGATCTAGTCCTTGATTTCCACCAACAGCGCCTTGTCGGCCACCTGCGCATCGGCTGCGGCGTGGACAGCGGCAATGCTGCCGGCGCGGGGCGCCTTGATGGTGTGTTCGATCTTCATGGCGCTGAGGATCAGCAGCTTCTGACCCTTCTCGACGACATCGCCGGGGCTAACGAACAGCTCGATCACCTTGCCCGGCATGGGCGCGATAATATCGCCCGAGGCAACCAAGGCTTCATGGCCGTCGCCAGCCTCCATGTGCAAATGGCTGCGCGGCGGCAGGTTTACCCAGAAGCCCAACAGGTCGTTCCAGGGTGAAGTCGGATCAGCAACTTTTGCGTTGCCATTTGCCTCTATGTCGGGCCACGGCTGGAGCAGGCGCTCACCATGGCGGCCGATGAAGCCGGTATCGATCTTTGCTGCGGCGAAGTCCGGATCGGAAACGACACGGCGCAGGAAACCCAGATTGGTCGCCAACCCGCTCAGCCGCGTATGAATCAGCGCCTCGCGCATGCGTTTCAAGGCTTCGGCCCGGTCGCGGCCATTTACGACGATCTTGGCGATCATCGGATCGTAGAAGACACTGACCTCATCGCCCTGTTCCACCGCGGATTCGATCCGCGCTGACACCGGAAACTCCAGTCTTTCCAACCGGCCCGTCGCGGGCAGAAAGTCATTCTGCGGATCTTCGGCATAAAGCCGCGCCTCGATGGCGTGGCCGGAAATCGTCAACTGGTCCTGGGTCAGCGGCAGGTGTTCGCCCGCCGCCACGCGCAGCTGCCATTCGACCAGGTCAACGCCAGTGATCTCTTCGGTCACCGGGTGCTCGACCTGAAGCCGGGTGTTCATCTCCATGAAGTAGAAGGGCGCATCGGCGATGCCGTTGGAGACATCGACAATGAACTCGACCGTACCGGCGCCGCGATAGCCAATCGCCTCCGCCGCACGCACGGCAGCGCCACCCATGGCCGCGCGCAGAACTTCGGGCAGATCGGGGGCTGGGGCTTCCTCAATAACCTTCTGATGACGGCGTTGCAGCGAGCAATCGCGTTCGAACAAGTGTACGACATGGTGGTGAGAATCGGCAAAAAGCTGAATTTCGATATGCCTCGGCACCTCGATATACTTCTCGATCAGCACCTTGGGATCTCTGAATGCATTCCGGCCTTCGCGCTGGGCGGAAACGAGGGCGTCGGCAAAGTCGGACGCTTGATCGACGCGGCGCATGCCCTTGCCACCGCCTCCAGCCACGGCCTTGATCAGCACCGGATAGCCAATGGCGTCAGCTTGAGCCTGCAAGGTCGCTAAAGTCTGGTCGTTGCCGTGATAGCCGGGTGTTACCGGCACGCCGGCCTTGGTCATCAAGGCCTTCGCCGCACCCTTCAAGGCCATGGCGCGGATGGCGGCCGGCGTCGGGCCGATAAAGACAATGCCCGCAGCCTCACAGGCCTCGGCGAACTCGGCGTTTTCCGACAGGAAGCCATAGCCCGGATGGATGGCCTGGACGTTGCGGTTTAAGGCGGCAGCGATGATCAGGTCGCCGCGTAAGTACGATTCAGACGCCGCTGCGGGCCCAATCAGCACGGCTTCGTCGGCCTCGCGCACAAAAGCTGCGTTGCGATCGGCTTCGCTATAGACGGCGACGGTGCGCACGCCCAGTTTCCGGCAGGTGCGGATGATGCGCCGGGCGATTTCGCCGCGATTGGCGATCAGGATCTTATGGAACAGGCTCATTCGGTCCAGCCCGGCTTGCGCTTGTCGAGAAAGGCCGACATGCCTTCGCGCGCTTCGTCGGACGCCCGGCGCGCGGCGATGCGATCGGCAGTCATGGCCGTCAGGTTCGGCGTTACTGGCTGACCGGCCACATCGGCGATCAGGCGCTTGGTATCGGCGATCGCCTCAGGGCCGCCCAGACATATAGCCTCGACAATGGTTTTGGCGATACCTTCAAGGTCGTCGCTCACCTCGTGGATCAGGCCGATGCGCCGGGCTTCATCGGCACCAAAGCGCTCGCCGGTCAGCATATAGCGCCGCGCCTGCGCCTGGCCGATCTTGGCCACGACATAGGGCGAAATCGTCGCCGGGATGATGCCCAGGCGGACCTCAGTCAGGCCGAACACCGCCTTTGGGTGCGCAATAGCGATATCGCAGCAAGCGACAAGGCCCGTCCCGCCGCCCAGAGCTGCGCCATTAACCAGCCCGACAATCGGCTTGGGGCAGGTGCTCAATTCGTTGAAAAGTTTGGCGATATTCAGCGCATCGGCGCGGTTCTCGGCCTCGCCCTGGTCGGCCGCGCGCTGCATGTAGGCCAGGTCCGCGCCGGCGCTGAACGACTTGCCGGCGCCCGTCAAAAGAATGGCGCGGACATTGGCGTGCCGGCCCAGCATGTGGATGCAGTCGGTCAGCTCACGGATCAGGACATCGTTGATCGCATTGTGCACCTCAGGGCGGTTCAGGGTCGCACGGGCAACGCCGTGCTTGTTCATTTCGATGCTCACGAGCGACATGGGTTACATCCTGAACACGCCGAACTTCGTCGGCTCTATGGGGGCATTGAGCGCGGCGGACAGGCCAAGCCCCAGAACCCGGCGGGTATCTGCAGGATCTATGACGCCATCGTCCCACAGGCGTGCCGAGGCATAATACGGGTGGCCCTGCGCTTCGTAGGTGTCGCGGATCGGCGCCTTGAAAGCTTCTTCTTCGTCGGCTGGCCATTGGCCGCCCTTGGCCTCGATGCCGTCGCGCTTGACGGTCGCCAGCACATTGGCCGCCTGTTCGCCGCCCATGACCGAGATGCGCGCATTGGGCCACATCCACAGGAAGCGCGGATCGTAGGCGCGGCCGCACATGCCGTAATTGCCGGCGCCGTAGGAGCCGCCGATGATGACGGTGAACTTGGGCACATTGGCACAAGCGACGGCCGTGACCATCTTGGCGCCGTGGCGGGCAATGCCTTCGTTTTCGTAGGCGCGCCCGACCATGAAGCCAGTAATGTTCTGCAGGAAGATCAAAGGGATGCCGCGCTGGCTGCACAGCTCGATGAAGTGGGCGGCCTTCAGGGCGCTTTCGGAAAACAGCACGCCGTTATTGGCGACGATGCCGACTGGATAGCCGTAGAGGTGGGCGAAACCGCAGACAATCGTGTCGCCATAGAGCGCTTTGAACTCATCGAATTCTGAGCCGTCAACCAGGCGGGCGATGACTTCGCGGACGTCGTAGGGCTTGCGCGTATCGGCAGGGATGACGCCGTAGAGTTCGGCAGCTTCGTAAAGCGGTTCGGTAACCTCGCGCGTCGCCAAAGAGATCGTCTTCTTGCGATTGAGATTGCCGACGATGCGGCGGGCAATACCTAACGCGTCGGCGTCATTGGCCGCCAGATGGTCCACCACACCCGAAACACGGGCGTGGACATCGCCGCCGCCGAGATCTTCGGCCGAGACGACTTCACCGGTCGCCGCCTTCACCAGCGGTGGTCCCCCTAAGAAGATGGTGCCTTGATTTCGGACGATGATGCTTTCGTCGGACATGGCGGGCACATAGGCGCCGCCGGCGGTGCAGCTGCCCATGACGACGGCGATTTGCGGGATACCCAGCGACGACATGCGCGCCTGGTTGAAGAAGATGCGGCCGAAATCGTCCTTGTCCGGAAAGACCTCGTCCTGGTTGGGCAGGTTGGCACCGCCCGAATCGACCAGATAGACGCACGGCAGGTTGTTCTGTTGCGCGATCTCCTGCGCGCGCAGGTGCTTCTTGACCGTCAGTGGATAGTAGGTGCCGCCCTTGACCGTGGCGTCATTGCAGACGACGACGCATTCGGTGCCGGAGATGCGGCCGATGCCGGTGATGATGCCGGCGGCGGGTACCTCATCGTCATAGACCTTGTGCGCGGCCAGGGCTGAGAATTCAAGAAACGGCGAGCCCGGATCGATCAGGCCGGCGACGCGATCGCGCGGCAGGAGCTTGCCGCGTGCGGTGTGCTTGTCACGGGCAGCTGGTGAGCCACCCAGGGCAATCTGGCCGGAAAGTGTGCGCAGGTCGTCTACCAGCCCCTGCATCCGGGCGGCATTGGCCCGGTAGTCGCCATCGGCGACATCGATTTCGCTGCGGAGCGCAGGCATATTCGTCCCTGTGTCGTTTTTTGTTATGTTAGTCGAATATATCGTCCGGTCTATGAAAGTTTCAATTGAAATCTTTTCTCAGGCGGCGGTTTTTGGACGCTTTTTGGGTGCAGCCAAACCCGCCAGGGGCAGAAGAGACAAGCGTTTCAGAGCCAGATGGGCGGCTATGGGCGCGAGTATGCCCACGGACATGCCCACGAGGATGTGAACCGCAGCGTCATTAATATGCAGGATTTTCGACAGAATGACGCGTGCTCCGGCCGCGCAGATGATGTGCATGACATAGATACTAAGCGAATATTCGCCGAGCCGGGTAAACAGCTCTAGCACACGCCCTTTCAGCCGTGTCGCAATCAGGATCACCAGGGTCAGGCCCAGGATACCCGCCGGCATGGCCCAGATCGACTCGATCCGCCGTCCGCCCAGATAGAAGGCGGCGATGACTGAAGCGACAAACGCCACGGTGATGAGCGCGGTGACGCGCAGGCTGGCCGATGGGCTTTGGATGCGACGCGAGACTTCGACGCCGAGGAAATAAAAGACGATGACCCGGATCATCAGGGTGGGCCACAACGTGATTTCGATCGGCCGTACCACCTCCAGAACCACCATGGTCAATAGCCCTACGGCGATCAGCCACCACCGGCTGGCCGGCCACAGCGCGAGGAGGATGTGGCACGCCATCAGGGTGTAAAGAAACCAGAACTGGCCGATGGGCACGACAAGGATGCCCAGCATATTGTCGACGGTGAAGGCATTGTTGCCGGCGTTGGGCAGCATCAATTGGATGCCGCCCTGGATCAGCGACCACAAGAGGTATGGATAGACGATGGTCGGGATCTTGCTGCGCAGGAAACCGAGCTTGCCTTTGTCCAGGCTATACTGCACCGTCCATCCGGCTAGGACGAAAAATAGCGGCATATGGAAGGTGTAGACGCTGAAATCGCTCCATTGGAAGGCTGGCGATGTGACCGGGACAATGCCCGCGCTGGCGACACCGCGCAGGACGTGGCCGAAGACCACCAGCACAATTCCTAAGCCTTTCGCGGCATCCAGCCAGGCAACGCGTTCCGCCGCACGATTCATATGTGTTCCTTTGTGCAGTGCGAAGTAGGTAACATGTTTCTCACGGTCGTAAAACGATTAGCCCGCACCTGAAATTAACACGGCGCGGGTATAAAACTTGCAGGCTCTTCAACCAGAGGACCGTCAGAGTCCCGGATGGAAACGCGTGCAGGAAATGTCGATGTATCATTTTCATGGCAAGAGCCGAAGTGTCCCGGTTCAGGACTGGGTATCGTTCTGGAATCCTTTACGACTGATGGAGCTGGCGGCGCCATTTTACAGGCACGTCAGCGCCTGCGATCGCATTTTGCGCCCGGGCAGGGCGGATGACGCGCCGCACTTTCAACCGGGCGACCGGGTGCGTGTACGGTCAGCGGCCGAAATCCTGTCGACCCTCGATATGGACGGCCGTCTGGAAGGCGCGCCCTTCCTCAATGTCATGGTGCCGCTGATCGGAGCGGTCGGCACCGTCCTGACGGTCATGCCGTCGGCCAGCGTGGTTCTGGAGTTCGTACCGGACCGACGTTCAGTGTGGAAGGCGGAGTGGCTGGCCGTGGATGGCCCCATCGCCGATTTGGCGCCGCGTGCCGAGGCGGCGGCGCGCAGTCGCCTGGCGGCGCTCGCTGCTGACTATCCGGGGCTGTAGCCTGCGGCCACGGCGAGACTTGTTTACTTTTTGTTCCGGATGTAGACTGATGGCGGACTGTTGGATTCGCCATGACCGAAGACGCGTTTGAAGAGACGCCTGCGCCGCGCAAAATACTCCATATCGATATGGATGCCTTCTACGCGTCGGTAGAACAGCGCGATAACCCCGATCTGCGCGGCAAGCCTGTCGCGGTCGGCGGCGCGCGCGAACGCGGCGTGGTGGCCGCGGCGTCCTACGAAGCGCGCAAGTTTGGCGTCAGGTCGGCCATGGCGTCGGTGACGGCGCGGCGCAAATGCCCGGAGCTGATCTTCGTCAAGCCGCGCTTCGAGGTCTATAAGGCGGTATCGCAGCAGATCCGCGACATCTTCGCCGAATACACGCCGCTGATCGAGCCGCTGTCGCTGGACGAAGCCTATCTCGATGTAACGGAGAACATGTCCGGCGTCACCTCCGCGACCGAGGTGGCGAAGGCCATCCGTGCCCGAATCCGCGAGGTCACCGGCCTGACCGCGTCCGCCGGCGTATCCTACAACAAATTCCTGGCCAAGCTGGCTTCGGACTACGACAAGCCCGACGGTCTGTTCGTCATCCGGCCCGAACAGGGGGCCGATTTCGTCCGCGACCTGCCCGTCGGCCGCTTCCATGGCATAGGGCCGGCGACCAACGAAAAGATGCGGCGGTTGGGGATCGAGACCGGGGCGGACCTGCGCAACAAGTCCCGCGCTTTCCTCCAGGAACATTTCGGCGTGTCGGGCGACTGGTACTACTCGATTTCACGCGGGATAGACCATCGCCGTGTACGGCCGGACCGCGAGCGCAAGTCGGTGGGCGCCGAGACCACCTTCTTTCGCGACATCGACGATCCGGCCGAGGCGCGCGAAGGCCTGCTGCCGCTGGTCGACAAGGTCTGGCGCTACTGCGAACGCGAGGCTCTGCATGGCCGGACGGTCACGCTGAAGGTCAAGTTCAATGACTTTCGCCAGATCACGCGCAGCCGGACCTCAAGCCCGGTCAGCGACGCAGAAACCCTGCGCCAGTCAATATTCCTACTGCTGGATGGCGTCTTTCCGATCGCCCGGAGTATCCGCCTGCTGGGCGTTTCGCTATCCTCCTTCGACGAGGAAAGGGCGGACGGGCAACAGCAGCTGCAACTCGCCTTATAGGCCTTAAACCGGTGGCAGGGATTGCAATCGATTTTGTCGTAATTTTTTACAGGCTCTATGGGAGGTGGACGAAGATGGGTTCGTCAGCAACGCCGACGTCCCAAGGTCCGGATCAACCGGCCGAATGCCCGAAGCACAAGTTTACAGGAAGCGGTTCACGGTATTACCTGGGTGGCGGGCAATGGTAGTGCCGTGGATATTATTAAAGATTTTGGTCATACCGCCTCCGTCTAAGTCTTCTAGACTAACGGGTGGGTGACATTTATGTCGGTATTAACCAATTTTCGCAGCCTCTATTGCAAGGCGCGGTGATTTGGTTAAAGCTGACCACCGATTCTGCTCTATGCACACGCACTTGAAAAATATGATCGACCGTTTAAAGGTCAGCCGCTATCGGATTAACTATGCGCATCACTTATACGGTCATGGCCCTTTTCTCCCTCTTTATTCCCCTTTCCGTCCTCGCAGCCGGCGGCCAGCAAGGGCCCGTATTCGTTACGGATCCGAACCCCAGCTTCTCGGACGTCGCCTTCAAATCGGACCTGACGCGCCGCGTCGGATCGTTTGGCCTGACCCCTACGGCCTATGCCGGCCTGGTCACGACGGACAATGTGCGCTTTACCAGCGCAAATAAGGATACCGATCAGATCGCCCAGCTCGGAGGCGCAGTGTCTCTGGCCTCGTCGTGGAGCCGTCACGAACTCAAGGCGACGGCCAGCGTCGATGCCGAGCGCTATTTCAGCAATGACGACGAAAACACGGTTGATGCGGCGCTGAACGTCAGCAGCCGCTACGATTTTTCGCAGTATACCAGTCTGTCGGGTGATTTTCAGATTTCGCGCGATCATGAATCGCGCGGCATCCGCTCTCTGGATCTCAAGACCTTGCCGGCGGCGAAGGAACCTTCGCAATTCGGTCAGACCCTGTCCCGGATCTCGTTTGCGACCAGCGGAAACCGTCTGCGGTTTGTTGGCGCCCTGGCCTATCGGACCGTGGACTATTCGAACCTTGAACTGGTTGACGGGTCCTTCGTCGACCAGAACTATCGCAAGTCGAACCTGTCCACGGCGGATGCGCGTCTGGATTACAAGTTTGGCTCCGGGACGGCGCTCTTCGTGAACTACCAGGCCAACAGCATGCGTTTCGACGTCCTGCCGCTGAACGGCAAGACGCGCGATTCCGACGGCTACTCGCTGCGTATCGGCGCGGCCTTTGACCTGACGGATCTGCTGACCGGCGACATTCAGGTCGGCCATATGCGCCAGGAATACAAGGACGCCAGCTATAAGCCGGTCTCGGGCGCCTCCTATATGGCCAATCTGCGCTATCTGCCGACGCGCCTGACCACGCTGACCTTTACGGCGCGCCGGTCGATCGAGGATTCTCCGTCGACGGAAGCTTCCGGTTACTTCTATACCCTGGGACGCATTACGGTGCGCCACGAACTGACGCGCCGTCTGAACCTGGGCGCCAGCTATGAGCAGACGCAGTACGATTATAATGGCATTGCGCGCGACGATAAATATCATGGCATCTATGTAGGTGCGCAGTACGAGCTGAACCGCCGCATGATGGTTGAGGTGAATTACCGCAACCGCAAATTCGAATCGCACGGCGCCGATGCCTTCAGCGATCCGAAATATACCGAAAACCGGATGGGTGCCTGGCTCAAGACCAGCTTCTGACGATGCGAATTATTGTGCGACGCAATATGGTCATGTGTCATTTTTGGGTCGCATATCGCCGTTACTAAGGCTGCCCGCTCCGTCCGGCGCCAAACAAGCCTTCGGCACTGCAGCTAACGTACTGTAATACAGCTAATTGTCCAAAATGCGTCCGCCCCGGACCGGGAATTGCATGTCCGGGAACGGGTTAATGATTTATGTTGCTTCGCGGCATAACTCTATGTATCTTGGCAAAGGTGCGGAGGGGCATCAAATGAAGGAATCGGACTTGCGAGGTCTCTTTACAGTTGCTTTGCTGACGTTGGTGCCGGTGGCTGCGTGCGCCCAGGTGCCTGCTTCCAATCAGACTGCGGTCGCTTCGGCGCCTGCCGGATCGCCGGCCGCCGGCTATCAAATGGGTGGTGGCGACAAGCTGCGCATGACCATATACGGTGAGCCAGACCTGAGCGGCGAATTCGCCGTCAATGGTGCCGGTGTCGTGTCTCTTCCCCTGATCGGTGATGTCGGTGCGCGCGGTCTTACCGTCTCCGAATTCGCCACTGCGGTCGAAAACAAGTTCAAGGCGGGCTATCTGCTCGACCCCAAGGTCAGCGTCGAAATCACCAACTTCCGGCCATACTACATCATGGGCGAAGTCGGTAAGGCCGGCGAATACGGGTATAGCGATGGTCTGACCGTCATGAACGCTATTGCTCGCGCCGAAGGCTTTACCTATCGCGCGCAACAAAAGCGCATCTTCATCAAGCCATACGGCAAGACGGTGGAGACCGAAGTTCCCCTGACGGCTGATCTCGTAGTGCAACCCGGCGATACTATTCGTATCGCGGAACGACACTTCTAAATCGCCAGGAATTGCCTGCGGGCAGGGGCGGCACGGGCCTGAATTTTAAAGCCTAAACTCAGCGTATTATCCGTTGAGGCGATTAGCCTTGACCTTTAACCAACTCAAACGGGTCAGAATTATATGCAAAACGTTGCGCCCACAGACTCGGATTCCAACTCGGAAGTCTTTGATATCCGTACAGTTATTTCCATGCTGCGGATACACAAGTGGCTGTTCGCTGGTGTTTTTGCCGTCGTATTTTTGATCGGCCTGGGGCTGTCCCTGACCCAACCCGCCAAATATACCAGTTCCGCCAGCGTCATGATCGGCGGTCAGAAGTTGAAAATGGTGCCGAATGCCCAAGAGGTCGCCACCGACCTGCCCCAGGACTCGACCGCGATCGATACCGAAGTCGAAGTGCTGCGTTCGCTGGCGCTCGCCGACAGTGTCGTCACGCAGCTTGGCCTGGAAAAGGACCCGGAATTCAATTCGACGCTTAAAAAACCTGAAGGCCTCGCCGCCTTGCTGCCCCGTAAATCGGGCGGTGCGGTCAACGCCCAGACCTTGCGTCAGCAGATCATCGCCAACCTGCTCCAGTCCGTGGCCGTCAAGCGCCAGGGCCTGACCCGCGTCATCACCGTCAGCGTTGAGACCGGATCGCCGGTCAAGTCCGCGCAGATCGCCAGTGCGTGGCTCGACCAGTACACCAAGCGCCAGGTCAGCCAGAGCAACAATCTTCTGACCAACGCCAATGAGCAGCTGGGAGAGCGCCTTGAGCAACTGCGCAAGGACGCGATCGCCGCCGACGCTGCCGTCCAGCAGTTCAAGATCGCCAATGGCCTGGGCGTCGACAACCCGATGGGGGGCGTTTCGCTGCCAGAACAGCAGATGGCCTATCTGCAACAGTCGGAAGGTGAGGTCAGGGCATCGCTGGCCGCCAACCAGGCGCGTCTCGACGCCGCCAAGCGGGCCGCCGGCAACGGAGACCTGAGCTCGGGCGATACGCTGAACTCAGACGTCCTGCGCGACCTGCGCACGCGTGAAACCGAAATCCGTACGCGCCTGGCCAATTTGCGCGGTCGCTACGGCGCCATGCACCCCGAAGTCGTCAAGGCAACGAATGAAGAGGCGGCTCTTGAACGCCAGGTCCAGGCAGAAATGGGACGCGCTGTCGCGAATCTGCAGACCCAGGTCGATGTCGACAGGCAACGTCTTGCGGCGCTTCAGGGCGGTGTATCGTCGGCGCGCGGTTCGTTGAACAGGAACCTGGCCGCCAATACGCGCCTGCACGACCTGCAGATGCAGGCGGAAGCAGCGCACACGGTCTATGAAAGTTATCTGCAGCGTCACAAGGACACGACGACGCAGGAAGGCCTGGAAAACGCCAGCGCCCGCGTCCTGTCGGAAGCGAAGGTTCCGACCTTGCGCAGCTCGCCGAAGCTCGGCTTCTCGGTCATGCTGTCGTTCCTGGCGGGCATTGTCGCCGGCTCGGCGGCGGTCGCCATCAAGTACGCCATGCGTCGTGGCATTTCCTCGGGCACCGACGTCGTCAAGCATCTGAACGTGCCCTACCTGGGTGGCATCGCCAACCTGGCCTCGACGGTCAAGACGCGCATCAGCACAACGGGCAAGCTTTGGGAATATCTCGAAGCCAACCCGCTGTCTGTCTTCGCCGAGCAATACAAGATCCTGCTGACCGCCATCAATTTCAGCAAGGTCAGCGACGACAAGCGCGTCATCGCCATTACCTCCGCCATTCCGGGCGAAGGCAAGACGACGACGAGCATCTGCCTGGGCAAGACGATTGCCATGCTGGGCAAGTCGGTGGTCGTCGTCGATTGCGACCTGCGCCGTCACTCGGTGTCGAGTTCCATCGGTGGTGACTATAAGGCCGGCCTGATCGAGGTCCTGCAGAACAAGGTCAGCCTCGACAGCGCGCTCTATGACGGCGGCCGCGGCGTCATGTACCTGCCGGTCACTGACGGTCCCGTGCCGTCCGAGCACCAGTTCGGTACGCCGCGTATGGCTGCCTTGCTGGAAGAGCTTAAGACGCGCTTCGAGGTTATCATTCTGGACACTGCGCCGGTCCTGCCGATCGTCGACACCCGCCTGCTCGCGCATCAGGCCGACGTCGTCGTGTTGCTTGCCAAGTGGAACGATACACCGGTCGGTGCCACGCAGACCGCGCTCGACATCCTGTACAATGAAGGCCTCGACAACCTGGCGGGCGTCGCTCTGACCTTGGTCGACCTCAAGAAGCAGTCAATCGCCTCAGGGATCGGCAGCGAATATTATTATAATTCGTACAAGAGCTACTACACCACCAACAGCAAGTAGGCTGTTGAGCGGGAAATAACAAACGCGCCTCCGGCAGCCGGGGGCGCGTTTTCATTTGTTCCGAAGTCTGCGGACCAAAAGCAGGTCAAAAAGAAAGGCATGCCGTAGACATGCCTGAGGGTACAGAGAACAGGGAGAAATCGGATCAGGTGAGGACGTAGACGACGGCTGTCCAGAAAGCAGTGCAGAAGGCGATCATGCCGAGCGCGGTCCAGCCGAACGGAATGGCGCGCGCGGTTGCCGATGCGGATGCGGCAGGGCCGCCTTCGAGCTGCTGCTTCAGGCTGGCCTGAAGGCCGCGCGCGGGCGATGGCACCGATGTCGCCGTGCTGGCGTCGGCGATAGCGACCGGCATATCCGCCGTCTCCGTCACGGTGTGAAGAGGGGCGTCAGCGGAAGGTTTCAGTTTGCGGTTTTGCATGGCATCCGTCCTGTCAGTTCCCAGCCAATCTGCCACATCAGAGTTAAAACGCCGTGTGCACACAGAGTTAATCGGATCTGAACCGTGCGCTGACCGGTTTGACGCGTTGTAAAAATGCCGGATGCCTCGAAAAGCGCGACGCGTGGCGCATAATGACTGTAAAGGTCACGGGTTTCACGCTACCGCTATGCGGACAAACTCATGCACACCTTGAGAGCCTCCAGATGATCAATCGCCGGTTTATGGTAAGCTCAGGCGCGTCTTTTCTGGCGTGGGCAGCGGGAAAGGCCATGGCGGCCCCGGCGCTGGATACGGCCCTGGCGGACACCTATCTGTCGCCACGCACCAGCTGGTGCCAGACCCCGGGGGGCAGCCGCGGCAAGGTCGTCAAGGTGACAAATCTAGATGCGGCCGGCCCCGGCTCATTGCGGGCGGCGCTGGATCAGCCTTTTGCGCGCATCATCGTCTTCGAAGTCGGCGGCGTTATCGACCTGGCCGGCGCCAGCATCAAGATCCGCTTTCCTTTTGTGACCATTGCCGGGCAGACCGCGCCTTCGCCGGGCGTGACGATTATCCGTGGCAAGATCAGCATTGGCACGCACGACGTCATCGTGCAGCACCTGTCGTTCCGGCCCGGGAGGGCGGGTAATGCCCCCGGCTCCGGCTGGGAAGCCGACGGCCTGACGCTGTATGGCGCCCATGATGTCATTATCGACCATTGCAGCTTCAGCTGGGCGACGGATGAAAACCTGTCGGTGTCGGGAACCCGTTTCGACGGCCCGGCCGGATCGGGCAAGGTGCCGGGCGCGCCTTACAATGTCATCGTCAGCAACAATATCATCGCCGAGGCGCTGATGAATGCCACGCACCGCAAGGGCGCGCATTCGAAGGGCCTCCTGATCCACGACAATGCCGAAAACGTTCTGGTCATGGGAAATGTCTTCGCCAGCAATGACGATCGCAACGCGCTGTTCAAGGGGGGATCGCAGGGCGCCTTTATCAATAATGTCGTGGTCAATCCAGGCGCGACGGCCCTGACTTACAATCTGTCCCAGCGTGAATGGCAGGGGCAGCCGGTGCGAACAGGCCGGCTCAGCGTGATCGGGAATGTCTATGCTCCGGGGGCGGACACGCGCAAGAACCTGCCCTTCCTGCGCATCCTGGGCGAAGGGCCGGTCGAAGTCTACGCCGAAGACAATGCCCGTGTGACGCCGGGCGGCAGGCTCGAAGGCCTGGCTGACGCGATGGCCGCGCCCTCACCGCTGATGAAGGGGCTTCCGTCGCCCTACCTGCCGACCGGCATCAAAATCCTGCCATCGGCCCAGGTATGGGCAAAGACATTCGAAACGGCTGGGGCCCGGCCCTGGGACAGGGATGCGACCGACCGTCAGATCCTGGCCCGCGCTCAAAACGGCACGACCCGGATCGTCGACAGCGAGGATCAGGCCGGTGGATATCCGGCCTATAAACGGACGAAAGAGGCCTTCAAGGCTGACGATTGGGTCTTGCAGGGCATGCAACCGAGGCCGCGAGCGAAATAAGCTTTGCGAAGTGGGTAAATTTTTAAGTGCTGCGGCTTATGGGAAATAAGCGAATTCGCGGTAACAGGTGCGTTCGGCAACAATGGTGCGCGTTTTGCAGTCGGCGGCATTTCGGTGAAAATGCACAAACCGTTTGTAAAACATCATGTGCACGCGATAAATGATGACTGACTTGATGACGGCCTGTGTAAACCATCAGAAGCTGGTCATTTAAGGGGAGCTTTTGGCATATGAGCAGTAAATCGGAAAAGAGGGTCATTAATCCCGCCCTGCGTGCTGCGCTTACGGCGTGTAAGCAGCATCTGACGGGGGTTGCTGTCTTCAGCTTCTTTTTGAATCTGCTTTATCTGGCGCCCACGGTTTACATGATGCAGGTCTATGACCGCGTCGTGCCGACGGGTGGCGTCGTCACCCTGCTGTACCTGACCCTTATCCTGATCTTCGCCCTGGTCGTCCTCAGCCGTCTCGACCAGCTGCGCACCCGGCTTCTCACACGCTCCTCCGCGCGGCTGGACAAGCTGCTGTCGGGCCAGATCCTGCACCGGCTGTATTCGATCCCGACGACGGGCGGCAAGAGCGCGGCCTTCGCCGGTATGATGCGCGAATTCGACACCATGAAGGGTGTCCTGAGCGGCCCGGGCGTGATCGCGCTGTTCGACGCTCCGTGGATCATCTTCTATCTCGGCTTGTGCTTTCTGCTGCATCCCTTCTTGGGGGGCCTGGCCCTGACCGCGGGCGGCTGCCTGGCGCTGATCACCTATCTGAACGAACGTGCCACCTACGAAAAGATTACCTCGGCCAACCAGGCTATCGCCACGGCCTATCTCGAGCAGGAAGCCCTGACCTCGCGCGCCGACGTCATCCGGGCATTGGGCATGCAGGGCGAAATGGTCCAGGTCCAGCTCAAGAGCCGCAGCATGGGTGTGAGCGAAAGCATGCGCGCCAATGCCGCCGGCGACAATTTTGCCGCCCTGACCAAGTTCCTCAAGATGTTGTTGCAGTCCTTGGCGCTGGGCGTCGGGGCGTACCTGGCCATCTCACAACAGATCTCGGCTGGCGCGATTTTCGCCGCCTCGCTGCTGATGACCCGGTCGATCGCGCCCATGGAGCAGATCATCGGCCAGTGGCGCAGCCTGACCAAGGGCTACAATGCCTACAAGAAGCTCAATAACCTGTTCTATCAGGTCGATCCGGAGCCTTCGCTGGTTCAGTTGCCGGTGCCCAAGGCCTCGCTGATCGTCGACAACCTGACGGTCGCCAATCGTGAACAGCGCCGCTACTATCTGCAAGGCGTCTCTTTCGCCCTGAACGCCGGTGAGACGGTTGCGGTCATCGGGCCCAGCGGCGCCGGCAAGACGACACTGGCGCGCGCTATCGTCGGTATTGACGCCTATGACTACGGCACGGTCCGTTTCGATGGTTCCGAACGTTCGGAGTGGGATCAGCAGCGCCTCGGCAAGTATATCGGCTTCCTGCCGCAGGATACCTGCCTGTTCCCCGGTACGATCGCCGCCAATATCAGCCGCTTCGAAGGCACGCTGAATTCGGATTCCTTGCTGATCGATCAGAAGATCGTCGAAGCGGCCAAGGCGGCCGGTGCGCACGACATGATTTCGAAGTTTCCGCAGGGCTACAATACCGTGCTCGGCGCGGGTGGTTCGGGTCTTTCGGCTGGCCAGGCTCAACGCATCGGCCTGGCGCGGGCGCTATATGGCGATCCTTTCCTGCTGGTCCTCGATGAGCCGAACGCCCACCTCGACCAGGAAGGCGAAGAAGCCCTGATGAAGGTCATCAATGCCTTCTGCGAACGCGGCGGTGCGGTCATGGTCATCGTGCATCGCGCGGCCATCCTGTCGGTGGTCAACAAGATCCTGTTCCTCAAGAACGGCCGGGCCGGCTTCTTCGGCACGCGCGATGAGTGGGTCAAGGCCCAGCAGCCTCAGGCGCAGATCGACGGCGACGACCCTAAGGCCAGGCCCGTCCTGGCGAAAAGCAGCTGACGCGATGTGTGACGAAACCATGCGCCCACCCTTGACCCCCTATAGCCAGCAGGCAATGTCATGAGCGACAACGCACTCGTTAGTGCCGATAAAACCGAGATTGACGTAGATCTCGACGGCAGTTCTGCCCAACAGGACGATCCGCGCCACGACATAAGAAACGGCATGATCTTCGTTGCCGCCTTCTTCTTCATCTTCATCGGTCTGGCGGCGATCATCCGCGTCGATGCCGCCATCTATTCGCATGGCTCGATCGTCGTGAGCGGGTCCAAACAGCAGGTTCAGCACCGCGAAGGCGGTGTCATCACCGCGGTAAAGGTCCGTGAAGGCGACTTCGTCAAGCAAGGGCAGGTCCTTATCGAACTCGCCGGCGACAATACCGAAGCCAATGCCCTGGCATTGAAGTCCGAATATATCAAGCTGATGATCACCCAGGCCCGCCTCCTGGCGGAAATGAAGCGCGCATCCAGCTTTGCCGAGCCGGCGGAGCTGAAAATGTTCACAGGGCCGGACCGTGTGCTGGTCGACAACGAAATGATGACCCAGCGCCAGGCCATGGCCCTGCGTTATCGGGAAGTCTCTGATCAGGTGATCGTCCTCAGCAAGCGCCGCAACCAGACACAGGAGCTGATCGCCGGCGCTCAGAAGCAGCTGCAGGCGAATGAACGGCGCAGGTCGTTGGCCGGCGATGAGCTGGCCAGCGTCGAGTCGCTGGAAGCCAGGGGCTACGCGCCCAAGACGCGGGTGCGTCAGTTGCAGCAGTCGATCGCGGGTATGGAATCCGATAATGCCGGGCTGACGGCCGACATGCGCCGCAACTCAGCCAGCCTCACCGAACTGGCGGCCCAGGAAAACGCGATCCGCAGCCAGGCCGGGGCCCAGATCGTCCAGCAGCTGGAGCAGATCAGCAGCCGTCTTAGTGAGGTTGCGCCGGGCATGACGTCCGCTACGGACCAAATGAACCGTACGACTGTCAGGGCGACATCCACTGGCCGCGTGGTCGGCCTGACCGTGCATAATGCCGGCGCTGTCGTGACGCCTGGTCAGGTCATGCTGGAAATCGTCCCTGAAGACGCACCCCTGGTCATCGAAGCCATGGTCGACGCCAAGGACGGCGACGACATCCAGCCGCAGCAGGAAGCCCAGATACGCTTCAGCGCCATTCAGGAACGCGACCTGCCGATTATGAAGGGCAAGGTACTCAAGATTTCGGCCGACACCTTTCAGGACCAGAAGACCGGTGTCCACTTCTACAAGGCGCAGGTCGAGGTCAGTCCGCAGGCGGTCGCCGAGATTTCCAAGGTGCGCGGTATCAAGGACGTGCTCAAGCCCGGCCTGCCGGTGGAAATCATCGTGCCGCTGCGCAAGCGTACCATACTGGGTTATCTGTTCGAGCCGTTGAACCAGACCTTCTGGCGCAGTTTCCGCGAGCATTAGGCGGAGTCCGAGCATTACGGAGTCTTCGTAGGGATGCGTCGTAGTTCAGGAACCGCTCGCGCCGTAATAGAATGTACCGCCGTGCGGTGAGGGAGATACACCATGACGAAGGTGCTTTTGAGCGCTGCCTGCGCTCTGGGTCTGTCGCTGCTGCTGCCCATGTCCGCGTTGGCCGAACCTGGGGACATGACGTTCGAACAACCCATAGCTTGCAAGCTGGGGGAAACATGCGTTATCCAGCAGTATTTCGACCACGATCCCGGTATCGGCGTGGCGGACTACCGCTGCGGATCCCAGACCTATGACGGACACGATGGCACCGACTTTCGTATCCCAGACCATGCTTTTCTGGCTCAAGGCGTGCCGGTCATCGCCGCGGCAGATGGCTTTACTGTCGGGGTTCGGGACGGCGAGCCGGACGCCACCGGTTCGAACTATGACCGGGTCGCGGTAAAGGACAAGGAATGCGGCAACGGCGTCGTCATCCGACACGCCGATGGCTGGGAAACCCAGTATTGCCACATGCGCAATGGCTCCATCCGCGTCAAGGCGAACGCCATCGTCAAGGCCGGGGCCGTGCTGGGCTTTGTCGGGCAATCAGGCATGGCCGCATTTCCGCACCTGCACTTTTCACTCCGGCACAAGGGCGAGAAAATAGATCCCTTCTTTACCCAGGCCGCGTGCAGCAATAGCGCGTCCCTGGCCGGGTCGAAATGGCGGCCGCACGATCAAAAGGCCCTGGCCTACCGTGAAGCCTTTATTCTCAATACCGGCTTCACGACAGCCGCAATGGAAATGGGTGACGTCGAAAAGGCTGGACTGCCGGCACCCACGTCCGACGCACCGGCGATTATCGCCTATGTCCGCACCATAGGTTTGCGCGCCGGCGATACTCAGTCCATCACGGTCACCGATCCTGCGGGTGCTGTGATGGCCGACAACGCCGAACCGGCCCTGGAGCGGAACAAGGCGCAATATCTTCTGTATAGTGGCCGCAAACGCCCGGCAGCCGGTTGGCTGAAAGGCCAGTATTCCGCCCGTTATACGCTGAAGCGGCAGGGCCGGGTGATTGCGGAAAAGGTCTTTGCCTTCACACTGTAGTCAATAAAAAACCGGCGGGATTGCTCCGCCGGTTCCTTCAGTCAGTCTGTGATTCGGCAGAATCTTAGAAGATGAAGTCGCTGGCCGAAACCGAGGCAACACCCTTCAGGAAGATGCTGGTGTTGTTGAACTCGATCATTGTGCCGCCGTTGACGCTCGAGATATCGAGCTTGCTGAACTTGGTGAAGGCGAGGGTCAGGTCGATCTTGTCACCGGCGGTGAAGTCGACGATTTGATCGTGACCATCGTTGCGGTCGAAGGCAAAGATGTCATTACCGGCGCCGCCGGCCATCAGGTCATCTCCGTCGCCGCCAAAGATACGGTCATTGCCGGCGTCGCCCATGATGCGGTCGTTGCCCTTGCCGCCGAACAGCAGGTCATCGCCTTCACGGCCCCAAATGATGTCGGCGCCCTTGCCGCCAAAGATCCAGTCGTCGCCCTTGCCGGCCGTCAGGTTGTCATTGCCCTTGCCGCCGAAGACGAGGTCGTCGCCGGTGCCGGCGTTGACCACGTCGTCGCCCTTGCCGGCAACAACGATATCATTGCCAGTGGTGGCTGTCAGGTTGTCGTTCAGCTTGGTGCCGACGAGAAGGTTCATTGTGCTCAGCTTGCCGAGCAGGTTAAGCAGTAAAGACATGGTATTCCCTCATTTATGGTGCCCGCCCCCATAGGTCCGACGAAAGCATTCGTCCACGCCGTTAGGGTCTGATCCAGTCCGGATGCAAAAGGCATGCTATTATCAAGGCCCTCAAACGTCCTGGAACGAAACAGTACTGTCTCGCGCCAGATAGCCCGCCCTGTCCACACAAAGCCATCTTTTTGACTGTTTAGAAATTTTTCGCGCCTGTGGGTTGATTCTTGTGGCCCGTGAAGGTGAAGCCGTCCCCTGAAAGGAGACACTGTGGCGTCAGAAGCGGTAAAATCTGGTGCGTCAGTGGTATCCCAATGCCATTGGGGTGGCTTTCGGCCAGGATGGGTGTGCCATTGCCCCCGGTGTTAACGCTATCGACAATTTCCATAAATGAAACAATGGTGATGGTTTCCAGTTACGCCTGATGTCATAGGGCCGGGGATGGTGCAGCGAATTGGCCGCGCGATACGGCTGTCGTATTTTCATCACACGATTGTCCAATTGCGCGTGCGGCCGCAGACGGTTTCTGAGTTCAGAAACGTTTGTACGATATACGAAAGCATTGCAGGCCAAACCTTACGGCGAACAGAGGGCGTCTCGGCGCGCCCTTTCTGGCTTCGCGTAAAACGATTTCACGCGATCAACTGGTTGGGGTGGGGTCTTTGTTCGCCGCGCCGGAAGTGACAAAATTATGAGGTTGCATCCGTCGTACCGTTTGCCACTTGCGCGGTGGCATAGGAATTGCTGGTCTGTCCAAGGGCGGGTTATAACACATGGCTAGGGACCATTATGGACAACGAAGTGCATACGATTGAAACTGCTCCGCTGGGCAGGGTCATTCTCGACACCCTTATCTTTTCGATATTTATCCCGATCGTAGCGGGCATTATCGGCTGTGTGAGCGTTCTGAACGCTATCGACGCCAATACCCAGCCGAAGATCTTTCCGGCTGAGTAGCAGAGCCGCACGGCTAAGGGTGTCAGCGGTTTTCGTCAAAGATATCGCGACGAAGCATCCAGCTAAAATCATGCCGATCTGGTTATTCGCGCCTGTCTGTGGCGGGTGAGTCTTGCGGAAACTCCATAAAAAAAGGCCGTTGCGACTTGAGACATGTCTCTCGCCGCAACGGTCCTTGATGCTTTTATGGCGAGGATCAGGCTGAAACAGGCTGATCCACGGGTTCCCGCCGGGTGGTGCCGAGCGACAGGTAGACGCCGATCGTCTTCTCGGCAACATTGGACCAGGTCAGGAAGTTACCCTTGTCGGCCACATACTCCTGGCGGTTTTCGATGCCGTGGGTGAGCTTGGCGGAAATAGCGTCGATGTCGTTCGGATCGACGAAGTGATGCGCCGGCAGCGGCATGTCCTTATTTTCCGGAATGTCGCTGATCAGCACGGAGCAGCCCTGGCTGATGGCTTCGAGCGTGGCATTTGATGATCCCTCGTGGAGCGATACGTTCACATACAGAGCGCTGCGCTTCAGCAGACCCGGCACGCTTGAGCGCGGGACGCGGCCCAAAAGCTTGATCCGGTCGTTGAGCAGGGGGCGCAGCTCTTCGGCATAGGGTTCGTCGTCGAGCCCGCCGGCAATGACCAGGTCATAGTCCGGATGGCTTTCGCTCAGCTTGTTGAACGACTTGACCAGGTTGATCACGTTCTTCTGGTAGGTCACGCGGCCGACGGAGAGAATGAACGGGCGGTCCGACGTCAGCGGTACATTCGCGTCCGAGACGATGGCCGGATCCAGCGCATTGGGGATCATGTGGACATTCTTGCTGATGCCGCGCTTGGCGAGCCGTTCGCTAAGCGCCGGCGTCACGGAAATGACGGCATCGGCGAAACGCAGCTGCCATTCGGCAAACAGGAAGCCCATCCGGCCGAGAAAGCCCCATTTGTTGAGGATATAGTCGGCCGATCCATAGCGCACGACTGTCTTGCAGCCGAGCATCTTGTAGATCAACAGGAATACGGCGGATCCGAGACCCTGAAGGTGAACCACGTCAGGGCGAATCTTCAGCACCTGATAAATGGCATACAGGTAGTAGGCAATCTTGTCGGTATTCAGGAATTTGACGGCCGGTGACGCCAGGAGTTGGACGCCCCTGTACTGCTCACCCTTAATGAACTGCCGTAATCCCATGACCGTTACGTCATAGCCGGCGGCCGCCATCAGAGGGAAAAGCGCCTCTGCGTTCTTTTCCGCGCCGCCTTCGACATCCGGAATGCCGCGTGCTCCGATAACCAGTACTTTTTTAGACTGCATAACTCATGCCCCTACTTCTTAGTTCTTTGGCTTGCGCATAATAACGTACCGTCAGGCCGCACATCAGGCCATACAGAATAACACCTTCTATGTTAACATTGGGCATAGTTGACAAGGTTAACAAGAAGTAGCTGATGTGCAGGGATACTAGTACAATTCTGTATTTTGGGAGCGCATTAACAGAATAATAAAGCATGGTTAACATGCTAATTACTGTCAGTGCAACTCCGATGGTTCCATATTCGTAGATAAAGGATACAAACATGTTGTGGGCGTATTTTTCAAATACGCCGCGCCATGAGTCCGGACCAAAACCGATGAACGGATGGATCCCTGTTCCTTCGGCCGCCGCATGCAGATAGCCGGCCCACAGCTGGAGACGTCCTGAAAGAAACTGGCGTTCCGGCGTCGTAAAGTCGCTGGGCATCTTGTCCAGAAGCGCGATCTTGTCGGAGATCATTAACAGTTCGCCGAACCGGTCCTGATTCATCGTAAACAGGACGGCCATGCCGGCTATGCCTGCCGTAATCAATCCACCCCGTATTAGCCAGGTCGTCGATTGACGCTTGACCTGGATGGAGGAAACCAGGAAGGCGGCGAACATGGGCAAGGCGCCCAGGAGCGCTGTCCGGTAGTTGCATAGGATAATCGAAATCAGACTGATCGTGCACCAAAAAAGCTTGGTCTGGAAACTGATTTCACGATTGGCAACAGTTATCACCATCAGGGCCAGGGGGATCATCGAAAACGCAGCTTCGTGGACATAACCGCCAATATAGCTGACCGAACCGTCGCCTTCGGTGGCCTTGTACTGGTGTGTCACCAGCGAAATCAGCTGGTACAGTAGCGGAACGGCAAAACACTTGCTCAGGACGGTGAAGTTGAAGCGATCGTCGTCAGGCAGCAGAAAGACGGCAACGGCGATTGAGAAGAAGAGCGCCTGACGGATCAGTGTATTGGCCAGGCCCATGACCTGCATGTTCAGCACGCCGCTGATGATCACCAGGACGGAGAAGAGATAGAAGACCGCAAGGTATTTCAGCTGGAAGATCTTGCGGCCCAGGACCGCCAGGCCCGCGACCATGAACAGGATGGTCGACAAGGCATTGATACTTTGGCCGGCGACGAGCGGTACGATCGTGAAGATGTGAAAAAAGTTCAGGACATAACGCAGAAGCAACAGAAGAAACAGGAAGCGCAGCGGCCCGCTGAGCGGCCGCGTTACGCCAAGCCATACCAGAAAGAGCAGGGCGAAAAGGCCGACCGCTAATTCTGGAAACCCCAACATGGGGGCTCTGGCGACGATATCTTCCATGACAGTCGGGATCCTTGGACTTACGAATCCAGATAGTAGTTCTTGACGGCCTTGTAGTAGAGGCCCTGGCCTTCGCCGTAAGCCGACTGAGCCTTGATATCGACCTTGTTCAGGATAACGCCGGTCACCATGACATTGCTGTCACGCAGTACGTTCAGCGCCGCGCGGATGATCGGAACGGCGGTCTGCCGCCACAGGGTCGAGAAGACGACGGCGTCGGCATGCTTGGCCAGGATGCGCGCATCGGTGACGGCCAGGACAGGGGCAGTATCAAGCACGATGACGTCGAACATGCCGCGCAGCGTCTCGATCAGGTTCTTCATTTCCTGGCGATCGAAGATATCCGGCAGCGGCGTCTTCTGGTCGACGAGCGGAATGAAAGCGATGCCGCTGTGGTCATCGCGCACCAGTATGTCCGACAGCTCCGCCTTCTTGTTCAGCAGTTCGACCAGGCCCGATTTCGCATCCGAAATCATCAGCTTGCTCAGAGAACGGCGGCGCAGGTCGCAATCGATCACGACGACCGACTGCCCGGCAAGAGCCACGGTCTGGGCGAAGCACATGGATATAGTCGTCTTCCCTTCGTTCGGAATGGCCGAAGTGGTGAGAATGACCTGGATATTGCCTTCGGCGGTTCGCAACAGGCCGGTTCGCAGGTCGTGGAAACCTTCGGCAAACAGGGACAGCGGCTTTTCCGCGATATAGTCCACAGCCAGCTTGCGCTGCGTGTTCGAGCTGACAATGGTATTCAAATCGGCGATGCTGGCCAGATAGGGCACGCCCAGACGTTCAATGTCCTGGCGGGTGCTGACGCCGTTCTCAAGTGACATCTTGCCCAGTACTGTAGCGCCAGCCACACCGCTGGCGCAGATAAAGGCGACGGCGAACGCCATCACAAACCCCGGCGATGACGGCAGGGCCGCTTTTGCCAGCGAAACGATGCGGGCGTCCGGCGCTTCCAGGCCTTCCAGCGAGGCCAGCTGGTTATAACGGCCGAGATAGGCTTCATAGACGCTGCGCACGGCCTGGGCGTCGCGTTCCAGCTCGTTGAGCTGGACCATGGCGCGGTTGCCCTGCGCCAGGCTGCCGCGCGCTGCGGCGACCTTGGCAGCGATGGACGCGGTCTTCTGGCGTTCGATCTCAGCGGCCGATTCCAGGTTCATGAGAACGCGGTCGGTTTCTTCCTGGATTTCCGCGTCGATCGACTGCTTCTGGCGCTTGGCTTCGATCAGTTCCGGGTGACGATCGCCATAACGGCTCGAAAGCTGTGCGATGCGCTGTCCCAGCTCCGCTGACTTTTGCCGCAGGCCCTGGATGACCGACGAGCCCTGGACCTCGGCCACGCCGCCGCCCGTATAGCCGCGATTGAGCTGGTTCTTGGCGCTGCGCAGGCGGGCTTCAGAAGCGGCCTTGTCGACGGAGGCCAGGCCGAGCTGCGAGTTCAGCGTGGTTATGTCCTGTTCGGCCAGCATGCCGCCGTCGGCGGTCAGAAGGTTGTTGGCGATCTTGAACTGCTGCACCTTGCTTTCGGCGGATTCCACCTGGCCGCGCAGTTCGTTGACGCGCGACAGCAGCGAACCGCTGGCGCTCATCTGGCCCTGCTGCTTCACTTCCAGCTGGGTCTTCAGGTACTGCTGCGCCCATTCGTTGACGACGGCGCGGGCGCGCTCGGGAGATGTGCTCTCATAGCTGATGTAGATGACACGGGCCAGGCCCTGACGCTTGACCTTGAGGCCTTCGATGAGCCTGGCTTCGGCGCGCTTGTCGAGCTCGATTTCGGGCTCTGCCGCCTTGATGCCGACCATGGTGAGCAGAGTGCCGAGGCCGCGGTCTTCGGTAAATTCTTGGATCTCCGATAGCTTGAGTGTCTTCACCACGCGCTTGGCCAGTTCGCTCGACTTGACCAGCTCGACTTCGGTATCGACCGCCAGGACGTCGGTCATGAGCTGCGGCGTGACGGTCTCCGTCGGAACGGCCTTGATCTGGTGCGAGTCAACCATGACCACGGATGTGGCCGTGAACTTCTTAGGTTGCATCACCATGATCAGTAGGGTGGCGGCAAAGACAACAACGAAAATGGCGAGAAAGAGCTTCATGTGTCGGCGCGCATGAAGAAGTAACGTGTGGATATTGACCGAAGGCATGAAATGCTCGGTAGAATTTTGCTTTTCTTTGTTTTCCATGGTCGTCACGGGTGTCACACTGTCGCTTTCAAGGTCACTTATTCATTCAAAGCACATGAGAAGACGCATATTTGAGCGCGTAGTGATCACATCTGCTAGCTGGAAAAGGTAGACAGCAGGCCAGCCCCAGCGCATTTGGCCTGAACGTATTTCATTCGGTAGTCGCCGCATATTGTCAGCTTCACATTAAGAAACGGCTGACATGCCCCAAAATAGCCTTGATATCTTCTGCTGTACCGAAACGGGAACAGTTTGAAAATATCAAATGTGCCAATGTCAGCGAGTGTTTCCCTATCGCCACTACATTTGTCTACGCCGCAAAAGCTGCATCATGCCGGTCTTGTTGCTTGAGAGTTAAAACAGTCCAGTAATGGTTGATCGTTGCCTGCATGTCGTAGCGTTCGGCACCTGACAGTGCCTTCTTTGCCCACGCGGACCTGACGTCAGGCGATGCATAGAGATTCAGCGCTTCAGCCATGGCTACAGCATCATTCACCGGTACTAAGATGCCATATTTCGCCTCAAACATCCGGTCGAGCGGCATACTCGCCTGCTCATCGAGGATTTCCGACGGGCCCGAACGGCAGTTGGTCGCGATGACCGGTACGCCCAGTGTCATGGCCTCGGCAAGGGCATTGGGAAAGCCCTCGCCGTTGGACGGCAGGACAAAAGCCGTTGCACGACGGATGTAGGCGAAGGGATTGGCCGAGAAGCCTGGAAAGTGCACGCGGTCGCTCAGGCCCGCGCGCACGGCCTCGTCTTTCAGCCGCGCTTCAAGCGGCCCCTTGCCGAGAATGACCAGGTGCGCAGAGGTAGCACTGCGCGACAGAGCATCTATCAGCATCGAGAAGTTTTTGCCGTCAACAAACCGGCCCATGGCAAGGACATAGGGCGCCGCCGGCAGCGGTGTGGCTGGCTCTTCGGCCGCCAGCGTCGTTATGTACTCGCGATTAATCGGGTTTGGGATCGACACCAGCTTTGAAGGCGAAATAGCGAAATTGTCACGCAGGTCTTCGGCGATCCCACCGGAGACACAGATGATCTGATCGGCCAGCGGATAGAGGGTACGGACCAGCATCTTGGACACGGCCCCGGCCAGACCCTTGAAGTGTCCGGACGTGTTGGCGCGCTCCGATATTACGGCGCGATGCTTTAGCACGCGGCTGCTCAGCGCATTGATTACGTTCGCACGCGTCAGGAAGCTCAGCACGTATTGAGGTTTAAGTTGCCTCCCCAGCTTCAGGAAGGCCGACAAGCCCTTTGGCAGGCTCCCCTGGGTGCGCAGGCGATGCACCGTTGCCCATTCGGGGGGACTGTAGGCCTCGTGCGTTTCATCGTCCAGCAGAACCAGATGGATGTCGTACTGCGAACGACGATCCTCACTGTGGCGCAGCAGCGTCATCATGACGCGTTCCGCTCCGCCGCCTGCGAGCGAGTTCAGCAGGAATATAACGCGCGGCTTTAAAGGACTGGCGTCAGACATAGGTTTTGATCCGCGGAACAATAAGGGTCATTAATCGGGTATAGAGCGGTGCCACCTTCTTGGGGACGACAGGCCCTATTTCCTTGTGCAGGCGCGCCAGGAAGGCCTGGCCGAAAAGGATGAGTGACACGGCATAGATTGCCGCGCCCGTCAGCGCCATGAGGACGACGCGGACGTAGATGTTCCAGTCGCCGAGCAGCCAAATACGCAGCGCGGAAAGGACTACCAGCATGGTCGTGGCTGCGAGCAGGGGCGGGAGCAGGTGGGCGAACCAGTCGCCGAGACGGATATCGAGTACCGCGGTCGTCTTCCACACCACATAGGGCAGGGTCAGATAGGCGGCGATGACGGCGGCAGCGGCGGCCCAGGCAATGCCGAACCGGGTGCCGTACCACAGGGCAGCGAGGCCGAAGATCAGGTTCAGGATCTGGATGATCACCAATGGCTTGGACAGCCCCGCGGCGATCAGGGCCGAGGACGACATGCGGGTCACAACCAGCGGCACGACGCTGAGCGACAGGATGGCCATGATGGTGGCGCTGATGGCCCACTTGTCACCGAAGAAGAGGGTGATCAGGTCGGGCGCCAGGGCGGCAGCGCCCAGAAACACCGGAAAGACGAAGGTGGTCGTAACGGCCAGGACCGCCAGATAACCCTTACCCGGCACCGCAGTGGTCTCCTTGCGGCGGGCAAAGGCTGACAGCGAGACGTCCTGGATCGGCTGAACCAGGACCTGGGTCGCCAGGTCGAGGCAGCGCGATCCGATGCGGAAGAAGGCCAGTTGCGCCGAACCCAGGACGGCCGATATCACCATGTCGGGCAGCTTGGTGATCGACAGTTCGATCAGGCGGCTGCCGGTGACATTAACGCTGAAACTGCTAACGTCGCGAACCACCTTCCAGTCGAACTGGAACTTGGGCATCCAGCGCGCTTCGATCCAGGTGACGACCGTGGTGATGACCGCCTGCACGATGCGCTGGAAGACCAGGGCCCAGATGCCGAAGCCGTTGAATGCCATGTAGACGGCCAGTGCGCCGGCCGCTGTATTTGCCCACAGGCCGCGCAGCGCCAGCTGGTTATATTTGAAGTTACGGCGCAGGTAGGACACGTGCACGGCGCGCGCGGCGTCGATGATGAACATCGACGACAGGGCCATCAGGGCCGTCGAGACCGACGCATCGAAGTGCGCGGTGATGACGAACTTGGAAATGATCAGGACCAGGACGGTTATGATTACCGCCAGGCCAATGTTCAGCCAGAAGCAGGTCGAGGCCGTGCGGCCTTCCCACTCTGCGCGCTGGATAAGCGACTCCGGAATACCACCGAAAGCGAGGACCCGGCCGATATCGATGAAGATGACGGCGATCAGCACTGCGCCGATCTCCGCCGGCGCCAGGACGCGGGCTAGGGCGGCGAAGACGACAAAGCCAATGATGTTGTTCGCCACGGTCCCCAGCATCATCCACAGGGAGCCGGACAGGAGCTTGGATCGGGTTTGCGACATGCGTTATTTTCCAGCCGCTTCGGCGAGCGGCGCCGGAGAGACCTTGGTCTTTTCCTCAAGGGCAGGCGCGTCGATCGGCGCAATACGGATGAGCAGCTTGTTCAGGCCGACGAGCGAGAAGAGCCTGATCAGATTGGCGATGAACAACTTGCGGAAGCGCCATTCGCATAGCCATGAAGCCCCCCAGGCAATAGCCGATACCGAGAGCAGGGCTATGACGATGGCGGCATCCATTGTGACGTATGGCGCGATCATCTTCATGATGGTCAGGCCGATCATCTGGTGGAAAAGGTAGATGGCATAGCTGTACTTGCCGATCCACATGAAGATAGCGTCCCTGAAGAGCACGTGATCTGCGGCGACAAGGAATGCAAAGAGCATGATGAAGAGGACATTGTCCTCGGCCTTGAACAGGTGGATTTCGTAGACGCCGATCAGAGCCGTGATGCAGGCCATGAAGATGACAGCCGTAAACAGTCCATCGAATTTCTTGCGATATAGCGCTACGCCAATGGCAAATATCGGCAGATACTGCGATACGAACAGCCCATGCAGAATCTGGCTGACCACCCGGAATTGCTCGGAGTCGCTAAAGCCAATCGGACCGGAACGGTCGAAATACAGGATCAGAAAGTCCAGGCCCGATGCCGCAAGCGCGAACACGCAGAAGGCCGTCGCAAACCGCTTGGGGAAGAGAACGGCACACATGCCGATAAAGAAGTAGAATTTCAGCTCGACCAGCAGCGACCAAAAGGCGCCGTCTATCCAGTCAAAGCCGAGATCAGCCGCAAAGAACATGGTGCCGATCAGGTCAACGACGTCGCGGCCCTTTTCGTAGAACTGATAGTCTCCTGTCGTGACGGTAGGTGGGGAGAAAAACTGAAGGAAGACGAAGACGGTCAGATTGGCCAGGATGAAAAGCGGCCAGATACGTGAGATGCGTTTGGCATAAAAGTCGGCAAGCGTCTTTGAGGCTTCGAGCGACTTTGCGATGAGATAGCCGCTGATAATAAAGAAGAGCAGAACACCAAGCTTGCCGATATGCTGGTTGACACTTGGGCCTTGGCTAAAGCCGAAAGCCGCCGGCGGCAACCGGTCTGAGTAGTGGAAGTAAACAACGATAAATACGGCAATACCACGCCATTGCTCAATAAACGTGTCTTTTATCTTTTCCATTACAGACCCAAAAATCGTTGCAAAGTCAGGCGTACGAGCATCGTTTCGACGTGTATGAAGAGCAGAATGCGTGTTCAATTCACATAAAGGAGCCGCACATCCACAAATATGCGCAGCCAGGTGCATTTTTCATGCCAATTACGCGTCTACCGGGAATACGCTATACTGTGTGTCAAATCCGTTAAGCCGTTGATCCGCGACAGACTTTTTTGTTGTGGCGATCGTGTGCTTGGCGGGACGGCAACCTGAATTCTGCCGGTGGGACCTGTCGAGTGAATGGTCGGGAAGGCAGTAGGGTTAAGGAGTATGCGGTTGTGCGGTGAAAATCAATACGAAATGCTGCGCCGCAGCATTTCTGTTGGGTGTAGTGCCCGTTGGTGAGAAAACAGCCATAAAAAAACGGGGAACCTTTTGGGTTCCCCGTTTCCAGGCTTTAGGCTTATGCGCTGATCTTACGACGAGCGCATTGCCAGACTTTACTAGAATACGAAGTCCGAAGCGCTGACCGAACCCACGCCCTTCAGCAGGACCGTGTCCGAACCGTAGGTGATGGTGGTGCCAGCGGCAGTCGTCGTAATGCCCAGATCGGCAAATGCCAGGCCAGTGGCCGACAGGTCGATATGGTCGCTGCCCGAAACGAAGTCGGTGATCGTGTCGGCGCCGTCGCCGAAGCCGAAGACGAACAGGTCGGCGTCAGCGCCGCCAGCCAGAAGATCGTTGCCGGTGCCGCCAACCAGAACGTCGCTGCCTGCATCGCCCATCAGACGGTCGTTGCCTGCACCGCCCAGGATGATGTCGTTGCCGTCACGGCCGTAGACGATGTCGTCGCCAGCGCCGCCGTCAACGCGGTCATCGCCCTTGCCGGCGGTGATCTTGTCGTTGCCAGCATCGCCGGTGATGAAGTCATCGCCCGTGCCGCCGTTGATGATGTCATCGCCGGCCTTGCCACGGATCGAGCTGGCGTCGGTCGTGCCGGTGATGTTGTCGTCGTTCTTGGTACCCTCGACTTGAGGGAAGAAATATGAGCTCATTGTTAATCTCCAGTAGGATGAGGCGTTGTGAAAACTCTGCAGGCAATCCCAACGCGGGAATGCGGTAGGAAAGGAACGCAAGAAATATACCAGCCCTCCCCACTGAGCTGATAGGCTTACTGGCAAACCTTATTAAAATGCACGCTCCCCGTCGGGGTTGCGGATATCAAAGGATTGGTAAACCAAACACTAACAAAACGGGATTGGGCGATCAAGGCGAAATTTTGGCGAGGAAGTTACTCGCGATGATTCGCCTCAACAATTCTCACTCACGTTTTTGTTAGTATTTTGTTAGGTATATACACGGGGTCGTGCAATTGCAGAAATTCTTTATCCTATTGGTTGAATAAAAGCCGGTTTGCCGGCCTTTCGGGCCTATTATACGCCCCGCAGTAGGAATGTGTCCAGTTGTGGGACATGTGTCGGCACGACGCCCTACGACGCCCAGACACAGAACTTGCGTCAAAATGTCTCACTGCAGCTGCGGTGTTCCGTAACCGGCGGCCGCCTCCGTGCGCCTGTGTATCGCAATGATACAAGAGAGCCATTCAAGCAAAAATGGTAAACGATAAAGAAGCGATCAAGGTAAATTGCAGTTAACCTGCAATCTTTTTGAATCGATGCTTGATGCCAATAAACATCCACATTGCTAAATTACAAATTTACCAATGCGAGTAAAGCCGAATTAATGACTCAATGTAAATAATCAATGTGTGTTCGCACCATAAACGGTGCGTTTTTTAATGTGTGGAGTGGCTTGAATGGCTGATTACTATGTGTCGCCAACCGGCAGCGGTTCAAAGAATGGCGCAGGCGCTGAAAATGCATCCACCCTTAGTCAGCTCGATAAAATTTTAGCAAATGCCCAGGCGGGCGACCGTATTTTACTTATCGCCGACAAGGGCGATTACAACATCACCAAGGCCATCAATCTGACACACGGCGGCACGGACGCCGGCAATATCCTGATCAAGGGCGTGTCGTCCTCGGGCGCGGACATGAACGCGACCTTTGTATCGAACCGCGCCGATGTCTATACGCCCCAGGCCGCGTCGGGCCAGGAAGTGTTCAAGCTGCTGGACGGCGCCAGCCACCTGTCGTTCGAGAACATGAACTTCCAGGACGTCAACGCAGCCTTCCGTCTGGCCGGCAAGCTCGAGGGCATCTCGATCGAGCACATGACGGCCGACAATATCAACCGCTTTGTCTATAACCTGGTGAGCGGCAGCGCGACCGACGCCACCGTGTCGGG